>NZ_JBITMQ010000001.1:665384-1128354 GCF_044466355.1 Actinophytocola sp. NPDC049390
CCCGCTCACGGCAACGGGCCCGGGCCCCCCCAACACCGCCCCCCCCCCCCCTTCGCGGGTGGGGGGGGGGGCCGGGGGGTCCCCACCCCCCCCCCCCCCGCCAGGCCGGTCAGCGCGCGGAGGGACCACCCTGCGCTGACTCACGTTGAGCGCCGTCGGGGGCCCTGCCCCACAGGACGGCGCCGGCCGCGTTGGTGAGAACGATCCGGTCGGTGATCGCCGGCTGGGCGCCACCGGATGGCAGGCCCGAGTAGGACCAGTCGTTGCTGGGGTCCCAGGTGCCGCTGCTGGTGACGCGGACCTGGATCTCCTTGCGGTAGCGGGACTGCCCGCCCGGGATGATCGCGTCGGGACACGCGACCTCGACGTAGTACACGGTCCCGGCGTGCTGCCTGGGCGTCGACGCGGGCCCGCACTGGTTGTAGTTCGTGGTGACGGTCAGCTGCGCGGGGGTCGTGGTGCCGTCGAGGGTGAAGTAGTAGCGGACCTTCCCGCCGGACACCGCGCGGGCTGGCCACGCCGACGTGTTCACCACGTACAGCTTCACCTCGGTGAACGTCGAACTCTGCTGCGTCGCCGCGCCCTGGACGTAGATCTCCGGGCCGTCCGGGGTCTCGGCGACCGGGAAGTTCGCGAGCGGGGTGCCGCCGTACTCGTCGTACAGCTTGGCGAGCGCGCCGGTGTAGGCGGCGTTGTAGTCGAGCGCGACCTCGTTGGCGACGTAGTCCTGTCGGCTGTCGGTGTAGCTGTCGCTCGCGCTCGGGCCACCGACCAGCGCGCCGTACAGCACGTGGCGGCTCTGCGCCGGTTCCTGGATGTTGTCGGTCCAGCTGCCGTGCGCGGTGCGGTGGTGCGGGTTGCGCGGCGGGTTCTGCCCGAACCCGACCATGTAGCTGGCGTTGCGCGGGTTCTGGCCGAGCGTGTAGTTGATCTGCCGGACGCCGAAGTCGTGGTAGCGGGCCCTGCGTTCGGGATCGGTGACGTTCTCGCTGTGCACCAGCGCGGCGAACGCGGTGTTGGCCGCGTACCGCAGCGAGCCCCACGTGTCGAGGTGCGCGAGACCGCCGGGGGAGTAGCGGATGCGCTGACCGTTGTAGCCGGTGGTCCAGTAGTCGAGCCAGCGGTTGGCGTCCGCGAAGTACTGTTCCTGGCCGGTCAGCTCGGCCAGGAGCACGTAGGCGCCGTAGGCCTTGTCGTCCCACGCGATCGTCCACCGGTAGGACTTCGTGTTCGTCTGCTGCTCGTTGGACAGGTTCGGGTACTCCGCCTCGGCCTTCGCGAGGTAGGCCGGGTCGCCGGTGGCGCGGTAGAGCCAGATCGCGCCCCACACCAGCTCGTCGGCGTACCCGCTCCACGAGCGGTAGAAGTTCGCGGCGTCGGTGATGCAGTCGCTGTAGCGCCCGCGTCGCTGGTCGGCGAACGTGTAGAGCTGCTTGGCGTGCGTGAGCAGGGTGTCCGCGTACGCGGGGTCGTCGGCGAACACCATCGAGGCGGCGGCCATCGCGGCGGCGGACTCACCCGCGAGGTCGGAGCCGGGGCAGCCGGCGTCGATCTTGTACGACGGGCGGGCCATCGGCATCACCTCGGCCGGGCCCCACCACTGGTGGTCGGCGTTGCCGTTGCCCACCTGCCCGTACAGCACCTGCGGTTGCGGGTGCGCCTTGATGAGCCAGTCCATGCCCCAGCGCAGGTTCGCCTTCAGCGGCGCGAGCTGGCCGGACCGCTGGAACGCCGCGGGTTCCTCCAGCGCGCCCCACGCCAGCATGGTCATGCTCGCGCTGAACGGGAGGCCGAACTTCACGTGGTCACCGGCGTCGTAGAAGCCGCCGGACAGGTCGATGCCGACGTCGGCGCCGTCGGTGAGCGCCGAGTCGCCGCGCCAGTTGACGCGGTTGTCCGCCCCGAGGTCGCCGGAGCGTTGCGCGTCGTAGAACCAGATCGACTTCTGCAGCGCCTCGCCGTAGTTGAACGCGGGCGCGGCCTGCGCGGTCGCGGGTGCCGCGAGCAGGCCGGCCAGCACGGCGAGCGCAGTGAGCAGGGGTGCAGGGGTGCGCACTGAGTGCCTCCTCGCTGAGGGCTGGGAGCGCTCCCAGAAGGGTAACGCTCGATCCGCTCATTTGGGAAGAGTGGAATCCGCCGTCGGTGGGAAAGCTTGTGGCGGATGCGATTTCGGAGTAGAGCAGAAAGGTATGAGGCGTCTCGCCACCGCATTGTTGATCTCCACGAGCGTGCTCGCGGCCTGTTCCGCGCCCACGCCGACGGCCGCCAGGGGCGCCGAGGCGCTGGGCGCGCGGCTGACCACAATGGACGAGCTGGTCGACTGGATGGAAGACACGGCAGGGGAATGCGCGCAGGTCAGGGCACGTGCCATTGGAGAGCTGACCGACTTCGTCGGGCCGGACATCGCCGCGCGCATCTCACCGCACGTCTCGGAATGGGCGACCTGTCGCGTCTCACCGGAATTCCCGGTGGTCGGACTTGTCTTGTTCAGTGGCGATGAGCAGCGAAAATTTCAGGAATCGTGGCGCGACGCGATGAGCGCGGGCGAGATCGCCGACGGGCCGGCGTTCGCCTTCGGCAACGGGTTCGCCGTGTCGCAGGGTTTTCTCGGCACCGCCAAGCTGGGGCTGTACTACTTCCGGTGCGAAACGACCGACCCCCGCGTGCACCAGGTGCCCGCGGACGTCGAGGGTTGTGTGTTCGCGAACCCGGAGCACGGGCACCACTGAAGCCGCCGCTCCAATGGGGCCGGTAGGCTACGGGCTCGAACAGGCGAGGGTCGGTGCCGTCGTAGTGCCCGACGTGTTGGCGGTCAGGCCGAACGACTGCGAACCGCCCGCGGGGATCGACCCGTTCCAGCCCGCGTTGCTCACCGTGGCCTGGCTGCCGAGGCTGTCCGTGGTGAGCGAACCGTTCCAGACGCTGGTGATCGTGGTCCCGTTCGACACCGCCCAGCCGACCCGCCAGCCGTTCAGCGTGGTCGTGCCCGGGTTCCGCACGGTGACCTCGGCCTGGTAGCCGCCGTTCCAGGAGCCGGTGGTCGCCCACGACGCCGTGCACGCGCCGTTCGGCGGCTCGCCGGAGTCCGGCGGGTCGTCCACCTCGCCGACACCGGTGACCTCACCGTTGCCGCCGTCGAACACGACGTCCGAGCAGCCGTAGAAGGTCTCCGAACTGTCGGACCGCTTCCACACCGAGTAGATGACGTGCTTCCCCGACTTGCCCGTGGGGAAGTCGCCGGTCCACTGGTACTGCCCGTTCTCCGAGCCCACCTGGCCGGTGACCGGCGGGTGGTCCACGGTCAGGAACGGCTGGTCCTCCAGGTCGTCCCACCGCAGTGGCCGGCTCGGGTCGTACCCGTCCTTGGTGACGTACAGGTAGAACCAGCCGGGGTGTGCGGCCCACGCGTTGTACGAGAAGCCGAAGCTCGCGCCCGCCGTGAGGTGGGTCTGCGGCCAGTTCCCCGCGCGGTCGTAGCCCGCGAAGCTCGGGTTGCCGCCCGAGCAGAGCTGACCGTCCGGGATGAAACCCTCCGTGCGGCCCGCCCCGTCGGAACGGAGCACGGAGAACCAGTTGTAGAGCGAGTTGTCCCCGCTCTGTGCCACCGCCGCCGCGCACGCCGAGTTCTTCGGCACGATGTTGCCCTGCTCGGTCCGGCCGTCCTTCCAGCACAGGAACGTCCTGCTCCCGGGCTTCATCATCGCGCCGTGTGCGGCGGCCGGTTGTGGGTTCAGCGTCACGGTCAGCAGGCCGGCCACCATCATGGTGACGACGACCAGGACCGCCCTCATTGCCTTTCTCCGTGTCATGGTGCCTTCTTTCTGACAGCACTGGGAGCGCTCCCAGTCCCGGCACCATAGCGCGGCCGCCGCATCGGGCGAACGGGGCCAAACGAGTGAGAAAGTTCCCGTGGGAGGTCATTCTGAGTGACGGTCTTCCGTGTCGCGAGGTGTCGCGTTAGATTGTGGGAGCGCTCCCAAAGAATCGGACTCCGAAAGGATCACGACGTGGTGATCAAGAAATGGCGGCGCTTACTGCTGCCTGCTGTCATCGGCGCGGTCGTCGCGGTTGCACCGGGAGCGCCCTCAGCGGCGTCGGAAGCAGCCGAGTACGAGCGGCTCGTGAACGGCGACTTCTCCTCCGGAAGCGCCGATCCGTGGTGGACGGGCGCGAACACACGTGGTTCGGTGACGGGCGGCGAGTACTGCGTCGACGTCACCGGCGGCACGGCCAACGGCTACGACGCGCTGTCCGGCCAGAACGGCGTGCCCTACGAGGCAGGTCAGTCGTACACGCTGACGTTCGACGCCAGGTCCACCGTCGAGCAGCCGATCTCCGCGGTGGCCGGCGAGGCGGTCGAGCCGTACCGGCAGATCGCGCGCACCGACGTCACCGTCACGCCGGTCACGCAGACCTTCACGTTCACCTTCGACTCCACACTGGACTTCCCGGCGGCAGGCAACGGACAGTTCGCGTTCTGGTTCGGCGGCCAGTCGTTCGACAACACGGTCTGCGTCGACAACGTGTCGCTGGTCGGCGGCGTGCTGCCGCCGGGAGGACTGGAACCGGCCGCACCGCTGCGGGTCAACCAGGTCGCCTACGTGCCTGGCCTGCCGAAGAAGGCGAGCCTCGCGACCGACGCGACGACCCCGCTCCCGTGGACGCTGCGCGACAGCGCGGGCACGTCCGTCGCCACCGGCCAGACCACCCCGCTCGGCCGGGACGCGGCGTCGGGCGAGAACGTCCACGCGATCGACTTCTCCTCGTTCGACCGGCAGGGCACCGGCTACACGCTGGCGGTCGGCGACGAGGTGAGCCACCCGTTCGACATCTCCGCCACCGCGATGACCGACCTGCGGTACGACTCGCTCGCGTTCTTCTACCACCAGCGCAGCGGCACCCCGATCGAAGCCCAGTACGTGGGCACGGAGTACGCGCGGCCCGCCGGTCACGTGAACGTGGCGCCCAACCGCGGTGACGACGACGTGCCGTGCCGCGCCGACCTGAACTGCGGCTACACGCTCGACGTCCGCGGCGGCTGGTACGACGCGGGCGACCACGGCAAGTACGTGGTGAACGGCGGCATCTCCGCGTGGCAGCTGCAGAACAGCTACGAGCGCGCGGCGCTGGTCGGCGACGAGGAGGCGCTCGGCGACGGCACCCTCGCGATCCCCGAGCGGGCCAACGGCGTGCCGGACGTGCTGGACGAGGCGCGCTGGGAGGTCGAGTTCCTGCTGAGCATGCAGGTCCCCGACGGGCAGCCGCTCGCGGGCATGGCCCACCACAAGATCCACGACGAGCAGTGGACCGGGCTGCCGACGCTGCCGCACGAGGACGCACAACCCCGGCGGCTGTCCGCACCGAGCACCGCCGCGACGCTGAACCTGGCGGCCGTGGCGGCGCAGGCGTCGCGCCTGTGGGCGCCGTACGACGCGGAGTTCTCGGCCCGCGCGCTCGCCGCGGCGGAGAAGGCGTACGCGGCGGCGAAGGCGAACCCGAACCGGATCGCCGACCCGAACGACGGCACCGGCGGCGGCGCCTACAGCGACCCGACGGTGACCGACGAGTTCTACTGGGCGGCGGCCGAGCTGTACGTGACGACCGGCCGGTACCGCACGGACGTCGAGGGGTCGCCGTTGTTCGGCGGCGAGAGCTTCAGCGTGCGCGGGTTCGACTGGGGCTCGACGGGTCCTCTGGGTGACGTGTCGCTCCTGCTGACCCCAGGCGACCTGCCGACGGACGGGATCCGCGCGGCGGTCCTGTCCACAGCGGACGCACACCTGGCGAACATGGCGGGCATGGGGCACCCCGCGCCGTACCGGACTGCGGACGGCGGGTACGAGTGGGGGTCGAACGGCCTCGTCGCCAACAACGGCATGGTGCTGGGCCTCGCCTACGACCTGACCAGCACCCCGAAGTACCGCGACGGCGCGTTCGCCACGATGGACTACCTGCTGGGCCGCAACCCGGTGAACTACTCGTACGTGTCCGGCTGGGGTGACCAGCCGGTGCGCAACGTGCACCACCGGCACTGGGCGAACCAGCTGGACCCGTCGCTGCCGATCGCGCCGCCCGGCGCCCTGTCCGGCGGACCGAACAGCGCACTGCAGGACCCGGTGGCGCAGCGGATGCTGCAGGGTTGCCCGGCGCAGCGGTGCTGGGTCGACCACATCGAGGCGTACTCGCTGAACGAGGTGACGGTCAACTGGAACTCGGCGCTCGCGTGGCTGTCGAACTGGACGGCCGAGCACACCGTGCCCCCGGTGTCGGCGGGCGGTTGCGAGGTCGGTTATGCGGCGTCGACGTGGCAGACCGGGCTGACCGCCCAGCTGACGATCACGAACACCGGCACCACGGCGTGGGACGGCTGGCGGCTGGAGTTCGGCTTCTCCGGCGACGAACGGCTCCAGTACGGGTGGAGCGCCACGTGGGCGCAGACCGAGCGGGCGATGCGGGCCGACGCCGTCGAGTGGAACAAGCGCGTGGCCCCGGGCGCGTCGGTGACGGTCGGCTTCAACGCGAGCAAGTCCGGTGCGCACGTCGCGCCGACCGCGTTCACGGTCAACGGGGAGCGGTGCACGACGAGCTAGCCAAGGTGGGTGCGGCCGGTTCACCAGGCAGGGTGGGCCTGGTGAACCGGCCGCGGTCCCACCGCGACGAGCTGTTCACGCGGACTCGCGGCACACCAGTTCGGTCGGCAGGATCACGGGGCTCAGCTTCGCGTCCGGGTCCCGCAACTGGGTGATCAGCAGCTTCGCCAGCTCGCGGCCCATCTGCGGGATCGGCTGGCTCACGCTGGTGAGCATGGGATCGGTGTTGCGGGCCAGATCCGAGTCGTCGAAGCCGATCACCGCGACGTCGTCCGGCACACGACGACCAGCCGCGCGGAGGGCCTTCAACGCGCCCGCCGCCATCAGGTCGCTCGCGGCGAACACCGCGTCCAGCTCCGGGTCCTTCGCCAGCAGCTCCCTGGTCGCCGACTCGCCGCTGGCCTGGCCGAAGTCGCCCGCCGCGACCAGGCGGGTCACGCCACGCTTGCCACGCAGCGCCGCCCGGTAGCCGGCGAGGCGGTCGATACCGGCGGCCATGTCCTGCGGGCCGGTGATCGTCGCGATGCGGCGACGGCCCTGGCGGTACAGGTACTCGACGGCGGTCCGCGCGCCCGACTCGTTGTCCGCGTCCACGTACGGGACCGCGCCGATGTCGGACATCGGCCTGCCGTTCAGCGCCACCGGGGCGCCCGCCGCGATGATGTTGCGGGGGAGCGGGTCGTCACCGTGCAGCGAGATGAGGATGACGCCGTCGACGTGGCCGTTGCGCACCTGCTGCTCGACCTTGCCGTGCTGACGTGCCGTGTTGGCCATCATCAGGTTGAGCTGCAGCGGCGTGGACGACAGCTCCTGGCTCAGGCCGCGCACGAGGTTGACGAAGAACGGTTCGCCGAACACTCGGTCCTCGGACTCCGACACCACCAGCAGCACCGTGTCCGACCGCCGGGTCACCAGGCTGCGCGCCGCCTGGTTGGGCACGTACCCGAGCTTGCGGATCGCGTCCTGTACCGCCTTGAGCGCCCACGGGCTCACCTCGAGTGAGCCGTTCACCACGCGGGACGCCGTCCCGCGCGACACGTTCGCCTCTATCGCCACCTGTTCCAGAGTCGGGCGCCCGCTCGCCCGTGACCGTCGTCCTTCGCTCACCCCGCACACTCCCGCATTCCGCCATGATACTGGGAGCCTTCCCACGCCGCGGTTCCTTGACTGCGCGTGGCGAACCGTGCACACTCAGGCAGCGGGCACATTTGGGAACGCTCCCATCCAGTTCCACACGGATTTCTCCGGAGGTATGGATGGTGTTCAGGCAGTACATACTCAAAACGGCGGTGGTGGCGTTCGCCGCGCTGGCGCTGGTCCCCGCGAACCCGGACCCGGCGCAGGCCGCGCCCACCGGGTTCTACGTCGACCCGCAGACCAACGCGGCCCGCTGGGTCGCCGCCAACCCGAACGACGGCCGGGCCGCGGTCATCCGCGACCGCATCGCGAACGTGCCGCAGGCGCGCTGGTTCACCACGACCAACACGAGCACGGTCCGCGGTGAGGTCGACGCGTTCGTCGGCGCGGCGGCCGCGGCCGACCGGATCCCGATCATGGTCGTCTACAACATCCCCAACCGGGACTGCGGTGGCGCGAGCTCGGGCGGCGCGCCGTCCCACAGCGCCTACCGGGCGTGGGTGGACCAGGTGGCCGCCGGGCTCGCGGGGCGGCCGGCGTACATCGTGCTCGAACCCGACGTCCTGCCGTTGATGACCAACTGCCAGGACGCGAACCAGCAGGCGGAGACCCGCGCGTCGATGGCGTACGCCGGCAAGCGGCTCAAGGCGGGGTCGGCGCAGGCCAGGGTGTACTTCGACATCGGCCACTCCGCGTGGCTGTCACCGGGCGAGGCCGCCGCGCGCCTGCGGGCCGCGGACATCTTCGCGAGCGCGGACGGCATCTCCACCAACGTGTCGAACTACCGCACCACGGCCGACGAGGTGGCCTTCGCCAAGGCGGTGCTCGGCAACCTCGGCGACAGCAGGCTGCGCGCGGTCGTCGACACCAGCCGCAACGGCAACGGGCCCGCGGGCAGCGAGTGGTGCGACCCGCCCGGTCGCCGCATCGGTACGCCGAGCACCACCAACACCGGCGACGGCCAGATCGACGCGTTCCTGTGGGTGAAGCTGCCGGGCGAGGCCGACGGCTGCATCGCACCCGCCGGGCAGTTCGTACCGCAGCGCGCGTACGAGCTGGCCACTTCCTGAAATACGCGGCGAGAATATCGGCGGGCACCTCCGTGGTGCTCGCCGATATTCTCGTTCGGCAACGATTCACGAAGTTCGCACCAATGGTCTAACGTCGCCGGGCGAACGGCGGCAGTGGCGCCGGACACGCTCGGACCGTGCGCATCGACCACTGAACGCCTCCTGAACGGAGCAATGGGAAAAGGTCTTACCAGACAACGGAATCACGTTCCGTCCTATCGTCGCGCCACGGACGGGTCCAACGGACTTCGCGATTGCCGACGGGATCGTTACAGTCGATCGCTGGGAGCGTTCCCAAATACTCCCCGAATATCTCACGACAAAGGAGTCATCATGCGTTCTGCCTCGGTACGAGGCGCCCCGCGAAAGGGGCTGATACGTGGCATGGCGGTCGCCGTCGCGTTCGCTTCGGTGTCGCTGTTCACCGGCACGGCCACCGCCGCCGCGGCACCCGCCCCGCGCGTGGACAACCCGTACGCGGGGGCCAAGGTGTACGTGAACCCCGAGTGGTCCGCCAAGGCCGCCGCCGAGCCGGGCGGCAGCCGCGTCGCGAACCAGCCGACCGGTGTGTGGCTCGACCGGATCGCGGCGATCAACGGCGTGAACGGCGGCATGGGCCTGCGTGACCACCTGGACGAGGCCGTGTCCCAGTCCGGCGGCCAGCCGACGGTGATCCAGCTCGTCGTCTACAACCTGCCGGGCCGCGACTGCTCCGCGCTGGCGTCCAACGGTGAGCTGGGCCCCGAGGAGCTGCCGAGGTACAAGGCGGAGTTCATCGACCCGATCGCGGCGATCCTCGCCGACCCGGCGTACGCGAACCTGCGGATCGTCACGGTCGTCGAGATCGACTCGCTGCCGAACCTGGTCACCAACACCTCCGGCAGGCCGACCGCGGTGCCCGCGTGCGACGTGATGAAGCAGAACGGCAACTACGTCAAGGGCATCGGCTACGCGCTCGCCAAGTTCGGCGCGATCGAGAACGTCTACAACTACCTCGACGCCGCGCACCACGGCTGGATCGGCTGGGACGACAACTTCGGTGCGTCGGCCGAGCTGTTCGCCCAGGCCGCGCGGGCCGAGGGCAGCACGACCGCCAACGTGCACGGGTTCATCACCAACACGGCGAACTACTCGCCGACCCGCGAGCCGCACTACACCATCGACGACACGGTGAACGGCACGTCGGTGCGCCAGTCCAGGTGGGTCGACTGGAACCGGTACGTCGACGAGCTGTCCTTCGCGCAGGCGTTCCGGCAGCGGCTCGTGCAGGCCGGGTTCGACTCGGGCGTCGGCATGCTCATCGACACCTCGCGCAACGGCTGGGGCGGCAGCACACGCCCGACCGGCCCGGGCCCGCTGACGTCGGTGGACGAGTACGTCAACGGTGGCCGGATCGACCGCCGCATCCACAAGGGCAACTGGTGCAACCAGTCCGGCGCGGGCCTCGGCGAACGACCGGCGGCGGCACCGGCGTCGGGCATCGACGCGTTCGTGTGGATGAAGCCGCCGGGCGAGTCGGACGGCGCGAGCCGCGAGATCCCGAACGACGAGGGCAAGGGCTTCGACCGGATGTGCGACCCCACGTACGAGGGCAACCCGCTGAACGGCAACAACCCGCCCGGTTCGCTGCCGGACGCCCCGCTGTCGGGGCACTGGTTCTCCGCCCAGTTCCAGGAGCTGCTGCGCAACGCGTACCCACCGCTGTGACCGGCCAGGAAAGGAGAGAGAGGATGTCCATCCGAGCCCGAGCGGCAACCGTGCTGGCCGCGGCGGCCGCGCTGCTGGTCACGGGTGCGCTGCCCGCGTCCGGCCACGGCAACGCGACCGACCCGCCGTCACGCAACTACGGTTGCTGGCAGCGCTGGGGCAGCGACTTCCAGAACCCCGCCATGGCGACCGAGGACCCGATGTGCTGGCAGGCATGGCAGGCCGACACGAACGCCATGTGGAACTGGAACGGCCTGTACCGCGAGAACGTGGCGGGCAACCACCAGGCCGTCATCCCCGACGGACAGCTGTGCTCCGCGGGCCGCACCCAGAACGGCAGATACGCCGCGATGGACACCGTCGGCGACTGGAAGGCGGCGAACAAGCCGAGAGACTTCACGGTCAACGTCTACGACCAGGCACTACACGGAGCCGACTACTACCGGGTCTACATCACCAGACAGGGCTTCGACCCACTGACACAACCGCTGCGGTGGTCGGACCTGGAACTGGTCACCGAGGTGGGCAGAACACCACCACAGAGCAACACGGTGATCCCGGTGAACGCGGGCGACCGCACCGGCCGCCACATCGTGTACACGATCTGGCAGGCAAGCCACCTGGACCAGTCGTACTACTTCTGCAGTGACGTCAACTTCACCAGCTGACCCACAAAACGGCCACCTTCCCGCCCAAGTGGCGGAAAGGTGGCCACCAGCATCAGCGGTGCGCACACGGCCGAGTTCCCGAAACTGACGGCCGCGCTGCCCGCGGTGACCTTCACCGTCCCGGTGAATCCGCCCTGCCACCGTGAAACTACCGGACGGCGATCTCCGCGCCGAGGCGTGCGCCGCCCTCCAGTTCGAGGTCGTCGCCGCTCCAGAAACGGCCCGGGTCGAACCAGTTCGCTCGGCGCCTCGTCGGCAGCAGCTCCATCTCCTGGTAGGTGAGCGCGACGACCTCCGCGCAGTACGCGGTCTCCAGCTTCGCGTCCGACGCCGGGGTGCGCGGGATCGGCGCGCGGCCGATCAGCCAACGCGAGAACAACCGGGCGGTCGAGGGGAACGGCGTGCCGTCGAGCCGGGCCACGGCTCGCAGGGCGGCGTCCTCCATCGCGGTGTCCGCGGCCGGGTCGAGCTGGCGCAGCCACGCCAGCTGCCGGTAGCGGGTCGTCCACTGGACCACAGCCGCGCGCAGGTCGTGCAGTTGCACGCCGCGGTGGTGGGCGCCGGTCCACAGGTCGCGCAGGGACTTGCCCAGCTCGGCGTGCCACATCAGCGGCGGCAGGTCCTCGATCACGATCGCCATGCCGACGTGGTTGACCGGGCTGTTCGTGGTCAACCGGATCGTGCGGTCCGCGGCGGTGCTGCCGCGGAACAGCCACACATCACCCGTACGGGTGAGTTCGACGGCCTCGTCCAGTGCCAGTGCCACACCGGTAGCCTAGGCCCGTGCGCTGGTGGAAGATCGTCGGACTCGCGGGGCTCGCCGGAGTCGCCGCGACCGGGGTGGCGGTCGCGCGTGCTGAGCGCAAACGCCGTGCGTACACCCCCGACGAGATCCGCGCCCGCCTCCACGCCCGCGTCGCCGAATCGGCCAAGAACTGACCGGTCCACCGCGTTCGCCGGTGAATTCGTGCCATCCGGGCGTGCGGTTTCCATCCACTTCTCATCCATGTCGCGCGGGAAACATTGTGCCGTCGCCACGCGACTGGACGAGGTGAGGTATGGGAGGAGAGCCCGGATGACAGCCGTCCTGACGGACCTGATCAGCGATCTCAAGCTGTTGCGCAAGGGCCGCGGCCTGTTCGTCAGCCGTATCGACGAGAGAGTCGGCACGACGTTGCGGACCGTCTGCGACGTCACCGATTCCGACGGCCCCGCCGAGATCCGGAACAAGGTGGGGGAGCGGCTCGGCAGCTGGGCGAAGAAGCTCCCGCCGGACCTGCGGCTGGCGGTGATGGCCGCGTTCGCGATCGCCCCGGACGCCCGCCTCCCGCTCTACCAGGACCGGGTGAACCTCGCCGCCCAGAAGCTCAACCGCGACCCGCGCACGGCGCGCAGGAGGATCGACGACGGCATCCACCACCTCGCCCAGGTGGCGGCCGCGTTCGCGCCGAGGCCGGGTGCCGTCCCGCACGGCGCCACCCGGTGGCACAACGAGGAACTGCGCGTGACGCTCGCCCTCGACCGGGATCGCCCTGAGGTGCTGGAACAGCGCCGCATCGTCGCCGACGTCGACGATCTGTCCGAAGTGGACATCACGGTGCCGGGTGCGGCGATCGCCGTGGACCTGTTCCACGGCGGCACGCTCGTGCCCCGCACGGACCGGCGGCCCGGCTACTCGCTGCGCCTGCCGGAACCGTTGCAGCACGGGCAGTCCCACGACCTCGCGCTGCGCGCCAAGCTCGGCCGCGACCAGCACACCCGGCCCTGGTTCGTGCGCGTGCTCGAGCACCCGTGCGCCACGCTCGACCTGCGCGTCCGCTTCGACCGCCGCCGCGTCCCGGCGCGGATCATCACGTTCGAGCACGTCCAGCCCCGCGACCTCGGCTCCGCCACGGGCGGCGTCACCGTCTACGCCGACGCGGCGGCGGAGGTGCAGGCGTCGTTCACCGACCTGGCCCCCGGCATGGCATACGGTGTCCGCTGGGACGTGGCGAGAGCCGGGAGGGGCGACGATGGAGCGGGCGTTCTGGCTGCGCGAGCCAGGCCGAGGCGAGATCAGGCCAGTTGAGCTGCCGGCGCCGGGCGACGGTGACGTGCTCGTGCGGACCGTCTACTCCGCGGTCAGCAGGGGCACCGAGGCGCTCGTGTTCCGCGGCCGGGTGCCCGCGAGCCAGCACGACGTGATGCGCGCGCCGTTCCAGGAGGGCGATTTCCCCGCCCCCGTGAAGTACGGCTACCTGAATGTGGGCGTCGTCGAGAGTGGACCGCCGGAGCTCGTCGGCCGGACCGTGTTCTGCCTGTATCCCCACCAGACCCGTTACGTCGTGCCGTCGGCGGCGGTGACCGTCGTGCCCGACGCGGTGCCCGCCGCGCGTGCGGTGCTCGCGGGCACCGTCGAGACCGCGCTCAACGCCGTGTGGGACGCCGCGCCCCAGGTCGGGGACCGGATCGCGGTCGTCGGCGCCGGCATGGTGGGGTCGTCCGTCGCCGCGATCCTGGGACGCCTGCCCGCGGTGCGGGTGCAGCTGGTCGACGTCGACCCGTCGCGAGCGAAGATCGCCGAGGCCATCGGGGTGGACTTCGCGTTGCCCGGCGACGCGCTCGACGGCTGCGACCTCGTCGTGCACGCCAGTGCGTCCGATGCCGGGCTGGGCAGGGCGCTGGAGTTGCTGCGTCCGGAAGGCGTGTGCGTCGAACTGAGCTGGTACGGGGACCGGCGGGTGGCCGTGCCGCTGGGGGAGTGGTTCCACTCGCGGCGCCTCACGATCCGCGCCAGCCAGGTCGGGGCCGTGTCGCCGAACCGGCCGCGCAGCCACGCGGAACGCCTGGCCACGGCACTCGAACTGCTCGCGGATCCGGGCTTCGACGCGCTGGTCACGGCGGAGTGCCGCTTCGACGAGCTACCCGCCGCGCTGCCCGCGTTGATCAGTGGTGAACCGTCTTCGGCCTGCCTGCGTGTTACCTACGACAGCGACTGAGTCGAGCGTAGGAGGCGCAGGTTGTTCAGCCTCACCGTCCGTGACCACATCATGGTGGCGCACAGCTTCATCGGGGAGGTGTTCGGGCCTGCCCAGAAGCTGCACGGCGCGACCTTCGTCGTGGACGCCACCTTCTCCCGCGCCGAACTGGACGCGGACAACATCGTGGTCGACATCGGACTCGCCACCGCGCAACTCGGTGCGGTGCTCGGGGATCTGAACTACCGCAACCTCGACGAGGTCGAGGAGTTCGAGGGCGTGAACACCTCGACCGAGTTCCTCGCGAAGGTGATCGCGGACCGGCTGGCCGACCGTGTCCACAACGGATCGCTCGGCGACGGCGCACGCGGGCTGTCCGAGATATCGGTGACGCTGCGTGAGTCCCATGTGGCCTGGGCGAGCTACCGGCGGTCGTTGTGACGCCCTTCGTGGTGCCTGGTGACATCGACGACGTGACGGTCGCGAGCGGTGGCAACACCTACGACCGGCGCATGTGCGATCTGCTGGGCCTGGAGAAGGTGACCGTGGCCGGCCGCTGGCCGACCCCGTCCACCAAGGCGCGGGTCGCGCTCGCGGACCGGCTCGGCCAGATCCCCGACGGGTCGGTCGCACTGATAGACGGGCTGGTGGCGTGCGGGGTGCCGGAGGTCGTGGTGCCGCACACCCGCAGGCTGCGGCTGGTCGTGCTCCTGCACCTGCAGCTCGCCGACGAGACCGGGGTGCCGCCGGAGCGGGCCGCGGGGCTCGACCGCCGCGAACGCGAGGTGCTGCGCGCCGCGAACACGGTCGTCGCCACCAGCGAGTGGGCCGCCCGCCGCGCGATCGCCCACCACGGGCTCGACCCGAAGCGGGTGCGGACCGCCCCACCCGGCACGGACCCGGCCCCGACGTCGCCCGGCACCGAGTCGGGCGACCGGCTGCTGTGCCTGGCGTCGGTGACCCAGCGCAAGGGGCACGACGTGCTGGCGCAGGCACTGGCGAACGTCGCGGACCTGCCGTGGACGTGCGTGTGCGTCGGTTCCGTGCGCCGCGACCCGGGCCACGCGCGGCGTGTGCAGGCACTCGTCGACCGGCTGGGCATCGCGGGCAAGATGATCCTCACCGGTCCGCTGTCGGACGCCGACCTCGAGACCACGTTCGCCAAGACCGACCTCCTGGTGCTGCCGTCGCGGCGCGAGACGTTCGGCATGGTGGTCACCGAAGCACTGGTGCGCGGCATCCCGGTGCTGACGACGAACGTCGACGCGCTCCCGCACACGCTCGGGCCGGGGGCCGGGCTGCTGGTCCCGCCGGACGACGTCGCCGCGCTGACGCGGGCGTTGCGCGGCTGGCTCACCGACGCCGAGCTGCGGGACCGGCTGCGTGCCGCGGCGCGGGCGCGCGAGGTGGAGGACTGGCCCACCGCGGCCACGCGGCTCGCGGGGGTGCTTCGGTGACAGCGGCCGCGGTCGCGCTCCCGGAACGGGCAGCGCGCGCCGACGAGGTGTGCGGCGGCGTGCCGAACCGCCGTGGCGGGGGGAAGCTGTGGGCGTGGCTCAAGCTCGCCGTGGGCGTCGGGATCGTCGTCGCGCTGGTGTGGAAGCTCGGCACCGGCGGTTTCGTCGCCGGGCTGCGGGTGATCGGCGTCGCCGACCTGCTCGCCGCGCTGGTCATCGGTCTCGCCACGACGGTGTTGTGCGCGTGGCGGTGGTGCCTGGTCGCGCGGCGGCTGGGGTTGCGGTTGCCGCTGGGCCGGGCGGTGACGGACTACTACCGGGCGCTGTTCCTGAACGCGGTGCTGCCCGCGGGGGTGCTGGGCGACGTCCAGCGCGCGGTCGAGCACGGCAAGGAGGAAGGCGACGTCGGCGCCGGTGTGCGGGCCGTCGTCCTGGAACGGATGGCCGGGCAGGCCGTGGTGATCGCCGCGGGGGTCGTCGTGTTGCTGGCGGGGCCCGCCCGTGCGGTCGGCGTGGTGGTCGTGGCCGGGGTGGCGGTCCTGGTGGTCGCCTACCTCGCCGCGCGGCGGTGGATCGGGGCCGGGTCGCGGTGGCGCCGGACGGTCGACGACATCCGCAGCGGCCTGCTGGCGCGGGACGCGTGGCCGGGGATCGCGTTGTTGTCGGCGCTGGCGCTGGCCGGGCACGTCACGTTGTTCCTGATCGCGATGAAGGCGGCGGGCGCCACGCAGTCGCCGGAACAGCTGCTGCCGATCGTGATCGTGGCGTTGCTGGCGATGGGACTGCCGGTGAACGTCGGCGGGTGGGGCCCGAGGGAGGGTGTGACGGCGCTGATGTTCGCCGCCGCCGGGCTGGGGGCCGCGCAGGGATTGACGGCGGCGGTGGCCTACGGGTTGCTGGGGCTGGTGGCTAGCCTGCCGGGCGCGCTGATGCTCGTCCGCAGACGGGAGAGGGTGGCATGACGAACCTGGCGAGCTTGGTGGAGCGGGTCACGGAGACCCGGCTGCCGACGGCGTACGGACAGTTCCGCGCGGTCGGCTACCTGGACGCGCTCGGGCACGAGCAGGTGGCGCTCGTGTACGGCGAGGTCGCGGGCACGGTGCCGCTGACCCGTCTGCACTCCGAGTGCCTGACCGGCGACGTGTTCGCGTCGACCCGCTGCGACTGCGGCGACCAGTTCGCCGCCGCGATGCGCGCGGTCGCCGCCGAGGGCGCCGGGGTCGTGGTGTACCTGCGTGGCCACGAGGGCCGCGGCATCGGCCTGCTGGCGAAGCTGGCGGCGATGCGCCTGCAGGAGGACGGCCTGGACACGGTCGAGGCGAACCTGGCGCTCGGCCTGCCGGTCGACGCCCGCGACTACGACGTGGCGGCCGAGATCCTGCGCGACCTCGGGGTGTCGGAGGTGCGGCTGCTGTCGAACAACCCGGAGAAGCTGGACTCGCTGCGCCGCAACGGGATCGTCGTGAAGGAACGGGTACCGATCCTGGTCGCCCCGAACGACGACAACCTGCCGTACCTGCGCACCAAACGCGAGCGCCTGGACCATCTGCTGCCACACCTGGCCTAGGTTTCCGCTCCACGTGACGAAGGGGTCCTTCATCCCGCTGAACGCACCGAAGGACCCCTTCAGCACACACGGCGCCCAAACCCAAGCCGAACCTCAAGACGAGTAACGAGCCGCAATCGCCGCAGCGCGGTCGTGCAAGGAGGTGCGCAAAGACCGGGGAGACAAAGCCTCAGCGTCCGTACCCAACTGCCACAACGCCCACTCGGCGTGCCACAAATCCTGAAAGGTCACCTCCACCCGCACCCAGTCGCCGTCGGGCTCAGCCGCGCGAACCGCCACCGCGGAGCGAAGCAACTCCTCCCGCCGAGCGGCACGAACCCGCACCAGCACCGCGATGTGCCCGTCGGACAGGAACCGCGCACAACGCTCCCGCCAGACCCGGTCAAGGTCGACCCGCTCCGGCCGCTCCGCAGGCTCGGAAAGCTCCTCGGCGCCCACCACCCGCGACAGCCGGTAGGTCCGTTCGGCACCGGAGCGAGTCGCCAGCAGATAACCCCGCTCCCGCACGGTGACCAGCCCGATCGGGTCGACCGTGCGCCACTCCGGGGACTGCCCGGCCGCCGCGTAGTGGATGCGCAGCTTGTGCCCGGCGAGCACCGCCCGCCGGATCTCCACCATCGTCGGCGCGGGTAGGTCCTCGACGGCCGCACGGCGGGAGAGCAGATCGGTCTCCGGCTCGACCAGAAAACGCTGCGCCGCGTCGCTCGCGGCGGTCCGGTGGGTCTCGGGCAGCGCGTCGACGACCTTGCGCATCGCCGACGCCAGAGCCGAACCGAGCCCGAAGACCCGCCCCGAGCCGGTGGTCAGCAGGGCGAGGGCCTCGTCGTGGTTCAGCCCGGTGAGCTCGGTCCGGAACCCGGGCAGCAACGCGAACCCGCCGTGCCTGCCGCGTTCGGCGTAGACCGGGACGCCCGCCGACGACAGCGCCTCGATGTCACGCAGCACGGTGCGGGTGGACACCTCCAGCTCGCGGGCGAGCGCGGCCGCCGACAGCCGACCGTGCCTGCGCAACAGCAGCACAAGCGAGACCAACCGGTCGGCGCGCATGCCGGAAACCCTACCCGAATACATGACACAGGATGTCGTGATTCGTTGCGAGGCTGCTGTCCACACAAACGAATGGAGCTCAAGTGCCAGTGGAACGAACCGCGGTCAACCCGGTGACGTGGTCGGTGGAAATGGGGTTCAACCAGGGGGAGGTCGTCTCCGGGCACACCCGCACGCTGTACTGCTCCGGGCAGACCGCGATGGACGGCGACGGCAAGCCCCAGCACGACGGTGACATGGCGGCCCAGTTGGCGCTGAGCCTCGACAACCTGGAGGCCGTGCTCGCCGAGGCGGGCATGTCACTGGTGAACCTCGTCCGGCTCAACGTGTACACCACCGACGTCGACCTGCTGTTCCCGCACTACGGCGTGCTGGCGGCCCGGTTGGGCGCCGCGGGCGTGGCACCGGCGACGACGATGCTCGGGGTGACCCGTCTGGCGATCCCCGGCCAGTTGGTGGAACTCGAGGGTACAGCCGTCGCCTGACGCGAGCCGCTGCTCGTGCCGGACCGACCGGCACGAGCAGCTAACGGTCCAGTGCGGACAGCACGTCCGCGAACGCGTCGACGAGGTTGGCCAGCGCGGCCTTCCCCTTCTCCGCGGTCGCCAGTGACGGGTGACCGACCACACCGGACTCCGTGTACGGCCCCAGCCCGAATGTGAGCATCCGGTTGCGGTCGTCGGCGCGTTCGTCGTGCTCCGCGTAGTCGGCGGGGACGAGAGACGGATGGGCGTGCAGCAGCAGCGACGTCTCCAGCTCGCCCGCGTGCATGTCCGTGTCCGGCCCGGTCGAGACGCCACCCGCCGCGCGGGCCGCGAGCCAGTCGACCTCCGTGGGGAACAACGCCATCCGCTCGCCCCGCGCGCTCGCCTCCTGCACGACGTTGCCGAGCACGTAGTTGCCGCCGTGCCCGTTGACCAGTGCCAGCTTCGAAATCCCGTTGTGCCGCAACGACTCCGCGACGTCCCGCACGATCGCGTACAACGTGGTCGCCGAGATGCTCACCGTGCCGGGCCAGGCCGCGTGCTCGTGCGAGCAGGAGATCGTCACCGGCGGCAACAACAGCACCGGGTACGCCGACGCGACCGACGACGCGATCGTCATCGCGATCACCGTGTCGGTCGCCAGCGGCAGGAACGCGCCGTGTTGTTCGAAGCTGCCCACCGGGAGCACGGCGACGGTGTGGCCGCGTGCGTCGGCGGAGGTGTGGGTCGGCAGCAGCGGGGTCATCGGGCTCCGAACGTGGTCAGGAAGCGGTCGCGGAACTGGTCCATCCGCCACAGCGGCGCGTGTGGGCTCGGGTTGAGGCCCGGCTCCCAGCCCCAGCCTGCCACGGCGTCGAGCACGGCGGGGTCCTTCGCGACGATGGTGACCGGCACGTCGTGCGACGCGTTCTCGCCGGACACCACGGGGCTCGGCTGGTGGTCGCCGAGGAAGACGAGCACGGTGTCGTCGGTGCCGTACGTGGTCAGGAACGAGATCACGGTGTGCAGCGAGTACTCGATGGAGTCGCCGAACGCGGCGCGCACCTTCCCGGTGTCCGCCCACACCTCGGCCTTCGTCCTGCCCTGCGCGGGCATGGGGTCGTAGATCGAGCCGTCGCCCACGTCGTCCCAGTCGATCATGCGGGGCAGGTGGGTCCACGGGATGTGGCTCGACACCAGGTCGATCTCCGCCATCACCGGCTCGCGGTCCGTCGCCGCCAGCTCGTTGCGTTGGAGCGCGGCCATCGTGTACTGGTCGGGCATCTTGGCGTAGGAGAAGTTGGGCCCCCGGTAGCCGACGTTGTCCCGGACGTAGGCCTGCTCGTAGCCGAAGAACTCCGCCTCCGGCCAGTCGGCGACGATCGACGGGGACACCCCGACCGTCCGCCAGCCCGCCCGGTCGAACGCACCGCTGAGCGTGAGCCGCGGGCTCGTCACGAGCGTGTCGTAGCGCGGCTGCGAGTCGACCCACAGCCCGGACTGCAGGGTGGCGTGCGCGAGCCAGCTGCCGCCACCGAACGTCGACGACGTCATGAACGCGCTGCGCGCCTCGAAACCGGCCGCGCGCAACTGGTCGGTGCCCCGGTCGAGCACCGCGTCGACCCCGGGCGCGATCGCGGGGTCCTCCACGGCGATCCGCCCGTAGCTCTCGACGAACGTGAGCAGTACGTCCTTGCCGCGCAACCCGGTCAGCAGGTTCGCACCCGACGTGTACCGGAAGGGGTCGTCGGCGATCCGCGCCTCGAACGCGCCGGGGTCGAGCAGGTCGGCGCGGACCTGGCGCAGGTCGTCGAACACCTCGTTGGACGCGGCCTTCGTCGCGACCGGGTTGCCGAGCACCGCGAGGGCCACCCAGATCACGCCGGCCACGGCCACCCAGCGCGTCGCGACCGAGCGCCTGCCCACCGCGAGCGTCGTCAGCCGCAGCACCGCGAGCGTCATGCCCACGATCAGCCCGGCCGCCAGCAGGACGGCCACGACGACCGCGCCCGCCGCGCCGAACCAGCCGACGGAGTCGTTCAGGAAGCCGACGGCCGGTCCGAAGAACGCCCAGTCGTAGACGGGGTGGAACTGGCGGGCGAGGGTCTCCTGGAAGCCCATGTCGAACAGCTTCATGATCGTGAGCACGCCGAGCCCGATCCCGGCGAGCACGGCCGCGACCCGCCGTGTCCGGGTCGGCAGCACCAGGACGAGCGCCGCGAGCACCAGACCCTCGACGGGGATGCGGGCGAACACCGCGAGCGACACGTCGGCGAGCCTGCTCGGCGCGAGCAGCGCGACCAGCACGAGCAGGCACGCGAGCGGGGTCAGCACCCGCCTGCGCCGCGGCGGTTCACCGGTGTCCGGCTCGGTGAGCGCGGTCGGCGCTTCGGTCGGCGCGGCGTCGCGGCGCTGGTAAAGCCAGCGGACGTCGTGCGCGAACGACCAGGTCAGCGCGGCGAGCGCGGCCGCCACGAGCACGAGCGCGGCGGTGTGGGGGAGCACGGTGGCGAGGGTCAGCACGATGCCCTGCGCGGCGGCGACGGCCTTGCTGCTCATGCGTACCGGCAGCGGCGCCCCCAGCCACAGCCAGATCCGGGCCGCGGCGACGAACACGTACCGCATGGCGCCGATCGCGAGCACCCACCAGCCGAGGTCGGTGGCGACGAACGCGCTCAGCACCAGGATGAGGAACGCGTCGACCTCCATGTCGAACCGCGCGCCGAACTCCGACGCGGTCCCGGTGCGCCGCGCGACCTGCCCGTCGACCGCGTCCATGGCGAGCGCGACCGACGCGACGACGACCAGCGGCCAGACCGAGCCACGCGGGTGGCTCGTGTCGGCCGTCATCGCGACCACCGCGCCGACCAGCACGGACCTGGTGAGCGTGACGTAGTCGGCGGGCCCGAACCGGCGCACCCCGTACCGGATCAGCGCGTCGGTAAGCACCGCCCAGCCCGCCAGCGCGAACGTGATCGCCGCGAGCCAGCCCGGCGGCCACAGCCCGGTGATCTCGGTCAGGGCGGCGAGCACCCCCACCAGCGCGCAGAAGGCGACGGCGAGCGGCACGTGCGGGGGCAGCGGCCGCCGCACCGGCCTCGGCACGGACCCGCTGGTCGCGGGCGTGCGCGGGCTGTCGAGCGTGGGTGCGGTCGGTGCTGCCACGGGTTCCTCCCAAGATCTGGTCGTCTGTGAATACGCATGGCACCCCTGGACGGTTCTGACCTGATCTTTCTGAACCGAGCGCGGCGGCGCAGCGTGTAAGAGGGCGATGAGTGATTTCTCCCGCGAGTGGCTGGCGCTGCGCGAGCCCGCCGACGCCGATGCCCGTGCCGACGACCTCCTGATCCCGCTGCGTGCCCACCTCGGGGCCCGTGACCTGGTCATTCGTGACCTGGGCAGTGGCACCGGGTCGATGGCCAGGTGGCTGTCGCCGCGCCTGCTCACCCCGCACCGCTGGGTACTGACCGACCGCGACCCCGACCTGCTCGCGCACGCCGCCGTACCGGGCGCGGTGACGGACCTGCGTGACCTGACGTCGCTGACGCCCGAGGACCTGTCGGGCACCGCGCTGGTGACCGGGTCCGCGCTGCTCGACCTGCTCACGGCGGAGGAGGTCACCGGGCTCGCCGAGCTGTGCGTGAAGGCGGGCTGTCCCGCGCTGTTCGCCCTCTCGGTGGTCGGCAGGGTCGAACTGGACCCGCCCGACCCGCTCGACGAGGCCGTGACCAGTGCGTTCAACGCGCACCAGCGGCGCACGGTCGACGGCAGGGCACTGCTCGGCCCGGACGCGGTGCCGGTGCTCAGCCGAGTGTTCGAGGACCTGGGCGCCACGGTGCACCGCTGCCCCAGCCCGTGGCGCCTGGGGCCGGACCACCCGGAGCTGACGACGGCCTGGTTGCAGGGGTGGCTGGGGGCCGCGTGCGAGCAGGACGAGGAGCTGGCGGACGTGGCCGGGTCGTACCTGCGTCGCAGGCTCACCGGCCCGCTGCGTGCGACCGTCCACCACGAAGACCTGCTCGCGATCCCTGCCTGACACCCGCGGGCCATCGCGCCCGGCTGCCGGGAGGCCCCTTCCTCGTGTGCGGAAGGGGTCCTTCAGTGCATGGGCCGGGTCAGCCCGTGCAGTTCGTGTCGTCGACGCCGCCCTGGATCCACGGGAGGTTGACCTTGCGGAAGGCGATCGAGCGGTGCGAGGTGGAGTTGCTCGACACGTTCTCGTTCACCTCGATCAGCGCCCCGACGTGGTAGTCGGCCGTCTTGGCGATGCTCGAGTAGCCACCCTCCTTGTACGTCGCGCTCTCACCCGGCAGTGGCGCGTCCGAGAACGGCCGGCTGTACGCCCACGTGCGGCCCTCGTCCTCGCTCATCCGGATGCGCATCTTCGTGCGGGTCACCGTCGACGCCGAGTTGACGAACGCCAGCCTCGCGGGGGCGTCCGCGTTGTACCGCATCACCGACGCCTCGTTCTTCGGGTCCAGCAGGCAGCTCGCCGCGTAGAACGGGGTGAAGCCCGACTCGATCGAGCCGCGCGCCACCTGGCGGCGTTTCGCGGCCTCCCACACCGGGGTGGTGGGCCGGTCGTTGCGGTACAGCGAACCGTTCGCGAGCTCCAGGACCGTCGACTCGCCCGTCTGTTCCATCGCGCCGCCGGTCGTGGTCTTCATGACCTGCGCCTTCCACGTCGCACCGTGGTCGTCCGAGTAGATGTTGCGGTGCTGTGCCGGGATGACCAGCCTGCCGGGGTTGCGGTACGTCGTCTGGATGCCCACGCCCGGGCCGACCGCGTCCCAGTTCCAGCTGCCGCCCCCCGCCAACGTCCGGGGTTTGAGCGTCGACGACATGTTCACCGGCGCCGACCAGCTCAGGCCGTCGTCGGTGCTGGAGGACACCCACACCTGGCGGTCGTCCCACGAGTTCACCGTGCCGCTGGTGGCCGGCTGGTGGTTCATGAACAGCCAGATCTTGTTGTTGGACTTGTCGACCACGGCGGTCGGGTTGCCCCACACGCCCTGGCCGGACCCGATGACCTCGCGCAGCGACGACCAGGTGGCGCCGTTGTCGGTGGACCGCTTGTAGACGAGGTTGATGTTGCCGAAGTCGCCGTTGCTCGCGGCACGGCCCTCGGCGAACGCGATCAGGGTGTTGTTGTTCGTCCTGATCAGCGACGGGATGCGGAACGAGTGGTAGGTGATGCCGTTCATCGACTCGTTGCCGCCGTTGAACAGGATCCGCTCGGAGTGGGACTGGGCCGCGGCGGACGCCTGTGGGGCCGGGAGGAGGACGACGACGGGCAACAGCAGGGCGAGTAACCGGCTCGTCTTCACAGGAGAATCCTTACCGTAGATCACCCAAGTTCTGGTGATTTGTTACCCAAAATGTCATCTCGGTGCGGTTCGCTACGCGCCATGCGCAGACTCCTGCTCGTTCTGACCGTGCTCGCCGGCGCCATGGTCGCGCTCGCCGCCCCGGCTGCCGCCACCCCGGTCCGGCCCGTGACCGTCCTGTCGTTCAACATCCACCACGGTGCCGGTGAGGACGGCCGGTACGACCTCGGCCGCGTCGCTGACGAGATCCGTCGCACCCACGCGGACGTGATCGGGTTGCAGGAGGTCGACCGCCACTACGGCGAGCGCAGCCAGTGGGCCGACCAGCCCGCCGAACTGGCCGAGCGTCTCGGCATGCACGTCGTCTACGCGGCGAACCTCGACCTCGAACCGCCCGCGGCCGGGCAGCCGCGCCGCCAGTACGGCACCGCGATCCTGTCCCGGTACCCGATCCTCGACTGGCGGAACACCTTGCTCCCCAAGGGAAGCCCGGGGGAGGAGCAGCGGGGGCTGCTGGAGGCGGTGGTCAACGTGCGGGGTGTGCACGTCCGCGTGATGAACACGCACCTGCAGCACAACAGCGCCGCCTCCCGCCAGCTGCAGGCCGACGCGGTCGCGGACGCCGTGGTGGCCGCGCGGGAACCGGTCGTGCTCACCGGTGACCTGAACGCCGTGCCGACCGCGCCGGAGATCACGACGTTGACCGCGCACCTGCGGGACGGCGGGAGCGCCTTCACCTACCCGGCCGACGTGCCGACCGCCCGGATCGACTACGTGCTCACGAACGGGCGGCCGGTGTCCTCGGAGGTCCTGCCCACCGAGGCCTCCGACCACCGGCCTGTGCTCGCGTCACTGGTGGTGTGGCGCACCCGCTGAGCGCCTGGCGTTACTGGCCGTCGCGGGGGTCGACGTAGTTGCCCAGCGGGGTGTCGGTCGCCGCGTCGGTGACGTTCTGCACCGAGTCGGTGGCGGTGCCGGCGAGGTTCTGGCCGACACCGCTCGCCTCATCGGCATAGCCCTGGGCGGTGTCCCCGAGGTTCTGCGCTGCGTCGGCGGGATCGGTCCCGGTCAGTTCGCCCACCTTCTCCGTCGCCCCGGACACCAGTTCCGCGGCCTTCTCCCGGATGGCGTCGAACAAGCCCATCATGAGCCCTTCCTGTCGCAGAAAGTGATGATTCGGACACTACCGGCAAAATGGCTCGATGGCCACCGGGGTGTGGCGGCCGATGTGCCCTGATCGGGTGATCTAATGCGCCCACCCGCGCCCGCAGGGGGCGCCGTACTACGGAGGTCACGTGGCCGAGCAGGGAAGCGGCACGAGGGACGTCGAACGCATCTACTCCACGCCCGATGTGGTCGCCAAGCTGCGCCGCCTCGCGGACGCGCTGGAGTCGGGGACCTCGTTCCGCATCCAGATCGCAGGGGAGCGGTTCCGGGTCCCGGCGCGCGCCGAGTTCTCCATCGAGCACGAGCGGGGGGACGGCGAGGAGGAGGTCGAGTTCCAGCTGAAGTGGAAGCTCGACACCGAGGACGACGACGCCGGGGACGACAAGCCGGTCGTCTAGGACGTGACGGTGGTCAGCCGCGCCCCCACGGGTCGCGGTCGCCCGCGATGAGGACCCGGCCGTCGGCGAGCGTCGCCGCCGCCGACGGCGGGCCCGGATCCGTTGCCCTCCACCAGGAGGCGAGCCACCACGAGGATTCGCCGCGTGCCGGGAATTCTGGCTGACACCCTTTTTCGGAATTCCGGTAACAACGCCGGGCGGGGGGCCGAATGACTCGGCATGGTTGAGAACCCGACGCCGGGTCTTTCGATGGTGCGGGGAGACGTGCCGGTCACCGTCACCCGCGAGGATCGCCACCAGCGGGCGCTGTCGCGCTACTCCGTAGCCCCTGGTGGGGAGCGCCGGATCGCCGCCGAGTTGGCGTGGTGCGTGATCGGTTCCGGCAAGTACAAAGGGGAACGCGGCGTCGAGGTCCGCGTCGACGGGCGCCGCGTCGGTGAGCTGACGCACATGATGTCGCAGCGCTACGCCCCACTGCTGGCGAGCGGCGAACGAGTCGGCTGCGAGGCCACCGTCACCCGCGACCAACGCGGCCTCCGGGTCACGCTTCACCTGCCCCGCAACGCGAACACGGCCGTGTTCGCGGCCGAACCACCCACGGAACGCTTCGCCCCCGTGCGCCCGGTGCCGCCCGCCACACTGCCGAGCAGGCCCGCGTGGCGGAAGCCGCTCTGGATCGGCGTGGCGGTCGTGCTCGGTGTGTTCGTGCTCGCGGGAATCCTCGGCGATCCCGACGACGAACCTTCCGCGAGCAACACGGCCGCGGCCGAAACCACCACCACCACGACATTCGAGCCGCCGCCGACCACCACGACGACAACGACCACAACCACGACCACAACGACGACCACGACGACGACCACGACGACTCCGCCGCCCCCACCGCCGACGACCACGGAGGTCGTCGCGCCGCCGGTCACCCAGGCACCCGCGCCGAAGCCGAAGCCCGCGCCGAAACCCTCGTGCGACCCGAACTACTCGGGCTGCGTGCCGATCGCGAGCGACGTCGACTGCGAGGGCGGCAGCGGCAACGGCCCCGCGTACGCGTCCGGTCCGGTCCGGGTCGTCGGGGACGACATCTACAAGCTCGACAGCGATGACGACGGGGTAGCCTGCGAGTAAGCAGAACCACACCGACACCTCCGCACGCTGCCCGGAATAAGGGCAGCGCGCGGAGGTGTTTACGCGTACGCTGTTATGCGGGCGGCGCGAGAAATCGCGCCCGCAGGGGACTGGCTCGGTGCCGGAACCGGCACAACAACCACGAACACCTTGTTCGCAGACTCGCGCGCGGGTTCATGCGGACCGACACGCCCTGATTGGAGGCGGCCGACATGAAGATGATCGACGACTGGAGGGACCGCGCCGCCTGCCGCGACGCGGACCCTGAACTGTTCTTCCCGATTTCCGACATGGGCCCCGGTGCCCGGCAGATCGCCGAGGCCAAGGCCGTGTGCGCGCGGTGTCCCGTGCGGACCGAATGCCTCGACTACGCCATCGACGCCGGTCTCGACCACGGCGTTTTCGGTGGCACCACGGAACGGGAGCGCCGCGCTCTCGTCCGCCGTCAGCGGGTGGCCTAGCGGCCGACCCGCGTGCTGTGCGGCGGCCCCAGGTAGCTCGGCGCGAGCCCACCCGTGTCGATGACCACCTTCTGCACCACCACGGTCGGGTCGACCGCCCACACCTTCACCACGTGCTCTCCCGGGCGGTCGACCACATGGGTGGTGGCCGTCCGGTTCACGTTGTCGGACGTGTTGCGTTCCCACTGCCTGTTCATGGCGGTGTCGTCGGCGCCGGTCACCGTCGTCACGTTCACCCGTTGCGGTGGCTGACCGTCCAGTGACACCGCGTAGGTGAGCCCATCCGTGTAGTGCACGTTGTTCCTCGGTGACAGGTACACCCACACGGTCACCGGCCCGGTCGTCGCGAGGTTGACCGTGTACTCCAGGCGCTGGTCACCGGGTTCGCGGCGCGGCGCGGTCACCGGCGCCGGCCGCATGCCGTCGCCGTCCCGGCCGATGTCCGGGATGCGCAGCCAGTCGCCGACGACCCGGCTCGTGCCGTCCGCCGGGATCGACACGTACCCGTTCGCCTCCACGTAACCCTTCGACGGGCGCCGGGCCGCATTGTCCACAACGGCCTCGACGACCACGGTCCGTCCCGCACCCGTCACCGTCAGCGGCACCCGTGTGGTGCCCTTCGGCGCGCGCCGCCAGTCCACAGTGACCTCCAGGCGCACCTCCTTGTCCACAGTGCCCCGTGCACGCGACACCGACACCCACGGCCTGGCCGACGTGACGCGGTAGTCGAACGCCGTCGCGCCCCTGCTGAACACCTCGATGTACTGGCGCGGCTGGCTCTGGTAGCGGCTGAACGTCGGCAGCACCGCGGGCGTCGTCGCGGACGGCCACCACTGGTCAGAGCCGTCGATCGCGACACCCATGTCCGCCGCCTCAGGGACCTCGATCCGTTGCACGGCGGGGAAGACCTCGTCCGGCAGCGCCTCGTTGTTCAGCTCGGGCTGCTGCCACGGCGCGTTCGGCCCGTACCGGGCGACGTCGCCGTAGCCGATCTTCGGCTGGGTCTGGAAGTTCTGCCACTTCCCGCCCGCCAGCTCGCGGCAGCTCCTCGTTCTTGAGGTCACCGACGTTGACCACCCACAGCTTGTCCACACCGTAGGAGTACGCCGTGTCCAGCTGCTCCCACGTGTTCGGGATGTTGATGGTGTCGACCCACTTGTAGTTGCGGCCGCCGCCCACGTAGTCGAAGTGGTAGTACATGCCGTACCCGCCCGCGCGTTCCGGCAGCGTGGGGTCGGGAAGCTTGCGCATGTTGCCCCAGTTGTCGTCGGTGAACACCACCGTCACGTCGTCCGGTGCGCGCAAACCCTTGTCCCAGTACCGTTGCACCTCCTTGTACAGGGTCCACACCTGCGGCACGCCGGACATGCCGTGGTCGGCGAGGATCTGCCGTTCGGTCGCGAGGATCTCCCGCATCAGCTCGATGCCGTCGCCGTCGGGGAGGCTCACGTCGCCGTTGCCGCGCATGCCGAGCGTCACGACACCCTCGAAACCCTGCTCCTTCATGCGTTCGACACCGTCGTTCCAGTACGCGGTGATCGCGTCACGGTTGCGGCGGAAGCTCCACTCGCCGGTGCCGCCGTACGGGTCGTGGCCCGGTGTCACGATGTCGCCGTCCGGGTCGCGCACCGCCGGCACGGCGTGCCGGTTCCACTCCTCGATGCCCCGCATCATCGGTGCCTCGTGCGAGGTGCCCATGATCACGCCGTACGCGGTGGCGGTGGCGTGGTTGGCCGGGTCGTCCTCGGCGAACGCCCTGCCCCAGACCGCGGGCCAGAGGTAGTTCGCCTTGAGCCGCAACACGGTCTCGAAGACCCGCGCGTAGAACTTGCTGTTGAACCCTCCGGGATGTCCCGGTGCGAGCCCTTGGCCGAACCGCGTCGGCGCCCAGCGGTCGAGCGCGGGGTTCTCGTCGTTGATGAAGAACCCGCGGTACTTCACCGCCGGTGTGCCCTGCGTGTGCCTGCCGGGCAGGACGTACAGCGCGTCGGCCTGCCGTGCGGGCACGTCGTCCCACCAGTACCAGGGCGAGACACCGATCTTGCGCGACACGTCGTAGGCGCCGTAGATCGTGCCCCGCTGGTCGCTGCCCGCGATCACCAGTGCGCGGCGCACACCGGGCAGCGGGTGCTCGACCACCTGCTGAAGCGAGGTCTCCCACTTCCCGGCGATCCCGCGCACGTCGAGTTTGCCGCGCTCGACGAGATCATCGATGAGCGGGCTCTCGCCGATGGTGCCGACGAGCACGGGCGCGCTGCCCGTCGGCACCTCGTCCAGCGAGACCGACGGCGCCACGCCCGTGACCCGTGCGATGTCGTCCCGCAGGTCGCCCACGACCCGCACCACCCCAGGCCGGTCGGCGCCGCTCACGACGATCGGAGCGGCGGAACCGCCCGCCACGAGCGGAAACGCGCCCGGCCGTGGCGTGGTGACCACATAGGACTCCTCGGCGGCGGGTGGTTTCGCGACCGCGGGCGCCGGCGACTCGGCGGCCGCCGCGAGGAGGGGAATGGTGAGCAGGGCTGCGGACCGGCGCATGTCGATCTCCGTACTGACGCAGGGCGGAGCCGAAAGTTTCGGAACACTTCCGTAACCCGAACACAGTAACCACAGAAGCGTCCGGAACACCAGAGTCCTTGTGCGCCAAGGAGAATCGAAACTTTCGGAACTACCTCCTGCTGGCCTTCAGCACGATGTCGTTGACGTGCATGGCCTCCGACGGCATGTTCACTCTCGCTCTGGTCTCGTGCGTGACGATCGTCCACTCGTCCGCGTCGAGCAGCGCCGCGACGTCCTCGGGGAAGTAGAAGTCGTGGCGGTTGAAGTCGGGGTTGTGTTCGTGCTCGTGCCCGGTGAGGTCGTGGTGCGCGTACAGCAGCGTGCCGCCGGGCGCGACCGCCGCGAGCATGTTCCGTATCGCGTGGTCCCCGGGTTCGCGCTGCGCCGAGAAGTACAGCGCCACCACGAGGTCGAAGGCGCCCGCGGGCACCGCCGACGACGCCAGGTCGGCGTGCACCCAGCTCACCTTCGCCTCGCCGGCCGCGGCCGCCGCACGCGCCAGGGCGACCTCGGAGATGTCCACCGCGGTCACGAGCCAGCCCCGCGACGCGAGCCACAGGGCGTCGGCGCCCTCACCGCAGCCGAGGTCGAGCGCCTGCCCCGGCGGGAGGTCGGCGACCTCGGTGACCAGCACGCCGTTGGGCGCGCCACTCCACAGCTGGTCCTTCTCGCGGTACAGGTCGTCCCAGAACTGTTGATCCATACCCGCACCCTCACCCCGGTCGTGCGGTTCTGACAACTTTTGTTGCCGAAACCGCAAACCGCGCGGGAGGATGGATTGATGGCCGGCACCCGCAAGATCGACCGCACGGCAACGGAATCGGTCTGCCCGGCGTTCCGCGACGACCACGGGGCGTGGCACGTGCGCGACGCCGCGAGCAGCCGGGCGTTGCTCCGCGACACCGAGACCGTGCAGGCCGGGCTGGGCGTGGAGACGGTGGAGAAACTGCCGTCGAGCTTCCGCCGACCGGTGCTGTACTGGGACGGGCCGGAGCACCGCGAGTACCGCAGGCAGACCGCCCGGTTCTTCACCCCCAAGCGGGTGGACGAGGACTACCGCGACCTCATGCACCGCGTCGCCGACCGGGAGATCGGCGTGCTGCGTGCCGCAGGGCGGGCGGACCTCTCGGCGCTGAGCTTCCGCCTCGCGGTCGACGTCGCGAAGCAGGTCGTCGGCCTGACCGAGAGCAGGCCGGGCACCGCACGGCGGCTGGCCAGGTTCTTCCCGGAGAAGCTCGGCAAGCCGGGCTTCACGAGCTTTCATGGTGTGTACTGGGCGGCGCGGATCCTGTACCTGTGGCTCGCCATCTACGTGAACGACGTGCGGCCCGCCGTGCGAACGCGGAAGCGGCGGCGTCGGGACGACCTGATCTCGCACCTCATGGACGAAGGGGCGGGCGCGGGCGAGATCCTGTCCGAGTGCATCACGGTCGCGGCGGCGGGCATGGTCACCACGCGCGAGTTCATCTGCGCGGCGGCGTGGCACCTGTTCTCCGACGACGAGTTGCTGGCCGCGTACCGCGCCGGTGACGAGCAGGCCAGGTACGCGATCCTGCACGAGGTCGCCCGGCTCGAACCGCCGCTCGCCGTGCTGAAGCGGCGCACCACCGCACCCGTCACATTGCCGGACGGCACGGTCATCGCCGAGGACCAGCGGGTGGAGGTGTCGATCGCGGCCGCCAACCTCGACTCGGCCGACGGTCCCGGCCTGACGTTCGGTGACGGACCCCACAAGTGCCCCGGTTCGTACCTCGCGCTGCAGGAGACGGACATCTTCCTGACCAAGCTGTTCACGCTGGACGGGGTTCGTCTGGCCAGGCAGCCGAGGGTGGCGTTCAACGACGCGTTCGGCACCTACTCCCTGCACGACATGATCGTGTCAGTCGGTGAACGTACTGTGGAGGCATGATCCACGGCGCCCTGTTCGACTTCTCCGGCACGCTGTTCCGATTCGAGCCCGGCCCCGGCTGGCCGTCCACCACGTTCGACGAGCCCATGCGCGAGCGACTCACCACGGTGCTGACGTCGCCGTCCCTGTCGGCCGATCACCTGCCGCCCGACCTGGCCGACACGTGGGCACGGCGCGACCTCGACCCGGACCTGCACCGGACGGTGTACCTGGCGTCGCTGGCGTCGACGGGGTTCGAGCTGACCGAGGAGGAGACCGAGCTGGTGTACCGGAGCCTGACCTCGCCGGACGCGTGGCGGCCCTACCCGGACACCGCGGACGTGCTGCGCGGGCTCGCGGCGGCGGACGTGCCGGTGGCCGTGGTCAGCAACATCGCGTGGGACATCCGGCCCATGTTCCGCAAGCTCGGCGTCGAGGACCTGGTCACCGAGTTCGTGCTGTCCTATGTGGAGGGCGTGATCAAGCCGGACCCGAAGATCTTCACCATCGCCTGCCAGCGCATCGGCGTCGCGCCGGAGAACGCGGTGATGGTCGGCGACAGCCCGGAGGCGGACGGCGGCGCGGCGGTCATCGGCTGCCGGACCGTCATCGTCGACCCGGCCCCGACCGCGACCCGCACGTCGGCCCTGCGCGACGCGGTGGCGGAGGTGTTGCCGGGGGTGTGACCGGGTACCCGCCGCGGATGACGACGTACACGCACACGGCGGACGCCGACATCGCGCCGGATGTCCTGTTCCACTACCTCGCCGATCCCACGAACCTGCCGCGGTACTTCCCGGAGATGCGGGAGGCGGAACCGGAGGGCGGCGACCGGGTCCACGTCGAGGCCGAGGTACACGGCGACCGCGTCTCGGGCGAGGCGTGGGTACGCCCGAACGAGGCGGAACGCAAGCTGGAGTGGGGCGCCGAGGGCCCGGACGACTACCACGGCGAGCTGACGGTGGCGGAGGTCGCGCCGGGCAGGAGCAGGATCACCGTCAGCCTGCACAGCGTGCGAGCCGCCGAGGGCGACGAGGTGCAGCAGGGCCTGGAACAGACGGTCGCGGCACTGACCCAGGCCGTGGCGGCGGACGACCAGGCCGACCAGCACCGGCAGCAGGGCGAACCTAGCTGACGGCCTTGACGTGCTCGGCCGCCTTCCGGGCGATGTCGATGCGCGACCGCACCCCGAGCTTGGCGAGGATGTGCGACACGTGCGTCCCCACCGTCCGCGGCGAGAGCACCAGCTGCTCGGCGATCTGCCGGTTGGAAAGCCCTTCGGCCACCATGGCGGCGATCTTCGTCTCGGTGGGGGTGAGGGCGTTCCAGCCCGCCTGTGCCTGCCGGTGTTTGGCGCGAGGCCCGCGCCGGATGCCGAAACCGCGAAGGTGCGCACGAAGGTGCGCGAGATCCCAGTGGGCCCCGAGCTTGTCGTAAAGTTCATCCGCCCGGGTGAACGCCCGCCGCGCGGCGTCCTTCTCGTCCCGCCCGGCGAACCCGATGGCGGCGGCCTCGAGTGCCTTGGCTCGGAGCAGCGGCCGACCCGCGTCCCGGTACCGGTCGGCGGCGTGCTGCAGGAGGAACGGATCGCGTTCCAGCAGACCCCGGCAGTAGGCGGCGGTGCCCAGCCTGTGCGGAACGGAGGACCGACGCGCCAGGGTGGCCGCTTGCGCCGCCACGTCGGCGGCGGCGCGGGTATCACCCGTGGAGGCGGCGAGGCGGGCCGCTTCAGGAAGCAGGTCCTCGACCTCGTCCAGTTCCTCGGCATCACCCCCGATCCGAGCGGTCAGCACGGCAAGCGCCTCCACAGGCCGGTCGCTCACTTCATGGTCGAGGCTCTGCGCGAGGACCAAGGGAGAAACCACCCGGTTCCCGATTTGCTCCGCACTGGCGGCCGCCTGCTCGAGGTGTTGCCGTGCGGACGTGGGGTCTCCTCGATGGAACGCCATAACCGCCGCGATGCCTCGGTCATAGCACGTCGCGCTGGGATCCTTGAAGTCGTCCGAGAGTGCTTCGACCTCAGCCTGCGCGTCATCCCACCTGCCGACCTTGAACAGCAACTGCCCCAAGGCACTCTGCGCCTGTGCCAGACGGACGAGGCTGCCGGTGCGGTCCGCCAACTGCCTTACCCGCATCGCGGTGCTCAAAGCCTCGTCGTAGCGGTCGAGGTCGCCGAGTACCACGGCCTTGTTGATCTGCAGGAGCAGTCCCAGGTCGGTCAGCTCAGGGTCGTCACCGATGACATCGATCGCTCGATCGAACAGCGGCAGCGTGACCGCCACCTCGCCGCGCATCGTCGCCACCAGGATCATCACGTGGATGGCCCAGCCCAGTGCCCACTTGTCCCCGGCTTCCTCGGCTGCGGCCAGCGCTTTGGTCGCGACGTTGCCCGCGACGGACACTTCACCAAGGTCGCGGTGTGCCCTTGCAGTCAGCACCAGTAGCCGCGCCCGCTGCTGCGGAGACATCTCGGCGAGTTCGTACGCCTCTTCGAGCGCTCCGAGGGCCTCGTCAGCACGTCCGAGCATGGCCCGGCTCTGCGACACTGTCCAATGTAGATCGATGAGCAGATCGGGGTCCTCGACGACGGCCATCGCGCGGGTGGCGATCTGCACTGCCTCCGCACATTCCCCCGCACGGTAGAGCGCCTCCGCCAGCCGACTGACCAGCACCGCGCCTCGTGTCGTGCTCGCGGGCGTGCGGCTCGCCGCTTGCCGCAACAGTTCGATGGCCGTCCGTGGCGCCTGGGCGACCAGGGTTGGTGCCGCGTCAACCGTCCAGTTCAGCAGTGATTCGTCCAGCGGATCCGGGCTGGGCACGCTGATCGCCTGCAGAAGCTGACGCGCGACCCGCTGGGTGGGTACCCCTGCTTTGGCGAGTGCCCGTGCCGCATCGCGATGCCATGCCGGTCGGAGTGGCGTGGCGATGCTGTCGTACAGAGCCGCGCGTATCAGCGGATGCCGGAACGCCAGTTTGTCACCGACGTCCTTGAGCACACGGGCGGTGCGGGACTCGTCTATGGCGGGTACAAGTTCGGCCACCCGCCGACCCAGGACGATGGCGAGATCGGCCACGAGGAACTCGTTGCCGAGCAACGCCGCGGCCTGCAGTATGTCGCGGACGTCCTTCGACAGGAAGTCGAGCCGATCGGAGATCGCGCCGATGAGCGAACCCGGTACTGGGCCACCGGTCACTTCCACAGCGCCCGTGTCGCTCACCGTGAGGCGCTGAGCACGCACCAGTGAGTCCATGAGTTCGGTCAGGTACAAGGGGTTGCCCGCCGCTTCGGCCGCGAGTTGGAGCAGGTTCGTACCAGGTGTGCCGTCGGAGATCGTCGCGATGAGCTCGCTGACCGCTTCGTTCGGCAACCCCTCCAGGCGAAGGGTGTTGTCGGAGCCGATCACGCGGCGCACAGCGAGCAACTCGTCTCGCTGCGGTACCGGTCGCACGGTGCCGATGAGCAGCAGTGCGGTGCGATCGACCGAACGTGCCAGCCATTTCCACACGCTGATGGTGGAGAGATCCGCCCACTGTAGGTCGTCCACCACCAGCACAGTTGGGGTCTCGCTGCTCAGTTCGTTCATGAGCGCGAGCATCTGCTCGGCCGCGGCCATCGCCGGATCGGTTGCGCTGCTGACTTCACCACGTAGGAGGCGCTGGATGGTGTCGAGCCGAGGCTCGGCAGTCGCCTTGGACAGGAGGGCGTCCACCAACGGCTGAAGGGGCAGTGCCTGGCCGAGTTCGTCGCACTCTGCCCAGTAGGAGCCGAAGCCGCGTTGATCAGCGGCCGCGACAGCGACGCGCGCAAGGGACGACTTGCCGATCCCCGGCTCTCCTTCGAGGAGGATTGCCTGCCCTGAACCACTTGCGAGAAGGTCGACCAATCCGGTAAGTCGGGTGATCTCGGCCTCGCGGCCGACGAGTGCGCAGGCATCACTCGGCATACCACGACAGTATTGCCAGTCATGGCAGGGAACAACGGTTGGCGGCCAGGTTACGCCAACCGTGGACGTGCTCATTCCGTTAGCCGTTCGTTAACACTCAGTTATCAGCTATTACTTGCTGTATGTGGGATCCTTTTTTTGAGAAATAGCTTAACCCCATCTCCAGCGTCAGGGCGCGGTACTCCCGCGTCATTTGGCGACCCTTTTTGATCCCTCTGTGTGCGGCATCGGGAGTCGGGATGAGAATCGCGCGAATAGTGGCTGCGATCGCGGCAGCCGTAGGTTTGGCCTTGGCCATCGGTGGTACGGCATCAGCTGAACCACCAGGCATGCTCTACAACAGCGTCGCTCCGTTCATGTTGTACAACTGATGATCAATCACGCTGGCAATTGTCGGCTCAGCCTGCAATTGACCCCGTGTGACCTCGGCTGCAGGGCGTTTCCGTGATGCTTGCCCCATCGCGGTGGCGCCCTGCAGCTCTGTGTACGGCACGGTCCTGCAATGCGTAGCCGAGATTGACGAGGCGGCCGCCGAGGCGGCATTCGTCGGCTACCGCTATCTGTTCTCTCCGCCGGGCGTCGGTGTCGAGCATGCGTAGTACGAACCTGGCTATCTGGTTGTTCACGCTGGACAATTCAGCGACGAGTACCAGTTCGTCATGCCATTCGTCCGCGACCACCATGTCACCCCGCGATTAATTGTCATCTCGATTTCCGTATATTGACAGTCTGCTCCGGCCGCTTGGCGGAGACATCGGTCAAGTGACGGATGTCCGAGGGCAGTTGCCGGGATCTGGCTCGACCATGTGGGTGATGAAACGACCAGATCGCGCGGATGCTCGTGCATTTGCAACTTCCGACGATCATGTAATGGCCTACGCTCCGTCACCGATGCATGGGCGTGGCTTCTCGAACGGCGCAAGGGCCGACCTCGTGAGCCGGGCACCCGCCGATCCCGAAGGCGCCTTCCCGGCGGCCTCCTGGCTGTTCCGGCGCATCGCGGCCGCACCAGCCGGCTCGCTGACCGCCGCCGTCGTCGGGCCCGGTGGCACGGGCAAGACAACCCTGCTCAGCGCCGTCGCCGCGGCTTACGAGAGGGCTGGTGTCCGCGTCGGGCGCGAGGAGCGCGGCTCACCCCTGCTCGTCGACGACGCCCATCGGCTGGACGGGGCCGAGCTGGACGACCTTCGTGCGCGGGCCAGGGCCGACGACGCACGCATCGTGGTCGCCTACCGTCCGTGGCCGCGCCCCAGCGGCCTTTCCGCCTTGGGAGCACAGCTTTCCCGCCACCATTCGCCTGTCGTGCTCGGGTTGCTCGACCGGGACGGGGTGGCAACTCTGGTGTCGCGGCGTGGCAATTGCCAACCGGTTGACAGTCTTGTCGCGCTCGTGCTTGAGCAGTCCGGTGGATCGCCGCTGTTCGCCGCGATGGTGACGCAGGCGCTGCTCGACACCGGCCGTCTCGACCCCCGCCACCCCGAGCGGTTCCGGCGTCCGGGCCGCGTCTCCGTCTCGCCCGGGCTCGCCGAGCGGCTGCGGTACCTCATCGAGGCGCTCGACGCCCCCGTGCACGACCTCCTCGAAGCACTCGCGCTCGGCGCACCGCTCGACGCCGACATCCTCGCCACCCTCCTGGACACCGACCCCGCGGGCCTGTCCGACACCGTGGAAGCCGCCCGCGCCACCGGTCTCCTCACCGAGTCCGGCGACCTGATCGTCTTCGTCCGCAACCTCGTCCTCCGCGCGCTTCCGGTGCTGCGCGCCAGGAACATGCAGCGCCGCCTCGCCGAGATCCAGCTCGGCAACGGCGGCCCGGTGCTCGCCGCGGGCCGCAGGCTCGCCGACGCCCACGCCACCGGCGCCCGCGCGTCCGAAGTCCTCGCCGCGGCCGCCGACGAGGCACTGCGCACCTCCCCGCACCTCGCGACCGAACTGTTCGACGCCGCCGTCCGCGCCGGTGGCACCGCCAGGACCGTCACCGCGAGACGGGCGCAGGCCGCCGCGTTGGCCGGGGACCCGGCACGCGCGTTGCGCCTCGCCGACGAGACCCTCACCGCCGAGAACCCCACCGCCGACGACCGCAGGCGCGCGGTCGAGGTCACCGCCGCGGTGCTCGCCCACCGCGGCTTCCCCGAACGCACGGCCGAGTTGTACCAGGGGCTCGGCGACACCGACGTCCTGCACGCCGTTCCCGCGCTGCTCGCGACCGGCGAACTCGACCGGGCCCGCGCCGTGCTCGCCGCCGCGCCACCGAGCGAGGCCGACGCGCCCACCCTCACCGGCCCGGCCGTGCGGCTCGTCGCCACCGGCCTGCTCGCCACCGTCGACGACGACGTGCCCACCGCGCTGTCCTGCCTCACCCGCGCCGCCGCACTGCTGGAACCCGCCGGTGAATGTGTGCTCCTGCCCTACAGTCCGGCGGAGCTGCTCGCCATCGTGGCCGCGCAGTGCGGTGAGGTCGCGCTCGCCGACACCACGCTCGGGCAGGCGGTCGCGGCGAAGGTCGGCGGCGGGCTCGCCCACGCGGGCCTGTTGTTGTTGCACGGCTGGGACGCCATGACCCGGGGTTCCTTCGACACCGCACGGGACGTGCTCGACCGGGTGCGCGAACCACTCGAACCCGCCGACGAGGTGCTCGCCGCCGCGCTCACCGCGGCCGTCGCCCGCCGTACCGACGACGCCACCGCGCTCGCCGCCGCCTTGGCACGCGGCCGCACCGCGCTGATCCGCCACCCGGTACACCTGTACCTGTTGCGCCCCTTGGGCGAACTGACCGTCGCGGCCGCCGCACTGGGGGAGACCACGGCGCTCGCCCCGCACCTGGCGCGCGCCCACGACCTGCTCGCACGCCTGGGAAACCCGCCCCTGTGGGCCGCGTCCCTGCGCTGGTGTGAACTGCACGCGGCACTCGCGGCGGGCGACCCGCACGCGGCGGAGGACGCGGGTTCGGCGCTGAAGGAACTCGCCGACCGCGCACCGCACGTCGCGGCACTGGCCCGCGCCGCCGACTGCGTGCTCACCGGCGACACGGACCCGGCGACGGTCCGCGAGGCGGTGACGGGCCTGCGGCAGGCCGGACTCGACTGGGACGCCGCACACCTGGCCGCCGAGGCCGCCGCCCGCGCCGAGGACCGCAAGGCGGCGGCCGACCTCATGGCACTCGCCCGGGTGTCGAACGCCGAACCGGCGGAGAGCACGGACGATCCGGTCGCGCCCATGCTGAGCGAGCGTGAGCTGGAGATCGGCAGGCTCATCCTCGCGGGGTTGACCCACAAGCAGATCGGCGCCCGCCTGTTCATCTCGGCCAAGACCGTGGAGCACCACGTGGCCCGCATGAAGACCCGCCTCGGCGCGGACGGCAGGAACGAGCTGTTCAACCGCCTGCGCAACCTGCTGGAACAGCCCGCGGTCGAGTAGCGCGGTTTGGATCTTTGCGGGTGAGTCTTGGCCTGAGCAGCGGTTACCTCAGGGGAACGTGACGGCACCCAGCCACTGACCGCCTGCGGTCCGCAGGTGTCGCTGGGTCAGGACCAGCACTTTTGAGTACGGGGAGGCGGGCTGCCCGGGAGCCCTCCCGGGCACTCGGCCTTAGCGTCGTGCCCATGAACCCGAGGGCACTCGCGCTGATCGTCGTCGTGGTCGTCGTCGTGGTCGCGTTCGTCGTGTGGCTCGTCGTCCGGTGGCTCGGCAGCCAGGCCGGGGTCCGGCGTGCCGACTTCGACCGGCTGCGTGGCGAGCGTGACCTGCTCGCCCGCGCGATCGCGGAGATCGACGAGAAAGCCGACACGTATCGCGACATCGACTCGGTGCTCGCCACCGACGTGCGCGCCATCATCCGGAAGCTGAACGCCGACCGATTGGACATGAGCCGATGAGGACCAGACTCGCCTTCCTGCTCGTCGCGGCCGTGTTCCTCACGGCCTGCTCGATCGGCAACCCGACCTCCAGCGAGGTGTCGCTGCAGTACGGCGCGGGCCCGTTCGACTCGCGCAAGTTCGTGGAGTGCGAGACCGAACGCGACGTGAGCGACGTCAACGACGACCACTACTACTACCCGAGCGGCCAGCGTGACTTCACGTTCGGCGACGGTGACGGCATCGACTCCGCGCCACTGACGTCGACGACGGAGGACTCGCAGGAGATCAAGGTGACCGGCACGGTGAAGTTCACCCTGAACACCGACTGCTCGCCGTTCACCGACCCGACGGGCAAGGAGTGGCCGGGCGGGAAGCTGCAGATGTTCCACGAGCTGATCGCCTACAAGTACGACGCGGCCCCCACCGACGGCGGCGAGCAGATGAAGCCGGGCTGGTCGGCGCTGCTGCGCAACTACGTCGGCGCGGCACTCGACCGGGCGACCGACAACGAGGCGCTGAAGTACCCGTGGCAGAAGCTCTACACCGACGCGCCCGCGAAGGCGCAGTGGGAGAAGGACGTCCTCGCGCAGCTGCCGAGGGTGCTCAAGTCCCTCACCCAGGGCGTGGACCTGATCACCATCAACTCGGTGCTGCTGCAGAAACCGGGTATCCAACCGCAGCTGGTGGCCGGCCTCACCGACAAGCAGGCCGCGGAGCTGCGCAGCCAGGCGGCCGAGGTGGACAAGGAGGCCGCCGCGAACTTCCCCGGCGGCATGCCCGCCTACCAGGCCTACCAGCAACAGCAGGCGGTCAACGAGGCGATCAAGTCCGGCAAGGTGCAGGTGCTGCCGGTGCCGCAGGGCTCGCCGGTCATCGTGCAGCCGACGAAGTAGTGGCCACCACCCCTTCGCAACTCCTGGCGACCGCGCGGTAGACCCGCACCTGGGACTGCCCGGCGAACGGGTCTTCCGCGCGCTGCCGCCACCGCACCAGCTGCGCCAGCGCCTCGGCACGCACCGCGTCGGCCGGGGCGTCCTGGGGCAGCGCGAGCCGTGCCGCCGCGGTGACGCCCTCACCGCCCAGCAACCGTTGGGCGGGCACGGCATCCGCGTCGGGCAGCACGAGCTCGCCGCAGCGCAACTGCGACAACAGCCGCAGCTCGACGAACTCGTGCGCTCCCGAGGAGATCCGCTCGACCTCGGCGGCCAGGGCGTGCACCGCGTTCTCGTCGGCGCCGGGGACCCCGCTCCGCAGCACCCGCTCGACCGCGAGGAGCCCGGTGCGTGCCTTCAGCAGGTCCCGCCGCTGCGTGAAGTGCGCCCGCAGCACGGCCTGCAGTTCCCGCAACCCGCTGCCGCGCACGAGTTCGGCGGACAGCGCGGTGGCGTCGGTGCAGCCCTGGCGGATGTGCATGGTCGCCAGGCGCAACCCGTAGAGGCCGAACCGGTCGAGCAGCGCGTGCCGGAAGTCGGCGGGCACCTCGGACAGCGCGGGCACCCGCTCCGAGCGCAGGAACCGGTGTGTGGACAGCAACGCGGCGTCCATGTCGGTTCGCGGCGCGGCCGCCAGCGCGGCGAGTGTGTCGAACTCCCGTCGCGCCAGCGTCCGGCCGGTGGCCGCCAGCAGCCCGGCGACCGGCAACACCGTCTGGCACAACCCCCGCAGCGCGGGGGAGGCGCGGTAGCGGCGGGCGATGCGCCGGGCCGACAGCATCGCGTCGATCCGCCCGCCGCCCACCTCGTCGGCCCGCGAGATGACCGCGATCGTGTTCACCGCGCTGGCCCGCGCGACGCCCTGGTCCCGGAACGACTCCAGGAACTCCGCGTCCGCGACGTGCAGGTGGCGCATGAGGTAGACCACCGCGTCCGCCTCGGCCGGGGTGTCCTCGTCCGGCGTCAGCAGGTTCACCGTCCGCCGCGACACGCCCTCGGACGTCGACGCGATGCCGGGGGTGTCGATGAGCGTGACGTTCCGCAGGTACTGCGAGGGCCAGTCCACGACGATCCGCCGCAGCCGGTCGGCCGGCACGTCACGCAGCCGCAGGGTGAGCCCGTGCGCGTCCCGGTGCACCGGCAGCGGCTCCGGCGGCCCACTGTCCGGATAGGACACCACCCGCGGGGTGAGCCCGTCGCGGTACCACGTCACGACCTTCGTGCACTCGCCCGCGTCGGTGGGCGCCACCAGCTCGCCGACCAGCCCGTTGAGCAGCGTCGACTTGCCAGCCTTCACCTTGCCCGCGATCGCGACCCGCAGCGGCTCGTCGAGCCGGTCCAGCTGGTCGCGCAACGTCTCGGCGACCGACGGCGCGCCCGAGTACACCTCGATGGCACGGCGCAACACGTGGCGGACGGACGACGTCAGGGCCGTCATGGCGCGGCCTCCAGCTGCCGGTGGCCGCCTGCGCGAGGGGCGAGCGCGAGCGCCTGGTCACGCAGCTCCGCCAGCCGTTTCAGCTGCGCGGGGATCTCGGCGAGCCTGCGTTCCTGTTCCTCCTTCGACGCCCGCACCGACCGCTCCGCCGAGGCGAGCGACTCCTTCAGCGACCGGTTGGTCTCCTCGGCGCGGTCGGTGTAGTGGTCACGCAGGTCGCGCTGCACGCGACGCAGCAGCTCGCGGGACTCCTTGCCCGCCTGGAAGATCACGTCGTCTGCGTAGCGGCGGATCGCCGCCTTCGCCTCGGCCTGCCGTTTCGCGAACACGCGTCGCCGGTCGTCGGTGAGGCCCTTGCCGCCCAGCAGCAACCCGGCGCCGATCGAGAACGGGTTGATCAGCGGCATCCCGACGATCGTGCCGAGCATGCCGAACATCAGCACACCGACGTACCCGCCGCGCAGCCCGGACAGCGCCTTCTGGCCGACCCCGAACGGTTCACCGAGCCGCAGCTCCATGTCCGCCACCCGGCCCAGCGGGTCCTCGGTCGCCGTCCTGATCTTCGGCAGCGGTTCCTGGCCGTCGGAGAAGTGCTCGGCCACCTGCTCGGCGAGCCAGCGCGCACGCTGTGCGGTCCACAGGAAGTTCGCGGCGACGGCCGCGCTCACCTCCTGTTCCACCCACGAGGCCAGCTGGTCCCACGTCTTCTTCGGGTCGCCGCCCTTCGCGATCTCCTCCTCGGCCTCCCGGACGATGTCGCGCATCCGGTCCCGCAGGTCGTAGTCGATGTCGGCGTTCAGGTCGGCGATGCCGTCGGAGAGCGTGTGCTGCCAGCGCGCCGACCGCTCCTTCAACGCGACCGCCTGCTTCTTGGCCTCGGTGAGCCGCCGGATCACGTCCCCGGCGTGCGCGGGGTCGGTGTAGCCCGCCTGCTCGGCGAGCAACGTCGTGGCCAGCTGCTCGGTCGCGGCGGCGACGTCGTTCGCGGTCGACCGGCGGGCCAGCACCTCGGCCTGCCCGGCGACCTGGTCGACGAGGTACTCGGTCAGTTCGTCGAACCCGGACTCGCGGTCGGCCTCCTCGTCGCGGTTGCGGATCGCGTGCACGCGCAACGCGGCGGAGACGGTCAGCAGGTCGGTGTCCATCCCGGCCCGCTCCAGGTGCGTGCGGTCGAGCTCCGCGATCCGCTGCCACTCCGGGTACAGGTCCGTCTTGGACAGTACACAGAGGACGTTCGGGCACAGTGCGGTCGCCTGCTTGAGGAACGCCAGCTCCGGTGCCGTGTACTCCTGCGACGCGTCGGACACGAACAACACGGCGTCCGCCTGCGGCAGCTCGGCCATCGTCGCGGCGCCGTGCACCGAGTTCAGCCCGCCGACCCCCGGGGTGTCCACGATCTCCAGTCCGTGGGCGAGCAGCGCGCGGGGGAGACCGATGTCGGCATGGCGCCACCGTTCCCTGTTCTCGGCGTCGCCGGTCTCGACGAGGTGCCCGGCCAGCTCCTCGATCGGCAGCTCGACCCGCTCCAGCTTCGCGGCGGCCGGGTCACCGTCCTCGGCCTGCTCCACCACGCGGACCAGGGCCGCGGTGGGTTCCGCCGCGTACCGGACCACGGTCGGCACGGCGGTCGCGATGTCGTCGAACACCGGGCAGACCGGCGCCCGCACGAGCCCGTTGACCAGCAGGCTCTTGCCCTGCTTGAACTCGCCGACCACCAGCACCCGGACACGGTCGGTGCGCAGCCGGTGCAGCGACGTGCGCAGCCGTGTCTCCAGGTCCGGTCTGCGGTAGGGCGCGATGACACGCAGCGCCGCCTCCAACGCCTCGACGGACTCCGCTCCACGCATCGCCTCTCCCATACCAGATCCCGGCGCCCGCCCCGGGGTGTGTGCGGTTTTTGCCACCCCGGGGCGGACACCGGTCATCACCCGGTCACCGCCGCGTCGAGCTCGCCACCCGTGTCCGCGTCCACCGACGGCCACAGGGCATCCGACTCGTGTACCGCGGCCGGTGCGGGTTCCTCGGGCGGCACGAGCACGTCGACGTCCGTGTCGATGTGATCGTCGTCCGAGATGTTGCCGTTGAACGAGCCGTCGACCGTCGTGTCCGTGGACAGGTCGGTGTCGGTCTCGGTCACCGTCGCGTTGTGCGACCCGGTCAGGGTGGTGTCGTCGTCCGAGTTCATGGACCCGGTCGTGTCGTCGCCCGTGACGACGCTGTCGTCGATCGAGCCACCCTTGTTGTCCACCCCGTCGTTGTCCTGGTTGAACGAGTCCGTGATCACCGTGATGTCGTTGTCCTCGTTGAAGGAGTCGGTGATCTCCAGGTCGCCCTCGGCGTGGATGGTGATCGTGTCGCGGTCGTCGACCGTGATGACGATGTCGCGGTCGTCGACGTGGTAGTAGTTGTACTCGTTGGTGGTGGGACCGGTGGTCACGTCGTAGTGCCTGGTGATCACCGTGATCTCCGCCACCGGGTCGTCGCCGCCCGCGAAGCGCGGGTGCCCGCCGACGGTCTGCACGTCGACCTGGTCGGCCAGCATGGGCGCCGCGTCGCGGATGTCCTCACCGCACGTGCTGTCCAGCCCGTACCGGTCGAGCACGCCTTCGGGATCGGCGCTGAAGTCGGCCGCCAGCTCCTCGTCGGCCAGCAGGGCCATGAGGAACTCGATGAGCGAGGAGATCGTCGTGGTCATGTGACTCGTCCGCGCCGGTCAGTCGATGTCGACGTCGACGTCCTCGATGTCGAGGTCGAGGTCCAGGTCGAGCCCGTCGTTGTCGAACACGTTGCCGTTGAACGAGTCCGTGTAGGACGTGGTCGTCGACGCGTCGGTCGTGTTCTGCGTCAGCGTGTCGTTGTAGGAGTCGCTGATGTCCACGTCGTTGTCGTTGTTGAGCGAGCCTTCGATGTCGTCGCCCGCGACCACGCTGTCGTTGATCACGCCGTGGCTGTTGTCGACACCGTCGTTGTCGGAGTTGAACGAGTTCTTGAACACCGTGTAGTCGTTGTCCTCGTTGCCCACGTTGGAGAACGAGTTCGAGACGTTGATGTTCTGGCTCGCCGACACCGCGGCCGCGCCGCCCGCGCCACCGTCGCCGCCGCTCGCGTCGACCGGGCCGGAGTCCGTGTCGTTGTCGGCATCCGCGTCGGCGTCGGCGTCCGCGCCGCCGCCCGCGGCCGGCCCACCCGCACCCGCGACACCGGTGCCGGTGCCGTTGCCACCGTCGCCGCCGTCGTCGGACTCGGCGCCGTCGCCGCCACCGAAGAACCAGCCGTTGCCGCCGTCACCGGTCGCCGTGGTGTCGCCACCCGCGCCGCCGGTCCCCGTGCCCGTGCCGGCGCCACCCGCGCCACCTGCCGCCGCGCCGCCCGTCGCGGTGCCGCCGTCGGCGTCCGCGTCGGCGTACCCGAACGCGAGGCTGCGGCCCTCGCCACCGTCGCCACCCGCGCCGCCCGCGGTGCTGGTGTCCACGTCCTGCACCGGTGCGACGTACTGCTGGAAGTTGAAGTCAGCCATTTTCCGTCTTGCTCCTTGGTCTGTTCCCACTGTTTCCCGACGGGGAATCGGGGCCTGCGAAGAAACGTATGGCCCCGGGGGAGCGGAGTAATCGGGGTTTGTCCCGCACCCCGAGATGACCTTCGCGGGGGCCGCCCGGGTCCGTTAGGGGATTTGCCCCCGATATCGGTGCCACGGTGAAACGCCTAATCGGATGCGGGCAGTCGCGTTATCACCACGGTGAGCAACTCCTGCAGCGCCGTGCACGAGTCCGGCTCGCCGGCGCGCATGGTCGCCACGATCGCCTGGTCCGCCGCGACGCCGACGTCATAGCGGCAGAACTCGCCACGGGCGGTGAACGTCTCCAGCGCCGGGTAGCCCATCAGCCGCACCCTGCTGGTCGTCGAGTCGCGGCCCTCGGCCAGCTCCGCGAGGCCGTTCCCGCTGGTGAAGGCGGTGAGCTGCGCTGACTCCGCGTGCACGCCCGTCCACTTGCAGTTCGCGCCGAGTTCGTCGGTGCCCGGCACGCCGCCGTCGAACCCGAGATCCGTGCGCGCGGAGTCGTCGAGCAGGGCGCACGGGTCGATGCCGACGAGGCCCTTGGGCGACTCGACCGGCGGCACCGTCGGCTCGGGCGGCGGTGGTGACCCGCCCGCGCACCCGGCGGTCACCACCGCGATCGCCGCGGTCGCCAGAAGGCGAATAATCACGGGATTTCCTTCCGCTGTGTCATTTCTCGTCCGATCGCGATTTGTGTAACGTTCTCGGGTCGTTACGCGTCTTCCTTAGCAGCATTCGCTTGGAGGCGAGGATGAGTTACCGGCTCGGAATCGATTTCGGCACCACGTTCACCGCGGCGGCGGTACACCGTGACGGTGAGCAGGGTGCCGAGGTCGTTCCGTTGGGGGACGGCAAACCGGCGGTGCCGTCGGTGGTGTTCGTGGCCGCCGACGGTTCGTTCGTGATGGGCGACGCCGCCGTCCGCCGGGCCGTGACCGATCCGGACCGGGTGGTGCGGGAGGTGAAACGCCGCATCGGTGACCCCACACCCGTGCTCGTCGCCGGTGAGCCGATCGAGGCACACACGATCGCGGCGTGCTTCGTGCGCTGGGTGGTGGACCGGGTGACCGAGCGGGAGGGCACCTCACCGGCCGCCGTCGCGCTCACCCACCCCGCGTCGTGGGGCGGGCACAAGCGCGAACTGATGGCAGAAGCCCTTGCGGAACAGGGGGTTTCGCCGGTCCGGCTGGTGACCGAACCGGCGGCCGCGGCGGTCGCGTACACGGCGTCGGGACATGTCGCACCGGGTGCCGCCATCGGGGTCTACGACCTGGGTGGCGGCACGTTCGACGCGGCGGTCGTACGCCAACTGGACGAAGGCGGCTTCGAACTGGTCGGTGTGCCGCAGGGCATCGAGTCACTGGGCGGTGTGGACTTCGACGAGGCCGTGTTCGAGCACGTCAGGACCATCGTGGGCACCCAGTGGACCGAGCTGGACTTCACCGACCCGCTGGTGCGGACCGCCGCGGCCACCCTGCGGCGCGAGTGCACCGAGGCGAAGGAGGCGCTGTCGGCCGACACGGAGGTGACGATCCCGGTGATGTTGCCCGGGGTGAGCACCCGTGTCCGCATGGTACGCACGGAGTTCGAGCAGCTGGTCGAACCCGCCATCGCCGCCACCGTCGCGGCGCTGCGGGACGCGTGCGCGTCGGCGTCACTGTCCACCTCGGACCTGACGGCCGTGCTGCTGGTAGGCGGCTCGTCCCGGATCCCGCTGGTGTCCCAGCAGGTCTCGGCGTCCTTCGACCGCCCGGTGACCGTCGACTCCGACCCGAAGGCGGTGGTGGCCCGCGGTGCCGCGCTGTCGTCGCGACCGGCGGCGGAGCCTCGGACGATGGAGCTGGCACCGGTCGAGGCACGTCTGCCGGTGCTCCGCTCCCGCCGCGCGATCACGGTCGCGTTGGCGCTGGCCATGTGCGCGGGTGCGCTGGCGGTGACCACCGGCACGGTGGGCTCGGACATCCTGCCGGGCGGCGCGGCACCCGTCGGCGTCGCCGATCCCGTGGCGGCGGGCGGTCCGAGCGAGATGCTGGACCCCACCTCCGCGGGCGCGCCGAAGGAGGACCCGTGGACCGGCGAGCCGTACCGGGAGACCACCCCACCGGGTCCCGAACGTCCCGGCGCCCAACCCGCCGAGGCGGCCCCGGCGGACCTGAGCCCAGCCCCCACCACCGGCGGTGACCGGGAAGCGCAGGTCAACGGCGCGCCACCGGCCACGCAGACGCCGAAGCCGTCCCCGAGCGGCCCGGCCGACAGCGTCAACCCGACCAGCGCCGACCCCGAACCGGATCCGACCACCACAACCGACCAGACCACAACAACGGACCCGACCACGGACCCGACCACCGACGAGACGACCGCGACCACCACGGAACAAACGTCGAGCGAGACGACAACCACGGAGACCACGGAGACCGTCGCGGAACAACCGGATGCCCCGGTCGAGACGACCGCGGAGACAAACTCGGAGACAAGCGCGGAGACGACCTCGGGGACAACGCCGTGACCGCCGGTCAACCACCGCCCCGGCCCAGCACCGCACGCACGAGCGCGCCGCCGATTTCCGCGATGCGGAGCCTGCCACGGCCGGGTGCGGTCACCGCCGCGTTCTGGCTGTGGCTGCTCGCCGCCGGGTTCTCGGTCGCCACCTCGGCCACCGCCCTCGGCAAGCGCGCGGAACTGCACGCCGACTTCGTCCGTCAGGCGCGGAGCAACGACGCCGCCGCGAGCGCGGACAGAGTTGACCAGGTGGCCGACCTTTCCCTGCTCGTGGTCATCGGCGGCGGCGTCCTCGTCGGACTGCTCGCGGCGCTCTTCGCCGCCGCGTTGCGGGCGGGCAGGGCGTGGGCGCGGGTCGCGCTGGTCCTGGTCGCGCTGTCGGCCGTCGCGTACGCGGTGCTGGTGGTCGGGCCGATGGGGTGGCCCGTCGTGGCGGCCGCCGGTGTCGCCGTGGTCGCGACCGTCAGCATGTGCCTGCCGGAGAGCAGGCCCTGGTTCGCGTGACTACTGTTGCGCTCGTGGAAGATCGGGTGTTGGGCCGCACCGGCCGTCAGGTGTCCGTCGTCGGGCTGGGATGTTGGCAGTTGGGGGCCGACTGGGGCCGGGTCGACGACGCCGACGCGATGGCGGTGCTGCACGCGGCCGTCGACGCGGGTGTCACGTTCCTCGACACCGCCGACGTGTACGGCGACGGGCGCAGCGAGCGGCTCATCGCGGCGTTCCTCGCCGACCGTGACGCCGACGTCACGGTGGCGACCAAGTGCGGCCGTCGCGCCGACCCGCACGTGCCCGCGGCGTTCACCCCGGAGAACCTGCGGGCCTGGACCGACCGCAGCCGCGCCAACCTGCGTACCGACCGGCTCGACCTGGTGCAGCTCCACTGCCCGCCCACGCCCGTCTTCTCCGCCGACGAGGTGTTCGACGCACTCGACGCCCTGGTCGAGGAGGGCAACCTGGCGGCGTACGGCGTGTCGGTCGAGACCTGCGACGAGGCGCTCACCGCGATCGCGCGCCCGAACGTGGCGAGCGTGCAGATCATCCTGAACGCGTTCCGCCGCAAGCCACTCGAGCGGGTGCTGCCCGCGGCCGAGGAGGCGGGCGTCGGCATCATCGCGCGCGTCCCCCTCGCGAGCGGCCTGCTGTCCGGCAAGTACGACGAGCACACCACGTTCGCCGCCGACGACCACCGGACCTACAACCGCCACGGCGAGGCGTTCGACGTCGGAGAAACCTTCTCCGGTGTGCCGTTCGAGGTGGGTGTGCGCGCCGCCGCTGAGCTGGCCGAGATCGCCGCGGACCTCGGAGTGAGCACCGCCGCGCTCGCACTGCGGTGGGTGATCGACCAGCCCGGCGTCAGCGTCGTCATCCCGGGCGCCCGCAACGCGGAACAGGCCAACGCCAACGCGGCCGCCGCACAGCTCGCCCCACTGACCCCGGACACACTGGAATCCATCGAACGCATCTACAACACCCAAATCCACAAACACGCCCACAACCGCTGGTAAACCCCCAACGCGAGTCGCGCCCCCAAACACACCGAGTTGTCGGTTTCGTGCAGACCCGGGCGGAGGCCTGATGCAGGAATCCGACAACTCGCCATGGGTGGGCGCGTGACTCGCGTGCGCAGAACTTCGCGAGTCGCGTGCTCAGACACCGCGAGTCGCGCTCGCAGGCACATCGAGTTGTCGGTTTCGTGCAGACCTGGGCGGAGGCCTGATGCATGAATCCGGCAACTCGTCATGGGTGGGCGCGTGACTCGCGTGCGCTGAACTTCGCGAGTCGCGTGCTCAGACACCGCGAGTCGCGCTCGCAGGCATATCGAGTTGTCGGTTTCGTGCAGGTACTGGCCGAGGAGCCTCATGCACGAATCCGACAACTCGCCATGTGTGGGCGCGTGACTCGCGTGCGCAGAACTTCGCGAGTCGCGTGCTCAGACATACCGAGTTGTCGGTTTCGTGCAGGCCTGGGCGAGGGGCCACATGCACGAAACCGACAACTCGCTATGGGTGGGAGCGCGACTCGCGGTGTTTTTGCGCGTGACTCGCGGGGTTAGTGGGACAGGGTTAGTACTGCCTGTAGTTCTCTGTAGGCGGGTTTGGGGGCGAAGTTCTCGTCCAGGAGGTTCGCGGCGCCTTCGCCCTCGAACCAGCCGGGGACCCACGAGTACTTGTCGGTGAAGCCCCACACGGTGAAGGAGTTGCAGCGGCGGGCGAGCAGGCAGCCCTGCAGCAGCACGCTGTAGCCCTGCGCCTGTGCCTGCAGTTTCACGTTGTCCGTCGGCATGATCATGCGGACGTCGACCTCGGTGATCGCGGTTTCCAGGCCGAGTTGTTCGAACCGGCCGAGGTTCGCGGCCACCTCGGACGCGCTGTGGAAGCCGTACTGCACGCCGTAGTGGCCCTGCGCGCCGAACCCGTGCACCGGAACCCGTTGCCGCAGCAGGTCTTTCGCGAGCGCGTGGTATGCGTCGCTCTTCGCGCTGATGCCCTCGACGTTGTAGTCGTTGAGGAACAGCTTCGCGCGCGGGTCGGCCTGGTGGGCCCACCGGAACGCGTCGGCGATGTAGCCGGGGCCCAGCTCACGCAACCAGATCGAGTCGCGCAGCTGACCGTTGTCGTCGACGACCTCGTTCGCCACGTCCCACTGGTAGATCCGGCCCCGGAAGTGGCTGACCTCGTCGATGATGTGCCCGCGCAGGATCGACCGCAGCTCGGTCGCGTCGATCTCGCCCGACTCGACGCCCTGCGTGAGCCACGCCGGCAGCTGGTTGTGCCACACGAGGGTGTGCCCGCGCACCTGCTGGCCGTTGCGCTTCGCGGCGGCCATCAGCTCGTCGGCGGCGCTGAAGTCCAGCTTGCCGCGTTCCGGCTCGACGACCTCCCACTTCATCACGTTCTCGGCCGTGATCGAGTTGAACTCGGTGCGGATCCGGTCGCGGTACGTCGCGTCGGCGGTGTACGCGGCGTGGTCGACGGCGGTGCCGATCATCAGCTGCCTGCCCGCGAGCTCACGCAGTGGCCGGTCGGGGGAGGAGGACCCGGCCGCCGGAGCGGGTGAGCCGGCGGCCGGGAGCATGGAGTAGAGCGATGCAGCGGCGAGGAGACCTGCCGCGGCGACACGGGACACCTTCATGGCGACGCTCCTCGACGACGATGGCGAGTCCGAAACTTTCGACAAATTGCCGGTATCGCGCGGAGAAACGTTAAGGCGCTACTGGGTTTCCGTCAAGCAGACAGTGGATTCTTGTTGCAGGGTCACCGAAACTTTCGGTGCGTTCACGATCGACGTGCACTGGGTGGCGCGGGAGTCGGTGGCTCCTCGGTGACGGGCGCACGCGCGTCCACCACGTACAGGCCGGACACGAGCCCCGACAACCCGCGGTGCGAACGGGGCCGCCAGGCGAGGATCCCGCACACGAGCAACATCAACCCGGCCCACGAACTCGCGTCGTCGCCGAGTCCGGACAGGACGAAGTAGCCGAACGTGCCACCGGCGAGCGCCGGCAGCACGAGGACCCCGGGCGGCCCGCCGTCGGCACGCACGCGCTTGAGCCGCACCGCACGTTGCCCGAGCGTGGCGCCGCCCGCCCCGAGCGAGGGCAGGACGAGCAGCAGCACGGCGGGCACCCACGGGTTGATCAGGTGGCTGTCGACCCCGGCGACGAGGTCGGCGACGACGGCCAGCACCCCACCGAGAAGGGTCACCGCGACGACGTCGACGAGCATGCCGAGCCAGCGCCGCCCGGTGGTGACGGGCCGAGGTGCCTCTGGCGGGAGGACCGTGCGCCCGTACATCTTCCGCAGCAGCGGCGCGAACAGCAGCCCGGCGGCCGCCCCGAGCGTGTTGGCGAGCAGGTCGTCCACATCGAACAGCCGGTAGGGGCACGGGAAGAGGAACCAGTTCCCGGTCAGCTGGGTGAACTCGATCAGCAGCGACACGCAGAACCCGGCGCCGACCACACCGGGCACGGGCACCCGCCGGTGCCGGAGGAAGGCGCCGAGCGGCACGAACAGGGCGACGTTGAACACGACCTGCTGCACGGCGGGGTTGGTGACCACGCCGCGCCAGCCCGGCGCGACGCGGTCCTTCGCGATGTCGGAGAGGAACCGCAGCGGGTTCAGCTGCGGATGGGTGAACGTGGTGTGGTCGGCGCACCAGGCGTCGTCGATCTGCGGCACGGGCGCGAGCGTGTAGGCGACGAGCGCCAGTCCGTAGACGAGGAACGCGAACGCGAGGATGCCGGGCCCGAGCCCCACCTCACCCCGCTTGCGGTAGCTGCGGAACACGAACGGCACCAGCAGCACCAGCGCGAGCAGGACGCCGAGGAAGACGGCGAGCACAGCAGGGATCACCCGGGAGGACACGCGGTGCAAGCTAACCCGCGTCGACGGCCGACGGCGGCTCTGTCACCTGATCGTGTGCACTATTCTGGCGCCCCGACCGATGCAGGAGGCCATCCATGGCGACCGACGCCGAACTGACCGACACCTTCACCGAGTTCGACGGCGACGGGGACGGCCAGATCACGAGCGCCGAGTTCCGTGCCGCGATCACGGCCCGCGGCGAGGAGATCACCGACGAGGAGATCGCCGAGATCTTCACCGACGCCGACTCGGACGCGGATGGCCAGATCTCCCTGGCGGAGTTCACGACCGCGTGGAACCGGGCCGGCAACTGACCACAGTGGTCACGCGAGCATCGACCGGAGGTGCTTGATCACCTCCGTCGGGGCCTCCTCGGCCATGAAGTGCCCGCACGTCACCGTCACGTGTGCGAGGTCGGGCGCCCACGGCCGCCACAACGCGGTCGCGTCGTAGCCGAGCGCCGCGCCCCAGTCCTGCTGCAGCACCGTCACCGGTATCCGCAACGTCGCGCCGTCCGCCCGCGACTCCTCGTCGTCGGCGATGTCCACGGTGGCCGACGCACGGTAGTCCGCCACGATCGACGGCACCGCCTCCCGGCTCGCACGGAGGTACTCGGCGCGGACGTCCGGCGGGATGGCGGCCGGATCCCGTGTCCACAGGTCGAGGAAGTGGCCGAAGAACGCGTCCGGCGCCGCGGCGATCATCGTCTCGGGCAGCCCGGGCGGCTGCGCCATCAGGTACAGGTGGAACGCAACCGACGCCGTCACGCCCCGCAGCACGTCCCACATGTCGAGCGTCGGCAGCACGTCGAGCGACGCGAGCCGGGTGACCGCCTCCGGGTGGTCGAGCCCGGCCCGGATGGCGACGAGCGCGCCCCGGTCGTGCCCGGCCAGCGCGAACCGGGAGAACCCGAGCGCGCGGGCCACGGCGACGACGTCCGCCGCCATCGTCCGCTTGGCGTAGGTGCGGCCGGTGTCGGCGGGCTTGTCGCTGTCGCCGTAGCCACGCAGGTCGGGGCAGATGACCGTGTGGTCACCGGCGAGGTCGGCGGCCACGTGCCGCCACATGAGATGGGTCTGCGGGAACCCGTGCAGCAACACGATCGGGTCGCCGGAGCCGCCGACGGCGACGTTGAGTGACACGTCGTCGGTCGCGGGCACACGCTGGTAGTCGAATCCTGGGATCTGCATGCCGCGAGCATGCGAGCGGCGAATCAGCATCCGGTCAGCACGCACTGAGCGGGTTAGGCTTCGACCGGTGATCACGTTCCGGGTGCTCGGGCCGCTCACGGCCGAAGACCAGCGGGGCCCGGTCGACCTGAAAGGACCGCGGCACCGCGCCGTGCTCGCACGGCTGCTCGTCGCCCGCGGTCGCGTCGTGCCGATGGACACGCTCGTCGCCGACCTGTGGGAGGACCCGCCCGATGGCGCGGCCGGCGCGGTGCAGACGTTCGTCGCCGCGCTCCGCAAGGCGCTCGAGCCGGACCGGCCGCCGAGGGCACCCGCGCGGCTGCTGGTCACGTCCGGCCCCGGGTACGCACTGCGCCCCGACGCCGTGGACGCGTGGCGGTTCGAGGACGCCGTGGCGGGCACACCCGAACAGATCGAGGAGGCGCTCGCGCTGTGGCGCGGCCCGGCCTACGCGGAGTTCGCCGGCGAGCCGTGGGCACGCGGCGAGATCGCACGCCTCGACGAGCTGTGGCTCCTCGCCGTCGAACGCCACGCGGCCGCGCTGCTGGACCTCGGTCGCGCGGCCGAGACGGTGCCGGACCTGGAGGCGCACGTCGACGGGCACCCGTGGCGTGAGGAGGGCTGGCGGCTGCTCGCTCTCGCCCGCTACCGCACCGGCAGGCAGGGCGACGCGCTCGACACGCTGCGCCGGGCCCGCCGGATCCTCGCCGACGAGATGGGTGTCGACCCCGGCCCCGCGCTCCGCGAGCTGGAGGCCGACATCCTCGCGCAGGTGCCGACCGACGAGCCCACCCCGGTCACGCTCGTCGGGCGCACCGGGGAACTGGCCCGGCTCGCGGCCACCCGTGCCCGGCTCGCCCTGGTCGCGGGCGAGGCGGGCGCGGGCAAGACCGCACTCGCCGAGACGTTCGCCGCGCACCTGGCGGCCCGTGGGTGGACCACCGCCTGGGGCGCCAACCCCGACGACGAGGGGCTGCCCGCCGCCTGGCCGTGGACCACGATCCTCGATGCCCTTCCCGGCACCGCACCAGAACCCGACCCCGTCGCGGCCCGCGGGCACCGCGCGGTCGCCGCGTACCTCGGCGAGCACGCGCCGCTGCTCGTGGTCCTCGACGACCTCCACTGGGCAGGCGAGGAAACGCTGGCGCTGCTGGCGTCGCTGGTGCTGGCACCGCCGCCGCAGCGCGTGCTCATCGTCGGCACCTACCGGACGACCGACGTGCCACCCCCGCTGCGGGACTTCCTCGGCCGCGTGGCCCGCGCCGAACCGGAACGCGTCTACCTCACCGGCTTGCCGCGCCCCGCCATCCCCGACCTCGTCCGCGCCACCACCGGCCGCGACATCGACGCGGACACCGCCGCGCTCATCCACCGGCGCAGTGGCGGCAACCCGTTCTTCGTCCGCGAGCTGGCCCGGCTGCTCGACACCGGCGACCTGTCGGACGTGCCCGCCGGGGTGCGGGACGTGGTGCGGCACCGCGTCGCGACGCTGCCGGCACCCGTCCAGGACGTGCTGCGCCGGGCCTCGGTGCAGGGCATGGACGTCGCGGAGGACCTGCTGCCCGGGGACGCGCTCGACGCACTCGAAACCGCCACGCGACGCGGATTCCTCACGGAACGGGCACCGGGCCGGTTCCGGTTCGCCCACGTCCTCGTGCGGGACACGCTGTACGAGGACATCTCCCGTACCCGACGCGCCCGCTGGCACGCCGAGACCGCCGCCGCGCTCGAACAGATGCGGTCGGCCGAGGTCGCGGCGCTCGCACACCACTTCCTGTTGGCCGGCAACGGATCCGCCGCCGCCCGGTACGCGCGTGCCGCCGCGGCGGACGCGGAGCGGCGGTTCGCCCCGCACCAGGCCGTGCGGTGGTGGCGGGTCGCGCGGGACCACGGTGCACCCGACGACCACGTCACCGCGGGGCTCGCCCGGACGCTGGCCGTCACCGGCGACCTCGCCGGAGCCCGCGCGCTCCGGGCCGAACTGCTGAGCTCGGCGCCCGCGCTCGTGGCGTTCGACGTGCCCGCGCTCTGGACCGACCCCGACGACCCCGTGCTGGCGCGCCGGATCGCGACCGCGGCCGAGCACGCGCTCGACGACGGACCGCCGCCCGCGCTGCGGAGCCGCCTGCTGGCGACGATCGCCGTCGAGCTGCGCAACACCGGCGACGAACGGGCACGCGCGGTGGCACGGGAGGCGGAGGAGATCGCGCGGGGACTGGCCGATCCGGCGGCGCTGGCGTTCGCGCTCAACGCCCGCTTCCTGCAGTCGTTCGACCGTGCCGGGCTGGCGCCGGCACGGGCCGGGATCGGCGCGGAACTGGCGGCGATGCGCGACCTCGTGCCGTTCGAGGTGCTCGGCCACCTGATCCTCGTGCAGACGGGCGCGGCGCTCGCGGACCTGCCGACAGCGGACCGGCACGCCGAGGCGGCGGACAACCTGGCCGCGGAGCACGAGATTCCCCTGGTCGGCGTGTTCACCGACTGGTACCGCGCACTGCGCGCGTCGATCACCGGCGCACCCGCGGCGACCGCGTACCGGGCGGCCGCCCAGCGACTGCACGGCACCGGCATGTCCGGTGTGGACAACGGCATCCTCGGCCTCGCCCTGCTGTGCGACCGCCTCCACCGTGGCCTGCCGCCGATCGACACGGACTTCGGTGCGCACGAACCGTGGTGCCGCCCGCTGGTGGCGCCCGGCACGGCCCCCGTCCCGCCCGCACCACGCGACCTGCTGTTCGAGGTCCGCAGCTGCCTGCACGCGCTCGTCGCCATCGACCGCGACGACCGCGCCGCGATGACGCGCCTGTACGAGGACCTCCTGCCCGCCGAGAACGAGCTGGCCGGTGCGGGCAGCGGGCTGGTCACACTGCGTCCCGTCGCGCACTACCTGGCCGAACTGGCCACCGCGCTGGGGCATGACGCGGCGGCGCACCGCGCGAAGGCGGCCGAGGTGGCCACCCGCGCGGGCGCGGCGCACTGGCTCCGGCGGGGACACACCGGCTGAGCCGGCGGACGTGCGCGGATCACCGTCCACCCCGGACTTCCTCGTTCCGCCTCACCAGGCGTCGACGGTCGGCTAGCCTGCCGCTTGATCACCGTCCGTCCAGGTGAAGGGGAACGCGTTTGTTCGGGATCATCCGGCCGTGCAGACACCGGCTGTCGCCCAGGTTGCGGGAGTCGTGGATGGCGCACCTGTGTGGACTGTGTCTCGCCCTCCGGGACGACCACGGGCAGTTCGCCCGGACAGTGACCAACTACGACGGCTTGGTGCTCTCGGCCTTGGTCGAGGCGCAGTCCGTGCACACCGGCGGGCGGCGTACGGCGGGCCCGTGCCCGTTGCGGGGCATGCGTGCCGCGACCGTCGCGCAGGGTGACGCACCGCGGCTGGCCGCCGCCGTGTCACTCGTGCTGGCGTCGGCGAAGGTACGCGACCACGTCGAGGACGGCGACGGCGCGTTCGGCAGGCGGCCGGTGGCCGGGGTCGCGCGCCGGGTGGCGACGAGGTGGGCCCGTCAGGGCACCACGACCGGTGGCAGCGTCGGGTTCGACACAGCCGTGCTGCTGGATTCGGTGCTCCGGCAGTCCGAGGTGGAGTCCTCGGTCGCGCCGGGCAACTCGGTGCTGCTGGCGACCGAACCCACCGAGACCGCGACCGCCGAGGCGTTCGCGCACACCGCGGTCCTCGCGGGCAGGCCGGAGAACGGCGGCCCGCTACGGGAAGCGGGCCGGTTGTTCGGCCGGGTCGCGCACCTGCTGGACGCCGTCGAGGACCTGGACGAGGACGAGCGGCGCGGTGCGTGGAACCCGATCCACGCGACCGGCGCGTCGCTCGACGAGGTGCGGCGGCTGTGCGTGGACGCGGTCACCGGCGTCCGGCTGGCGCTGAAGGACGTGACGTTCACCGACCGCGCGCTGGTGCACGCGCTGCTGGTGCACGAACTCGACCACGCGGTGCGGCACCGCTTCGGTGACCCGCACGCGCACGGTCCCCGGCCGCAGGGCCCGCCGCCACCCGGCTGGCACCAGCCGCCGCCTCCGGGCTGGCAGCCACCACCACCGCAGGGCGAGCCGCCCAGGTGGGGCAGGCGCCGCGGCACGCTCGCCGGGTGCGGCATGGCGGCCCTGATGTGCTGCTCGTGCCAGTACTGCTGTGCCGCCGAGTTCCACGACCCGTGGACCGGCGAGCCCAAGGAGGGCTGGTGCCGGAACTGCGACTGTTGCGACGGGTCCTGCTGCGACTGCTGTTCGTGCTGCGGCGAGGACGGCTGCTGCGACTGCGACTGTGGGTGCGACTGCTGAGTGCCGTGCGGACGGGACCGTCGGCGGTTACCGCGTAGCGCCACCTGGGTGAATTACTGACGAACCGGCGCCGGTTCTTGGGAATTTGTCGTAACGTGCCCGCCGTACGGATCGGCCCGCGCCCCAGGAGTCGTGCATGAACGAGCACAACGAGCCCCACCCGATCGCACGGCGCACGTTCCTCGGCGCGGCCGGTGCGGTCGCGCTCGGCGGACTGGCCACCGGCGTGGCCGACGCGGCCGCGTCGGACCCGTTCAAGCTGGGCGTCGCGTCCGGCGACGCCACGCCGGGTGCGGTCGTGCTGTGGACCCGCCTCGCGCCCGCGCCACTCGACCCGGGCAGCGACTTCGGGATGCGCGGGCGGACCGAGGCCGTGGTGCGGTGGCGGTTGGCCACGACCGAAACGGGGCTGGGCGCGGACGGCACGTCGGTGGCACACGGACAGGTCACCGCCGTCGCGAGCCGGGGGTTCGCGGTGCACGTCGACGTGACCGGCCTGGCGGCGGGCAGGCACTACTACTACCGGTTCTTCACCACCGACCCGGACGGCACCAGGCACGTGAGCGCGGTGGGGCGGACCAGGACGGCCAACGCCGCCTCGGACACCCGCGCGGTGCGCTTCGCCGTCGTCAACTGCCAGAACATCGCGGGCGGCGACGGCGAGATGTACTTCAACGGGGCGCGGCACCTCGCCGACCGCGACGACATCGACTTCGTCGTGTTCCTCGGCGACTACATCTACGAGTTCGGTCGCGCCGCACACGTGCCGCCGAGGGAGATCACCTCCCTCGACGACTACCGCACCCGGTACGGCCAGTACAAGACGCGCGCCAGCCTGCGTGAGATCCACCGCAGGTTCCCGGTGTACGTCATGCCGGACGACCACGAGTTCTGGAACGACATCCGCGGCGGGGACCTGACGTCGGCGCAGTACGGCCGGTTCAACCGGGCGCTCGAGGCGCTGTGGGAACACATGCCGCTCCGCGGTGGCCGGCCCGGGCCGGTGCAGCCCGACACGCAGAACCACCTGACGCTGTACCGGCGGATCAGGTGGGGTTCGGTGCTCGACATGTTTCTCACCGACGTCCGCCAGTACCGCGGCCCGAGCCTGCTCGGCGGCACCCAGCAGAACGCACTGCTGGGGTGGCTGAGGAACACCACCACCACGTGGACGACGATCGCGAGCCCCACCCCGATGTGGTACGGCCCGGGCAGCGGCTGGAACAGCTACGAGGGCGTACGCCGGGACGTCACCGCGATCCTGGCCAACCGCAAGCAGGACACCCCGGTGCGGTTCAACCCGGTCGTCCTGTCCGGCGACATCCACTGCGGGATCGTCACCCACGTCCGCCGGTTCACCGACCACAGCAGCGCGCTCGTGGCCACGGAGTTCGTCAACGCGCCGATGACGAGCCAGACCAGCTCGGAGTACAGCGCGAACGCGGAGATCCGCAGGGCCTACAACCACCTCAACGGGTACATGGTCTGCACGGCGTCCCCGTCGGCGTGGACCACGCGGTACTTCGTCGGCAACGAGACCGCCCTGCCCGGCGGAACCGTGTCGGGCAGGGCGGCGTGGAAGATCGACGCGGGCGCGCGGGTCGGCTCGGTGCGTGAGGTCTGACCCGCCCTCGCGTCGTCAACCGGCCTAGGGAGTCCAGGCCGCGCTGACCGCCCACGTCACGTCCGCGTCGTAGGACGTCGGGTTGTCGTAGGTGTGCGCACCGCCGTTCGACGACACCCACACCTCCTCGGCGTAGTGCCGCACGTGCGTGCCCAGCTCGTTCAGTGACGCCAACCGCACGCCGCCGTTGCCGGGCTGCGCGCAGAACGTCGCGTCACGGCGGAACAGGTCCGTGTTCGCGTTCGCCGACAACCGCACGCGGTACGACTGGTGCCGCAGGTACGAGCCGGGGAAGTTGCGGGACTCCAGCGAGTAGCACGACGGGTCCGCGAGACCCCTGCGCACCACGAACGTGGCGTCCGCCTTGAGCAGCGCCCCGCTCGTCGACGTCACGACATCCGTCCTGGCCAGGCCGTCGCGGTGGCGCAGGTAGCGGTCGGTGAAGCCCGGTGTCGTCACCCGGAACGACCGGGCCTGGTCGCGGGGCAGGTCGGCGCCGCTGCGCCACAGCGGGATGGTCGCCGCCCACGTCGTGTCCTGCGCGAACGACGTCGCCGTGTCCCACGGGTTCGGGCCGCCGGACCGCGCGAGGTACACCGCCTCGTTGTAGTGCCGCACGAACGCGCCCGGGTTGTTGTATGACTCGAGCGCCGCGGCGCCCCAGCCCGACCGCGGGCAGAACGTCGCGTCACCGGCGAAGCCCGCCGAGCCGTCGGACGCGTCGACGCGCATGCGGGACGACGCGTGCCGCAGGTACCGGCCGGGGAAGTTCCGCGACTCGAACGACACGCACGACGCGCTCGCGAGCCCCGGCCGCACCCAGTACGTCGCGTCCTGCTTCAGCACGTCGGTGCCGTTGTCGGTGTCCGTGCGGGCCAGGCTGTCCTGGTGGCGCAGGTACCGGTTCGTGTACCCCGGCGTCGTCACCCGCAGTGACGTCAGCTCGCCCTGGTTCACCGACGTACCGGCCGCCGCGGCCAGCACGCGCTGGTTCACCGCCAGCACCCGCGACGCGGTCATCTTCAGCACCCGCCGGTCGTACGTGTAGAACCCGTTGACCTCGTTCTCCAGGTCGTACGGCTCCGTGTACACCGACCCGGACAACCCGCGCGTCTGCACGAACCGCGCGACCTCGGACGTGATCGTCACGTACCGGTTCGTCAGGGACGCCTCGTCGGGGAACAGGTCCCCGTAGGCGAACCCGGCGCCCGGCTGCCACTCGTGACCGACGACCCGTCGGCCGAGCCCGCCGTACTCGCCGAGCACCGCGATCCGCGTCGCGTCCGGGGTCCTGGTGCCGCCCGACATCTGGTACGCGTGGTCGTCGATCACGTCCCCGTTGGGCGCCATGGGATCCGACACGCAGCAGTTCGACCCCGAGTTGTGGTTGATCAGGCGCGTCGAGTCGAGCGATCGCACGAGGTCGACGATCCGCGCGTTGTCGTACTCGCCCCAGCCCTCGTTGAACGGCACCCACTGCACGATCGACGTGATGCCCTTGAGCTGGTTGACCATCCTGGTCAGCTCCGACTCGAAGTTGGCGTGCGCCGTGGCGTTGGTGTCGTCGACCGCGTCCAGCGACGGCATGTCCTGCCACACCATGAGGCCGAGCCGGTCCGCCCAGTAGAACCATCGCGCCGGCTCCACCTTGATGTGCTTGCGGACCATGTTGAACCCGAGCGCCTTCTGCCGTTCCAGGTCGAACCGCAGCGCCTCGTCGGTCGGTGCCGTGTAGATGCCGTCCGGCCAGTAGCCCTGGTCGAGCGTGCCCAGCTGGAACACGAACTTGCCGTTCAGCAGCGGCCGCATGACGCCGCCCACCACGGCCTTGCCCAGCGAGCGCATGCCGAAGTAACCGGTCACCACGTCCGTGCCCATGGTCACGCGCAGGTCGTACAGGAACGGGTCGCTCGGCGACCACAGCCGTGCGTTCGGCACGGGGACCCGCAGGTGCGCGCCGACCGTGCCGGTCGCGGACCCGACCACCGTGCCGCCGGTCAGCACCTCGGCCCGCACCTGCTGGCCCGCCGAGCCCTGCACGACCAGGTCGAGCACGCCCGCCGGGACGTCCGGTGTGGTGTCCAGGCGTGTGATGTGGTTGGCGGCCACGGGTTCCAGCCACACCGTCTGCCAGATGCCGGACGCGGCCGTGTACCAGATGCCGCCGGGGTTGCGGCGCTGCTTGCCGATCGGGTACCGCTGGCCGTCGATCGGGGAGTGCACGCCGACGATGATCTCGTTGTCGCCCGCCCGCAGCGCATTGGTGATGTCGAAGGAGAACGCGTCGTAGCCGCCGGTGTGCGTGCCGACGTGGGTGCCGTTCACCCAGACCCGCGTCTCCCAGGTGACCGCGCCGAAGTTCAGCTTCACGCGGCGGCCGTTCCAGGTGGACGGCACGGTGAACGCGCGGCGGTAGAACATGTTGTCCTCGTGCCGCTGGATGCCTGACAGCGCCGACTCGACCGGGTACGGCACGAGCACGCCTTCCGGCAGCGTCTGCCCTACCGGCGGGGTGTTGATGGACGAGGCGCCCGCGAACTCCCAGACGCCGTTCAGGTTCTGCCACTCCGACCGCACCAGCTGTGGTCGCGGGTACTCCGGCAGTGCGTTGGTCGGGGAGACCTGACTGGTCCACGGTGTGGACAGGGGCGGTGTCTTGGGAACCCACACGGCCGCGCCCGCCGCGGGGGCGACCGCGACGACCGTGGCGGCGGCGATCAGGAAACTCGTTGCCGCACTGAGCACATGTCTCAATCTCATGGCTGCTCCTACTGGGTTGGCTCGTCTCTCACGGCGCGGCGGTCAGCGCACCGAGTGCGCTCGCCTGGGTACGCCAGTCGAGCTGGTTGGGGCTGCCGCCTGCCCACCGCTGACCGAGGCGGTTCAACGCGTCCCGGTCCCGCGACCAGATCGAGTCGGCCTGCGCGCGGGCGAAGTCGGTGTAGGCGGCCGTGCCGGTCACCCGGGCGAGATCGGCGAGGTACCGCGAGAACACGCCCTTGAACTGTTTCTGGTTGTCGTCACAGGCGGCCGTGCCGATGTCGCACGACTCGGTGAGCACACCGTCGCGGGTCAGCCCGCCGATGCCCGCGTCCGCGAGCCGGCGCGCCGCGTCCAGGAACGTCGTGTCGCCGGTGGCACGCCACGCCTCGACCATGCCGCCGATCGCGAGACCCTGGTTGTAGGTCCACACGGTCTGCCCGTTGTTGCGGCAGTCGCGGGTGAGCCCGTCGTTGACCAGCCCGGCCGCGTTGATCATCCCGCTGCCGAGGTACCAGTTCGCGGCCGTGCGCGTGCGCTGCAGCCACACCGTGTCCCCGGGCGTGCGGTTGTGGACGGACGCCGCCAGCTTCAGGTACAGGCCCGCGGTGACCGCGTTCTTGTAGGTGCGTTCCCGGTCCCACCAGACGCCACCACCGCACGTTCCGGTGTCCCAGTACTGGTGGACATAGCCGGCGATCCTGGTGGCCATGGTGAGGTAGCGGGACTCGCGCGTGCGGTCGTACGCGGCGATCCACGCGAGCCCCCACCACGCGCTGTCGTCGATGGCGCGGCTGACGAAGTCGCCCTCGATCGCGTCCGTGCTGCGTTCCCCGGCCGCGAACGTGCCCTTGTTCTGGTCGAACGTCCGCGCGATGACCCAGTCGTACCCGCCCTGGTCGATCAGCGCGGTCAACGTGGCCGCCGAGTTCCACCAACTGCTCGGCCACCAGCCGTGGTACGGGTCGTAGGAGTACATGAGCGCGTCGGCGGCCGCTCCCGCACGGGTCGGCGCGGGCCGCGCCCATGCCGTACAGCTCCCGTTCTGCCCGGTCACCGCGCGCCCGCACGCGCGGACCGCGCCGCCGTACAGCCCTGCCCGCGGGTCGCGCGTGGCGAACATCGTTGTCCTGGCGGCGTTTCCGGTCACCGACGTGCGGCCGAGCGACGACCCGTCCGGCCAGGTGGCACCCGCGTTCCACGACCGGTCCAGCCAGATCTCGTCACCCGGTGCGCCCGCCTCGATGCTGGCCCACGCCATCGCGTTCTGGTCCACGTGAAGGCGAATCACCCGGCCGGACAACGATGTGGGTGGCACAGGCTGGACGTCACCGGTGGCCTGGCTCGCATCCGTGCGGTCGCAGTGGACGTCGCACACGGTCGGGTACACCCATTCGGTGCACGTGACCGCGTTCGCATCACCGCACGCACGGATCACCCCGCGCCGGTGGTTGCGCGGGTCGCTGATGTTGTACATAAGCGTGCGGGTGCCGGTCCACGTCGCGGGTATCGTTGCCTTACCGAGCAATCCTTCCCACGTGCGCCCGCCGTCCCAGGAACGGTCGAGCCACACCGAGTCCCCAGTGAGGCCGTTGTCGATGCTTCCCCAGACCATACCGTCCACATCGGACACATGCAGCACCAGCCTGCGCCCGTTGATGTTCCGCTCCGGCACGGGGAACGTCTCCTGCCCGGCCCGTGACGGGTCGAGCGTGTCGCACGCGAGAAAGCACACGACGGTGGCGGCCCGCGCGGGCGGCGCCACGACCACATCGGTCACGAGCACACCGGCCATGAGCACCATGGCCATCAGGAGCGCTCTCACAGCAGCCGCCACACGTGGTCTGCGGTGCCGTTGTCGGCGTACTGGACCACCTGCGCGGAGTCCGCGTAGGACATCACGTCGACCCCGAGCACCTTCCCGGAGTTGGCGTTCTGGATGCGCCACAGCCCGTCGAAGTCGGCACGCAACCGCCACAGGTGGTCGCGGGTCCCGTTGTCGCTGAACTGCACGACGAGGGCCGAGTCGGCCGTGGACATGCGGTCCACCGCGAGCACCTTGCCCGAGTGCGCGTTGCGGATGCGGAACCAGCCGTCGACGTCGGGCAGGAACCGCCACAGGTGATCGGCCGTGCCGGTGTCGGCGAACTGCACGACCCGTGCGGAGTCCGCGGTGGACATGCCGTCGACCGCGAGAACCTTGGTGGAGTTGAGGTTCTGGATCCGCACGTCGGCGTCCGGGATGATCCGCCACAGGTGGTCGGCGGTGCCGTTGTCGTCGTACTGCACGACGTGCGCGGAGTCGGCCGTGGACATGAGGTCGACGCCGAGCACCTTGCCCGAGTGGTGGTTGCGGAGCCGGAACCAGCCGTCGCCGTTGTCGATCAGGCCCCACACGTGGTCGGTCGTGCCGGTGTCGCCGAACTGGACGACGTGCGCCGAGTTCGCGGTCGACATGCCGTCGACACCGAGCACCTTGCCGGAATGCACGCTGGCGACCTTGACCCGGCCGTTGCCGAGGTCGACCAGCCGCCAGAGGTGGTCGGCGGTGCCGGTGTCGGCGAACTGGACGACGTGCGCGGAGTCGGCCGTGGACATGCCGTCGATGGCGAGCACCTTGCCGCTGTTCTTGTTCTGGATGCGGCACGCCGGGCCCGGCGTGCCCCACGTGCGCGTGCCGCCGGTGCGCGGGAAGGAGGTGATCCGCAGCCGTGCGGCGCCCATCGGGATCAGCGTGACCCGTTCGACCGTGGCCGTGGTGGCGACCGGACTGCCCTGGAGCGTGCCGATCACGTTCTCGGGGTCGGCGATCCAGTCCGGGATCCGCTGCGCGGACACGGTGATCCGCACCGGTGCGTTGTCGACGGTGAACGGGTCGGCGACGTTCCCGCCGGTGGTCACGGCCGGGGCCGGGTCGGCGGTCAGGCCGTAGTTCCAGGCCGTGGGGGAGCTGACCTCGAGTTCGGGCCACGCGTCGGTGCCCCCGTACCGGCGCCACTGCTCGTCGAACCGCAGCGAGTACGTCAGCGGGCCGCGGTCCACCGACACCGCCCCGCCCGGCCACGGGCGGGTGCGGACGGTCATCGGCAGCGTGAGCACGACGGTGTCCCCGTTCTGCCACGTCCGGTCGACCGTGGTGAAGCCGCGGGTGGTGGTGACCGCGGTGCCGTTCACGGTGAGCCGCGGGCTTGCGCACCACGCCGGGATGCGCAACGTGAGCGGGAACGCGGCCGTTCGGTCGAGAGAGAGGCGGAAGGTGATGGTGTCGGAGAACGGGTAGCTCGTGTCCTCGGTGATCGTGACGCATGCGCCCGCGACGGTCGTGGTGACCGTCGACGGGCCATAGAGCGCGGCCGCTAGCCCGCCGTCGGGGGTGGCGAGCCACATCTCCTCGACGAAGTAGGGCCAGCCCTGGCCGTAGTTGTGCGGACAGCAGCGGTAGTCGTGCACGGCGGGCTTGTAGGCCTGCATCGCGAAGCCGTTCTGGAACTGCCGCCGCGTCTTCGCGATGTTGTCGAGCCGGATCACGTTCGCGCTCGTGACGTAGTGGGTGACGCGGCCGAGCGGGTCGAGGCTCGCGGGGAGGGAGTTGAACGCGAGGTCCTCGGTGCGGTCCGCCCACACCGGGTCGCCGGTGAGCCGGACCAGCAGTTCGTGGCTCGCCATGAACTCGACGATCCCGCAGGTCTCGAAGCCCTGACGGGGGTCACCGAACCCGGGCCGGGCGTTCTCGTCCCCGGCGAACCCGCCGCCGGGGAACTGGCCGTACGTGCGGAGGACGGTGTCGTAGTTGCGGTAGGCGGCGTCGTGGTGCGCGGTGTCGCCGGAGAGCTGCCAGTACTGGGCCGGTTCGCGGAAGCCCTGTGCGATGTTGACGTTGTGCAGGCTGGCGATGCCGCCGGTCCAGTTCGCGGACAGCCGGTGGATGCGGTGCACGAGATCCAGAAGGGAGGTGTCGCCGGTCCGGTCGTACAGCCACATGATCACGTCGATCGTGTCGCCCCAGCGGGTGTTGCCCCAGCCGTCGATGAACACCCCGTCCGGTTGCCTGGCCGTGAACTGGAAGAACCGGGTGAGGAGACCGTCGATCCGGGTGTCGCCGTGGTACTCGGCCCACGACCGCAGCGCGTGCAGCATCGGCATGTGCGGCCACAGGTCGGCGTGCCCGTTGAGGCTGTTCCGCAGGCGGGCGGGCCCGAAGAAGCCGTCGGAGGTGGCGGTCGCGAGGACGGCCTCGACCCACCGTTCGGTGTCGGCGAGGACACGGGCGTCGCCGGTGACGTAGCCGAGGTCGCCGTAGCCGCGCAGCCAGTAGGGGAGTTCCTCCCAGCCGTCTCGGTCGGGGTGGACCCAGCCGGAGGTGTCGAACCGGAGGAAGCCGGAGACCTCCTGGTAACGACCGCAGAGGCCGGTGAGCTGGCGGTCGAGCTGGGTGGCGAGCCAGCCTCGTGGGCGGACCGCGCCGGGTGGGAGCCGCAGGAAAGCGGGCCGTCGCGGTGCGGAGGCGGCGGCCGCGGTACGGGGTAGCAGGGACGCGCCGATGGCGAGAGCGCCGCCGATCAGCACGGTACGTCGTTGTACTCGCATGGTGGAGCTCCAGGGTGCAGGGGGACCTGGTGCCGTATTCGGTTATGGGGTGGTGCTCTCCCTGACCTCCAGGGCGTACGGGATCGCGACGTCCTGGGCCGGGAAGTCGGTGCCGCCGCCGGCGGCACGGCGGTGAACGAGGTCGACGGCCGCCTTCGCGAGCGCCGCCTTGTCCGGTGCGATGGTGGTGAGCGCGGGCACGCTGTAGGCGCTGTGCTCGGTGTTGTCGAACCCGGCGATCGCGACGTCGTGCGGCACCCGCAGGCCGTGGTCGTGGGCGGCGCGGATGGCACCGAGCGCGAGCATGTCGTTGAAACAGAACACGGCGTCCGGCTGTTCGTGCCGGTCGAGCAGCGCCGCCATGGCCTCGGCCCCGTCCTGGTGGTGGTAGCGCAGGGCGGTCGCGACGATCTCCGGCAGCCCGGCCTCGGCGATGGCCTGCCGGTAGCCCGCGAGCCGCTGGGTGGCGGTGCCGCGGGTGGGGTGGTGTCCGATGACGGCGATGCGCGTGCGGCCGAGGTCGATGAGGTGGCGGACGGCCGTGCGGGCGGCGGTGACGTTGTCGATGCCGACGTGGTCGAGGGGGAGCGGCAGGGGGTGTTCGCCGAGGAGCACGACGGGGACGCCCGGCATCGCGACGTCGTCGGGCTCGACCGCCTGCGGGCTGACGATCGCGCCGTCGACCATGTGGGGGCCGAGGTCGCCGATCACCTTGCGCTCGCGTGCCCGGTCGCCCTGGGTCTGCTCGATGAGCACACTCCAGTCGTGCTCGGCGGCGGCCGCGATGATTCCGCCCGCCAGTTCACCGAAGTACGGGATCGACAGCTCGGGCACGACGAGCGCGATGAACCCGGTGCGACCGCGGCGCAGGTTGCGGGCCCCGATGTTGGGCCGGTAGCCGGTGGCGTTGAGCGCGTCCTCGACCCGGCGCCGGTTCTCCGGCTTCACGAACGCGTACCCGTTGACCACGTTCGACACGGTCTTGACGGACACCCCGGCGAGCACCGCGACGTCCTTCAAGGTGGCCATGCATAGCTTTTACAACGTTGTGCCAACGATGTAAAGGCGTTTGGCGGGTGTTCACCCGGGTAGCCCTGCAACTCACGGACCACGGACTGAGGAGGCGAGACAGGTGGCGGACACGCCCGTCGAGGAGGCTCTGTGGGACGAGTTCCACCGGGTGGTGAACATGTCGTCGCGTGAGCTGGGCGAGTGGCTGCGCACGCGGTCCGCGGCCGACCGGACCGAGGAGCTGCCCGACCAGGCCGGCACGGAGACGGGGCAGCACGTCCTCGCGATCCTGGGCAAGCGCAAGACCGACCTGAACGACGACGACGTTCGCGTGATGCGCAAGGTGGTGGACCGGGTCCACGGCGAACGCCGCGACGACCTCGAACCCACGGCGGGCCAGGCCAACTGGCGCCACCGCCTGATGACCATCGGCCACGACCCGCTGAAGGCCTGACACTGAAGGCCTGACACTGAAGGCCTGACGGCCGGGCGCCGGCCGGTCGTGCCGCACCGTCCGGCGCCCGACCCCGATCAGGCGCTCGGGATGCGCAGACTCCGCAGGTAGTCGTAGGAGACGTTGGCCGTGCGGACCGGGTCGGGCTGCTGGTCGCGTTCGATCACGAAGTCGTGCGCGCCCAGGCTGCGCACGCGCGAGAGGATCGACACGAAGTCGACCGTGCCGTCGCCGAGGTCGGTCTCGATGCCCTCGGTCGGCGTGCCGTCCTTGAGGTGGAAAAGCGGGAACCGGTCCTGGTGGTGGTCGAGGTAGGCGATCGGGTCGGCGCCCGCGCGGAGGATCCAGTACAGGTCCATCTCGAACGACACCAGGCCCGGGTCGGTCTCCGCGAGCCAGATGTCGAACAGGACCTCGCCGGTCGACGGGTCGGTGGCGAACTCGTTGTCGTGCAGGTGGGCGTACCAGTGCAGGCCGTAGGCGCGCGCTGCCTCGCCCCACTGGTTCATCTCGTCGGCCATGCGGCGGTAGCCGTCGGCGGTCTGCCGGCCGTCCATGTAGGAGACGCCGACGTACTTCTGGCCGAGCGTCACCGCGCGTTCGAGCGTGACCCGCGCCAGGTCACCGCGGAAGTCGTACGGGTTGTGGTGGCTGCCGATGACCGCCAGGCCGTTGTCGTCGACGATCTTCCTGAACTGCTCCGGGGTGCGGTTGCCGTAGTCGTACGCGGGCTCGATCTCGGCGTACCCCGCGTCGGCGATCATCGCGAGCGTGCCCTCGGGGTCGGCTCTGAGCATGTCGCGCACCGAGTAGAGCTGGAAACCGATCTTGCCGGGTGGCACCGGACGTCCTCCGGACGCCGCCGTGGCGGTGCCGGGCAGCGCGAGCGCGGTCAGCCCGACCGCGGCCGCCGTGCCCGCGCCCTGGAGAAACCGGCGTCGAGAGGACTTTCGTTCAAAATCAGCCATCTTTTGCACCTCATCGTCAAAAGTACGGGTGCGCTGACTGTAAGCCTTGCTAAGGACTGGACACAAGAGCCGCTGACCGCAGATTGATCATCCCTGACCGCTGAGGGCCTTTACCACTTTGGGGTGACGCTGGTAAGGGTGGAACCACACACGGTCCGTAAATGTCCTTTGTGGACGGATGAGTCGATTCTCCTGTGGCGGAAGGAAGTGATGCCGGGTGAGTGACGGCAAGGAGCTGGTCCCGCTCCGCACCGGGTTCGACGTGGTGTTGCGCGGCTACCGGCGAGGTCCCGTCCGCCAGTACGTGCACGCGGTGGAGGAGGAGCTGCGGCTGCTCGCCACCGACCGCGACGCCAACGCTGAGCTGGCGCAGGCGCTGACCGCCGAGGTCGAGCAGCTGCGCGCGCGGAACGCTTGGCAGGCCGCCAGAATCGACGAACTGTCCCGCACCCCGGTCGACCCCGCGGCCGTGCCCGCCCGCCTGCGCAGGATGGTCGAACTGGCCAAGGAGGAGGCGGCCGAGATCACCGCCAGGGCCAGGGCCGCCGCCGAGAACAGCTGGGCCACGGCGGAAGAGGCGGCGGGAAGGCTGCGCGCCAAGTACGAGGAAGCGCTCACGGAGATGGACCGCGCTCGCCGCGCGACGGAAGCCGAACACCGCCAGCTGCTGCGACAGGCGGAAGTGGACGCGGCGGTGATGACCACGGAGGCCGACCGCCGACGCACCGAACTCGATCAACGCGCCGCCCGCCGGAGGGAACGCGTGGAGGCCGACTTCGAGGTGGCCATGGCCCGCAGGCGCATGGAGGCCATGCGCGAGATCGCCGAGCAGAAGGTGGCAGCACAACAGGAGGCGGACCGCCTGCTGAAGGAGACGACGGAGGACGCCGAGCGCCGGGTGGCGTTGTCGCGTGAGCGGGCAAGTCAGGTGACTCGGGAAGCCGCCACCAGCTCGGACGCGCGGATTGTCGCCGCGAAGGTGGAGGCGAGTCGCCGGATCCGGGTGGCGACGGAGGAGGCTGACCGGTTGCTGGCTGAGACGCGGGCGGCGGCGGTGCGGTTGGCCGAGGAGGCCACGGTGGATGCGGCGAACCGTGTTGCGGTGTCGCGGGAGCGGGCAAGTCAGGTGACCCGGGAAGCGGCCGAAAGCTCGGAGGCGCGGATCGCTGCGGCGAAGGCCGAGGCCACCGGCCGCATCCACGCGGCGACGGAGGAGGGTGACCGGCTGCTGGCCGAGGTGCGGGCGGCGGCGGTGCGGTTGGCCGAGGAGGCCACGGAGGATGCGGCGAACCGTGTTGCGGTGTCGCGGGAGCGGGCAAGTCAGGTGACCCGGGAAGCGGCCGAAAGCTCGGAGGCGCGGATCGCTGCGGCGAAGGCCGAGGCGAGCCGCCGTATCCAGGTGGCGACGCAGGAGGCTGATCGGCTGTTGGCTGAGACGCGGGCGGCGGCGGTGCGGTTGGCCGAGGAGGCCACGGTGGATGCGGCGAACCGTGTTGCGGTGTCGCGGGAGCGGGCAAGTCAGGTGACCCGGGAAGCGGCCGAAAGCTCGGAGGCGCGGATCGCTGCGGCGAAGGCCGAGGCCACCGGCCGCATCCACGCGGCGACGGAGGAGGGTGACCGGCTGCTGGCCGAGGTGCGGGCGGCGGCGGTGCGGCTGGTCGAGGAGGCCACGGTGGATGCGGCGAACCGTGTTGCGGTGTCGCGGGAGCGGGCAAGTCAGGTGACCCGGGAAGCGGCCGAAAGCTCCGACGCTCGGATCGTCGCGGCGAAGGCCGAGGCCACCCGCCGCGTCCAGGCGGCGACGAAGGAGGCCGACCGGGTGCTCGACGAAGCGCGGGCGGCGGCCGTGCGGCTGGTCGAGGAGGCCACGGCGGACGCCGAGGACCAGGCCGCCCGCCGCGTGGGCGCGGCGACGGCCGAGGTGGCGCGGCTGCTGACGGCCGCCGACGAGGAAGCGGCCCGGCGCAGGGCCGCCGCGGACGAGGAAGCCGAACGGCTGGTCGGCGAGGCGGACCAGGAGGCTGTCCGCCGCGTGGCGGCGGCGAAGGACGACGCGCACCGGCGGGTCAGCGCCGCGGAACAGGACGTGGCCCGGTTGCAGGACCTGCGCGGACGGCTCGCCACCCAGTTGCGCAACGCGCGGGAGGTGCTGGTCGGCGTCGCGCCGTTGCTGGCGTCGGGCGCTGGGGAGGCGGAGGCGCTCGAGGAGCCTGCCAGATCCTCGTCGATACCCCAGCAGCGATCGATCGCCTAGCGGGAAGCGGACGGGAACCGGGTCCGCACCTCGGGCGGCATGAACTCGGTCAGCGCCGCCATCGTGCCCCACAGGTCGTGCTTCTCGACGGCAAGGACCAGGTCGCCGACCACGGCCGGCTCGGCGAGGGCGGGCAGTCGCAGCACGCGCCGCTTGGCGTCGTCGGTCATCGCGGCGACCGCGGTCAGCAGTACGGGTACCGCGTCGTCGTTGACGGCGGTGTGGAGCAGCACGGTGAGGGCCGTGTCGTCGGCCTCGGCCGCGTGCTCCGCGAGTCTGCCGCGGAGGGCGTCGTCGGTCAGCCTGCCGATCAGGGCCAGACCGGCGGACGCCAGTTCGCGGGGACCGGCCAGCGCGTCCCGGACGACCTGGCGGAGCCGGGCGGGCGGCAACAGCGCGACCGCCCTGGTGAGCTGCTCGCCGGACTCGGCGTAGAACCCGATGCGCAGCAACGCCTCCGTGGACACCGTCATCGCCACGTCGTGGATGACCGGCTCCGTCGCCGCGTCCAGCAGCCTGCCGAGCGTGATGTACTCGCCGCGGTCGATCAGCTCGATCACCACGTCCAGCACCCGGTCGGCACGGATCCGCTGGATCAACGGCGCCGCACGCCGCGGGTCGAGGTGCACGCACGTCTCGGCCAGGTAGGACACGGGCATGCGGTCGGCGAGCTGCGCGGCCCGCTCCGGCGGCATCTCCCCGGCCACCCGCGCGGCGAGCAACGGCGGGAACGCCCGCAACGCGATCCGCACGTTCACCGGCGTCGGCAACACCCGCGTGATCGCCGCGACGCGCTGGAACGCGGCCCGGTGCTCGTCGTACAGGGTGGACACCACCCGCTCCCGCACCCGCCGGATGTCCTCGTGCGGCAGCACGGCCGCGAACGCCACCCGGTCCGTGGACGTACCCAGGGCACGCGCCAGCTTCACCAGCTCGGCCCGGGTCGCGAGATCGGTGCCCACCGCCGTCACCGCCCCAGCAGCAGGCTGACCGTGCGCCGCACCACCGGCGGCATCTGTCTCAACGCCTCGTCCGACGCGGCCGCCAAGGCCCGCGCCTGCCGCCTCCGCGCCTCGACGAGCGCGCGCTGCAACTCGTCCAGCGCGTCGTCGGACAACCCCTCGACCGCACGCACGTCGGCCCCCAGCCAGTGCCTCAACACCGCTCGCACGTCACTGCGCATAACAGGACATTGTCACGTACCTCCCCGAGAAGGGACATGCGGTCTGCAACTTTTGTGCGCCGGTGTGTCAGTCGCGCCTCCGGGAGAGGATCGCCTTCGCCCGGCCGAGCATCGCTGGGTCGACCATGTCGCCGTTCGCCAATGTGGTCACGCCACCGGCGCTCGTCGCCGACAGGACTTCCTCCGCCCAGCGGCGTTCCTCGGCCGTCGGGCGGAAGACCGCCGCGATCACCGGGAGCTGGGTCGGGTGTATGGCGACCCGGCCGTACCAGCCCAGGGCGCGGCCGCGTTCCGTGTCGGCGCGCAGGCCCGCGAGATCCCTGATCGCCGGGTACGCCGAGAGCATCGGGGCAGGGAGGTCCGCCGCTCGTGCCGCGTAGAGGAGGCGGATCCGGGCGTGGTCCAGTACCGCCTCGTCGCGGGTGCCGAGGTCGCTGGCCAGGTCGGACTCGCCCAGGGCCAGGCGGGTCACCGCCGGGTGGGCGGCGATCGCGGCCGCGTGTTCCACCCCGAGCGCCGTCTCCAGCAGGGCGGTCACCGCGACGTCGGGGAGGGCTCGGGTGACCCGGTCCACCTGTGCCGGGGACTCGACCTTGGGCAGCCGCACCTCGAAGCCGGTCAGGTCCTGGAACGCGGGCAGGTCGTCGACCGCGTTGACCCGTACCTGGAGCAGGCAGTCGACCCGGGCCGAGGCCAGCCACGCCGCCACCGCCTCGCGGGCCGACGTCTTCTCCTCGGGCGGTACCGCGTCCTCCAGGTCCAGGACCACCAGGTCGGCGCCCGTCGCCACGGCCTTGTCGAAGCGGTCGGGACGGTTGCCCGGCACGTACAGGCCCGTCACCGGGGTCATACGATCCCCGCCTCGCGCAGCGCCGCCAACTGTTCCCGGGTCACGCCGACCTTCGCGAGCACCTCGTCGGTGTCCGCGCCGTGCGGCCTGCCCGCCCACCGGATCGCGCCGGGCGTCTCCGACATCCTGAACAGCACGTTCTGCATCTTCACCGGGCCCAGTTCGTCGTCGTCGACGGTCTGGACCGTGCCCAGCGCCCGGTACTGCGGGTCCGACAGCACGCCGCGCACGTCGTAGACCCGCGAGATCGCGGCCTGCGCCTTCTCGAACTCCGCCACCACCTCGTCCGTGGACCGGGCGGCGATCCACGACGACACCGCCGCGTCCAGTTCGTCCGCGTGCTGGGCCCGCTGGTGGCCGGTCGCGAACCACGGTTCGTCCACCACGTCCGGCCGGCCGACCAGGCGCAGCACGCGCTCCGCGATCGACTGCGAGCTGGTCGACACCGCCACCCAGTCGCCGTCCGCGGTCCGGTAGACGTTGCGGGGCGCGTTGTTCACCGACCGGTTGCCGGTCCTCGGCTGCACGTGCCCCAGCTGGTCGTACGCGGTGATCTGCCCGCCGAGCAGCATGAGGATCGGTTCGATGATGGCCATGTCGATCACCTGCCCGACGCCCGTGCGCAGGCCGACCATCACCGCGTACGCCGTGGCCAGGGCCGCGATGCCGTCGGCCAGCCCGAACGGTGGCAGCGTCGGCGGCCCGTCCGGCTCACCGGTGAGCGCCGCGAACCCGCTCATCGCCTCGGCGAGGCTGCCGAAACCGGGACGCGACGAGTACGGGCCGAACTGGCCGAACGCCGTCACCCGCGCGACCACCAGGCGGGGGTTGGTCGAGTGCAGCTCGGCAGGGCCCACACCCCAGCGCTCCAGCGTGCCGGGACGGAAGTTCTCGATCAGCACGTCCGCTTCGGCGGCCAGAGCGAGCAACAGCCGTGCTCCCTCCGGCTTGCCCAGGTCGAGCGTGACGGTCTTCTTGTTGCGGCCCAGCGTCTTCCACCACAGGTTGACGCCGTCCTTCGCCGGGCCGTGGCCGCGGGCCGCGTCGGGCCTGCGCGGGTGCTCGACCTTGATCACGTCCGCGCCGAAGTCACCGAGGAACGTCGCGGCCAGTGGTCCCGCGAACAACGTCGACACGTCCAGGACGCGGATGCCTGCCAGTGGCCCGCTCATCGAACCTCCCACGCCACCCGGAAACCGATGTTCGGCGAGCGGTCCGCACCCAGGCCCGGCAGCAGGAACTTCAGGCTGAACGACGGCTCACGCGGGCCGCCGTCGACGTACCAGTCGGAGCCGGTGCTCTGGTGGTCGCTGCCGCCCTTCAACATCACGAACCGTGTGATCCCGTCCGTGTGCTCGCTCTCCGTCCAGTTCCACACCAGGGGAGTGGCGCGCCGGAACTCCGGTGACTCCGCCGCGACCTGCCACTCGAACTCCGTCGGCAGCCTGCCGCCGACCCACTCCGCGTACGTCCGCGCGTCGGCGAAGTCGACCGTCGTCGCCGGGCCGTCAGCCTGGCCGGGTGACCACGCCGACCGGTGGCCGGTCGCGGCGACGAACTCCGCGAACTCGGCGTTCGTCACCTCGATCGCGGCCACGGCCACGTCCGCGACCGTCACGGTCAGCACGTCCTCACGCGGGTCGTGCAGGCGTGGTGGCAGCGGTTTCCACTCCTCGACGTACGGCGCGCCCTGGTAGGTGCCGGTCTCGCGGCGCCGGTACGTCATGGGCAGCGTGCGTGGCCCGCCTTCGACGCGGACGGTCACCCCTCGAGACCGTCCACTGGTCGAAGGCGGGGCCACGCGCGAGGCGGTTCGGGCCGGGAACGTCGCGTCGGTGGCACCGGGGTCGGCGGCCGCGGCGTCGAGCAGACCGGGCAACCACGACGGTTCCGGTCCGTCGACCGCGAGCACCGCCGCGACCCCGCGCGCGGGCACGGTCACCGGCGGCGCCGACGTGCCGTGTCCGAGCCGAACCCCCGCGGTGAGGTCGAACCACGCCGTGCCGCCCGTGGTCGCGGTCAGCGCCCGCCCCGTGTAGTCGTGGTGACCGCGGTTGACCAGCGTCCACAGCGTGCGGCCGGACGAGTCGGCCCAGCGGGACGCGTAGACGCCCGCCTCGATCGCCTCCTCCGACGCGTCGGCCAGCGGCGTCCACTCGCCACCCACGAACAGCGCCGTCAGCGCCCGCTGCACCCGCAGCATCCGCCGCAGCGTCGCCTTGTCACGGTCGTTCCAGCCGACCCACACGCCGAACACCGTGTCCCACACGAGCATGCCGGTGCCGTTCATGAACGCCGACTGCAGCTCGTCGCTGTGGTCGCGGTTCCAGCGCCTCGTCTGGTGGGTCATGTGGCGCCGCTCGAACCAGCGGGCCCGCTGCACGCCGGGGGCGGTGCTGTCGGCGAACCACTGCGCCCAGCTGAGCTGGTGGTCGACGATCCGTGCGTTCGGCAGCCGCGACTCGCCTTCGAGGACCTGCGGCGGATCGTTGTCGAGCAGCGCGGACACCAGGCGGGAGTCGCCTTCCTTCATGGTGTCCAGGAACATCCCGTCGGCGCCCAGCTCGCGCGCGAGCAGCGCCAGTTCGGTCGCGTCGTCGTGCGGCGCGCGCCGGGTGCCGGTGTCCCACGGGTTGTAGTCGAGGAACACCCTGACACCCCGCGCCTGGAACGCCGCGACCACGTCCCGCAGGCCGGGCACGTCGCGGTAGAAGTCGAACTGGTTGCGGTCGTCGATGCCGATGACCGGGTAGGCGTGCCACAGCACGACCCCGTCGAAGCCGCCGTGGTCCGCCGTCCTGTCGAGGAACCCGGCCACGTCGAACCGGTGCTCCGCCCGGTCGTACAGGCGTTCGTCCCACAGCCAGATCAACGCGACGCTGTAGCAGGAGGCCGTCCAGCCGGTCGCCGCGCGCTCGTAGATCGCGCCGTCGTAGCCCAGGCGGGCGTGGGCCTCGTCGCGCCAGCGGGCCAGGGCGTCGCGCCACGCGGGCCAGTCCGCCGGGTCGTCCGGGGCGGCGAAGACCTTGGCGATGTCGCCGACCTCGGGGTCGAGCGGTTCGTCGAGCGGGAGGGTGGTCGGCAGGTCGATCGGGCGCGGGACCAGCGGGTCGAACTGGTTGGTGCTGGCCTCGTCCGGGTCGGTCCGATCAGTCGTCGGGGTGGAAATCGTCGATCTCCTCACGGGTGGGGATGGCGGGCACGGCACCCGCGCGGCGCACCGACAGCGCGGACGCGACGGTCGCGAACCGGACCGCGTCGTCGAGCTGCCTGCGCTCGTCCAGCGCCGCGACGAGCGCGCCGCAGAAGGTGTCGCCCGCACCGGTGGTGTCGACGACGTCGACGGTGATGCCGGGGACCTCGGTCGTCGTGCTGCTCGTGCGGACCAGCGCGCCCTTCGCACCGAGCGTGACGACCAGCGCGGGCACCACGGTCAGCAGGTGGTCGCTGCCACCGAGGAACGCGGCCTCGTGTTCGTTGACGACCAGCAGGTCGACGGCCGCGAGCAGCTCCTCGGGGAGCGACCGGGCCGGCGCGGCGTTCAGCACGACCCGCCCGCTCGCGATCTTCGCGGCGGCGATGACGGTGTCGAGCGGGATCTCGAGCTGCATCAGCACCAGGTCGGCGCCCGCGATCGCGGACCGTTCCGCCGGGGTGAGGTCGGTCAGGGTCGCGTTGGCGCCCGCGTTGACCACGATCGCGTTCTCGCCGGACGTGGCCACGGTGATCATCGCGGTGCCGGTCGGTTCGGTCGACGTGCGCACCAGTGGCCGCACGCCGGAGTCGGTGAGGCTCGCGCGGAGGCGGGCGCCGTTGTCGTCGTCGCCGAACGCGCCGACGAACGTGGTGGTCGCGCCCGCCCTCGCGGCGGCGGTGGCCTGGTTGTTGCCCTTGCCGCCCGCGTGGGTGGCGAACCCGGTGGACAGGACGGTCTCACCCGGTGACGGGATCCGCTCGACCTGGCTGACGAGGTCGACATTCCCGCTACCCACGATCACAACGCTCATGACTCCGACCTTACGAGCGCCAGGGTGCGGCGGGCGAGCGTGTCGAACCCGATGCCGTCGAAGCCCGGGATGCTCGACGCGAGCCGGTTGCGCAGCGGGATCACCCACTCCGGTGGCAGGCTCTTCGCGCCGGTCAGCGCACCCGCGATCGAGCCCGCGGTGGCGCCGGTGGAGTCGGTGTCCCAGCCGCCGGTGACCGCCGTGGTGATCGTGGTGGCGTAGTCACCCGCGCCATGCGCCAGCGCGTAGCCGAGGCTGGCGGCGTTGTTCAGCACGTGCACCCAGTGCAGGTCGCCGTACCGGGCGTAGATCAGGTCCAGTGCCTGCCCGGTGGGCAGCTCGCCCAGTTCCCAGCCCATGGTGACCGCCTGCGCGAACCGGGATTCCGGCGGCACCACGGACAGTCCCGCCGCCACCACCTCGGCCACGTCGTCCGCGACCACCGCCGCCGCGCACGCGGCCGCGGCGAACATGGCGCCGTACACGCCGTTGCGGCCGTGGGACAGGCGGGCGTCCGTCCACGCGAGACGTGCCGCGGTCACCGGGTCACCCGGATGGGTCCAGCCGTACACGTCGGTGCGGATCTGCGCGCCGATCCAGTCACGGAACGGGTTGCCGACCTGGCCCGCCACGTCCGGTTCGTAGCCGTCGAGCAGGTTCCGGTACGCGATCCGCTCCGCGGTGAACACGCGGCCGCCGGGCAGGTTGTCGAGCCACGACTGCGCCACCTGGTCCGTGGTGAACCCGCCGCCGTGCCTCTCCAGCAGGCCGAGGGCGATCAACGGGTAGTTGAGGTCGTCGTCCTCGGGCATCCCGTCGATGTTCTCGAGCAGGCTCGTCGGGCGGCTGCGCCGGTTCCACGGGTACCGGTCGGCGATCTCGCCGTCCAGGCCGACCTCGGTGAAGTAGCGGGAGATCGGCCAGTTGCCGGTGGACTGGGCGATGGCACGGATGCCCTCACGGGGGATCTTCTCGACCGGCTTGCCGAGCAGGCACCCCGCCGCCCGCCCGAGCCACGCCCCGTGCACGCGGTCGGACAGGTCCTCGCCGGGTGCCGGGACGGCCACCGGGCGCGCCGGTGCGAGGATCTCGTCCAGCCCGTCCGGTTCCGCGGCCCGCAACGCGGCAGGCGCCTCCCGATCGTCCACTTGCGACAGCAGCTCGCGGGCGAGCTTGCGCAGCGCCGGGGGAGCGGGGTCCTTGGTGGCGCCGGAACCGGGCGCGTGGAGCGACCCACCCGCCGCGGTCCACCAGTCGGCCAGGTCGTCCACGTCGATGCCGTCGGCCCTGGCCGCCGCGAACGCGTGCGGCACCAGGTCCTCCGGCTGTGTCCACGTGAGACGGAGCATCACGCCGCCTCCGTGCCGAACAGCTTCGCGCGCTGCTCGAACCGGGCCTGGTCCTTGGTCCAGATGTCCTTCGCGACGGCGGCCATCGTCGGGCCGGTCGCCGTGACGTCCAGCCTGCTCGCCTCGCTGATCCGCGTGACCCACTCGTCCGGCACGACCGCGCGGCCGCCCAGCGCGCCCGCGATCGAGCCACCCATCACCGCGATCGAGTCCGAGTCGCGGCCGTAGTTCACCGCGCCCAGCACGGTCTCCCGGTAGTCCCCGCCCGCGACGACGAGCATGCCGAGCGCGACCGGCAGCTCCTCGATCGACTTGGTACGGCTGGGGATCCGGGCGTCGCGCGCCGGTTGCCGGTAGTGCGGGCCGACCGTGTCGTACGGCTCGACCGCCGCGCGGATCGCGGCGAGCGACGTGCGCCAGTCCGACAGCGACGACGCCGCCGAGGTCACCGCCTCGACCGCGTCCCGGGTGCCGTCCTTCGCCACCGACAGCGCGACCTCGACCACCGACGCCACCGACGCCCCCGGCCGCATGGCCTCCGCGACACACGCCGCGTACACGCCGGCGGCCTCGCGCCCGTAGCTCGACTGGTGCGCGCCCGCCACGTCGATCGCCTCCGCGTACGCGCCGGACGGCGAGCCCGCGTTGGCGATCCCGATCGGCGCGGCGTACATGGCGGCACCGCAGTTCACGATGTTGCCCACCCCCGCCTCACGTGGGTCGATGTGCCCGTAGTGCAGGCGCGCGACCAGCCACTTCTCCGCGAGGAAGATCCGGTGGAGCAGGATCGTCTCGGTCTCCAGCTCGGGGATCCACCGGCGTTCCCCGATGAGCAGCGGCACGAGGTGGTCGGCGATCGCGTACGCGTCCAGGTGGTCGCGCACGGTGTCGTAGACCTCCACGAGCGCCGTGGTCATCAGGGTGTCGTCGGTGACGTGCCCGTCGCCCTTGTGGTAGGGCGCGATCGGGCGTGCGTGCCGCCAGTCGAGGTTGAAGGGCGGCACGATCCCCTCGATGAACCCGTCGTACCGCTCCTGGATGGCCTCGGGCGTGTTGCCCTCCGCCGCCCCACCGAGCGCGTCGGCCACGGCGGCCCCCGCCAAAGCCCCCGTCGCCTTGTCCTCAAGCATGGTTCTCCCCTCCCGGAGGTGCCGTGAAAGGCGCCGGAGAAGGGCCTTTCACGGCATCGAGCGTCAGCCGAGTGACTGCCAGCCGTCCGTCAGCTGTTTTTTCAGGTCGGCCACGCTGATCGAGTTGGCGAAGTACTGCTGCAGCGCCGGGGTCGCGTACTGGTCCTTCCACTGCGGGTAGTTCTTCGCCTTCTGGAACGGCGCGCCCTTGAGGTCCTCACCGGTCTTCAGCAGCGGCTCCCACACCGGGACGTCCGTGGTCTGCTTCGCGACCGCGTCGCGGGCCGGGCCCGAGGCCGGGATCAGCCAGTCGCCCTGCGCGAGCTTCGCCTGGTTCTCCGCCGACATGAAGTAGTCGATGAACTTCGCGGCCTGCTCGGGTGCCTTGCTCTGCGCCGACACCGACATGGTCTGCGGGTTCGCCGCCTGCGTCGGGCCCGCCGAACCCGCGAGCGGGGGCAGGACCGTCCAGTTGAAGTTGTCGGGCGCGGACTCGGTGATCTGCTGTGCCAGAAAGTTGCCGCCGACGTACATCGCGTACTTGCCGTTCAGGAAGCCGGGCAGCACGTCGGTGCCGGACTGCGTCAGCGTCACCGGGTCGATCGACTTGTCCTGGTACGCCATCGCGTGGATCGTCTGCGCCACCGCGACCTCACCGTCACCGACGTTGATCGTGGCCGAGCCGTCGTCCTTGGTCTCGAAGAACGTGCCGTCGTAGCCCAGTGCGGTGTTCATGATCGCCGCCGTCGGCTGCTTGAGGCCCCAGCCGACGCCGAACTTCCCGCCCGTGGCGAGCTTCTTGGCCGCCGCCCGCAGGTCGTCCCACGACAGCTGGTCACCCGAAGGCACCTCGACACCGGCGGCCTTGAACGCGTCGGTGTTCGCGAACGCCACGTACGTCTGCAGCAGCGTCGGCGCGGCCACGACCTTGCCGTCCGCGGTGGTGACCGTGTCCCACACGTCCTCGCTGACCGCGTCCTTGACGTCCTGGCTCAGGTACTTGCCGATGTCGGCGAGGTAGCCCTGCTCCGCGAAACCCATGATGTCGCTGGACTCGTCGTGGATGATGTCCGGCGCGGTGCCACCCTGGAACTGCGTGACCAGCTGGTCGTGCACGTTGTCCCACGTGCCCTGCGTCAGCTTGATCTGGATGTCCGGGTTGTCGGCGTTCCACGCGTCGACGATCTCCTTGGTCGCCGCCACCGTGGAGTCCTGGTAGGCCAGGCTCTGGAACGTGAGCGTGACCGGGCCCTCGGCGGACCCGCCGCCCTCGTCGCTGCCCTCGCCGCCGTTGAGCGCACAGCCGGAGAGCACCAAGGCCGCCGCGGCACCGATGCCGAGCAACGCCTTTCGCTTCATGGATATCTCCTTCACTTCGTCAGCCTTTGACGGCGCCGCTCATCAGCCCGGAGGTGAGCCGGCGCTGGATGAACAGGAAGAACACGAGGCTCGGCACGGTCGCGAGCAGCGAGGCCGCCGCGAGCTGTCCGAGCTGGACCTGGCCCTCGGCGCCGACGAAGCGCGCGAGGGTCAGTGGCAGGGTCTGCAGGCCCGGGTCCTGGATCAGCACCAGGGCGAAGAAGAACTCGTTCCACGACGAGATGAACGTGAACAGGCTCGTCGCGACGAGGCCCGGCGCGAGCAGCGGCAGCACGATCGACCACAGCACCCGCAGCTTGCTCGCCCCGTCGATCGCCCCCGCCTCCTCCAGTTCGACGGGGATCGCGGCGACGTAGCCGCGCAGCATCCACAGCGCGAACGGCATGCACCAGACCGTGTAGACGAGCACGAGGCCGAGCGGGTTGTTGACGAGCCCGATCTGCTTGAGCACCAGGAAGACCGGGATCACGATCAGGATGAACGGGAACACCTGGGAGAGCAGGATCCAGCCGGTCGCGAGGCCGCGCAGCTTCGTCCTGAACCGGGCGAGCGCGTACGCGGCGGGCAGCGACAGCAGCGTCACGATCACCGTCGTCAGCACGGCGACGTAGAGGCTGTTCCCGGCCGCCTGCACCAGGTTCGCCTTCGTGATGGCGTCGGTGAAGTTGCTCCACGTGAGACTGTCCGGGACGAACGACGCGTCGCCGGACTGCAACTGCCGGGGCGTCTTCAGCGACGTGGACAGCAGGAACAGCAACGGGAAGCCGAGGAAGACCACGTAGCCGAGGAGCGCGAGGTACTGCAGCGGCCGGGCGTAGCCCCGCGTGCGGTTGACCGGCGCGACGACCGCCGTCTTCTCCTGCACGGGCCTGGTGAGCGTCTGCGTCATGACTCCCGGCTCCTTGCCTGGCCGCGCAGGTAGAAGAAGAGGAACGCGGCGATGACGACGACCATCACGTTGCCCAGCGCCGCCGCGTACCCGAAGTTGCCGTACCGGAACGCCTCGTTGTAGGCGAACAACATCGGCAACATCGTCTTGCCGCCCGGACCACCCGCGGTGAGCACGAACACCAGGGCGAACGAGTTGAAGTTCCAGATGAGGTCGAGCGAGGTGATCGCGGTGATCACCGGCCGCAGCGCGGGCAGCGTGACGTGCCAGAACCGCTGCCACGTCCCCGCACCGTCGATGGCCGCTGCCTCGTGGAGGTCACCGGAGACGTTCTGCAGGCCCGCCAGAAGGGTGATCGTCGTCTGCGGCATACCCGCCCAGACACCGACGACGATCACCGCGGGGAGCGCGGTGGAGAAGTCGCCGAGCCAGTTGATGTCGCCGGGAAGGCCCAGGGTGCGGAGCGTTTCGTTGACCGGACCGTAGGTCGGGTTGAGCATCAGCCGCCACATGATCGCGATGACGACCGGCGGCATCGCCCACGGCACGAGCGCGAGGGTGCGGGCGAGCCAGCGCAGGCGCAGGTTCGCGTTGAGCAGCAGCGCGAGGCCCAGCGAGGCGAGGAACTGGATGATCGTGACGCTGAACGCCCAGATCAGGCCGATGCGGAAGCTCGCCCAGAACAGGTCGTTGTCGAGCAACCTCTCGTAGTTGGCCAGGCCGTTGAAGTGCGTGACCTGGTTGAGCCCGGCCTCGGCGTCGGTGAACCCGAGCAGGATGCCCTGCACGAGCGGGTACACGCTGATCAGCACGACGGGGATCAGCGCGGGCAGCACGAGCAGCCAGGCGTCCCGCCCGTCACCGCGCCTGCGCCGGTGCACGAGGGTCGTCATGACGACTCCCGGACGGTCAGCGTGGGCTCGATGACGACGCTCCTCAGTGGTGCGTCGGGCTTGTCCAGGCGGCGGAGCAGGAGCTTCGCCGCGGTGCGGGCGCGCTTGGTGGCGCCGAGGTTCACGCTCGTGATGGCCGGGTTGGCGAGATCGGCGATGTCGGTGTCGTCCATGCCGACGATCGCGACGTCGTCCGGAACCCGCAGCCCGCGGCGGGTGGCGACGTTGAGCGCGGCGATGGCGAGGAGGTCGTTGGCGCACACGATGGCGTCGGGGGTGTCCTTGTCCAGGAGGGCGGTCGCGGCCTTGAGTCCGGCCTGGTAGGTGAAGTCCCGGGCGCTGACCTGGGTGCCGGGACTTCTGCCGAGGGCCTGCAGCGCGGTGAGGTAACCGTTGCGCCGGGCCGCGCCGGGGGTGGTGTCGACCGGCCCGTTGACGAACGCGATGGCGGTGCGCCCCTGCTCCACGAGGTGGTTCACCGCCAGCGCCATGCCCGCGACCGAGTCGGCACGCACGTTGTCCAGCTCCACGCCCGGTGGCACGGCGCCGATGATCACGATGGGGAAGCGGCTGGCCTTGAGCTGGGCGCCCAGCTCCTCGGGCGCGCGCAGCGGGCTGAGGATCAGCCCGTCGGCGAACCCTCGGTTGAGGCCGACCAGCAGGTCGATCTGGTCCGCGGGGTTCGCGCCGGTGGAGGACAGCACGAGCCGGTACCCGGCCTTGGTCACCACGCGGGAGATCTCGTGCATCATCCCGACGTACACCGGGTTGCCGACGTCCGCGACCGCGAGCGCGATCTGCTCGGTCCTCCCGACCTTGAGCGAACGAGCGGTCGCGTCGGGCACGTAACCCAGCTCTGCGGCGGCGGCCCGCACCCGTTCGGTCACCCGTTGTGATGCGGGCTGCCCGTTCATGACGCGCGAGACGGACGCGATCGAAACCCCGGCCCGCTCGGCCACCAGCCAGAGCGTGGACTTTCGCGCCTCTGCCATGGGTTTCCTCGCGTCATCGGAAGGTCTGATGTGGACTGTAAACGTTTACGAGAACGTTTACAGCGGGGACTGTACGTCCGCCCGGCGAGCCTTGGCAAGGCGGGTTCGTAACGTGCGCGTCACAAGTGGACAGGGCAGGCATCATGGGCACATGGCTGAATGCACACACGTCGCCGAGATCCGCGACGTGACACCGTCCTCCACGGAGGGCTGTTCGGACTGCCTGGCCGTCGGCGGCCGGTGGGTCCACCTCCGCGAGTGCCTGGTCTGCGGACACGTCGGCTGCTGCGACTCCTCCCCGGCCAAGCACGCGAGCGCGCACTACCGCGAAACCGGTCACCCGGTCATGCGGTCCTTCGAACCGGGCGAGGACTGGCGCTGGTGCTTCGTCGACGAAGTGGCAGTGTGAGTGAACAACTCCGTGAACAAGCCGGTGCTGTTGACCGTCGACGACGATCCGGGGGTGTCGCGAGCCGTGGCCCGCGACCTGCGCCGTCGCTACGGCGAAGGGCACCGGGTCGTGCGGGCGTCCTCGGGCAAGGAGGCCCTGGACGCGCTGAAGGAGCTGAAACTGCGTGGCGAGCAGGTGGCCGCCATGCTCGCCGACTACCGCATGCCGGAGATGAACGGCATCGAGTTCCTCGAACAGGCCATGGACCTGTTCCCGCGTGCCCGCCGCGCGCTGCTCACCGCCTACGCCGACACCGACGCGGCGATCCAGGCGATCAACCTGGTCGACGTCGACCACTACCTGCTCAAGCCGTGGGACCCGCCGGAGGAGAAGCTCTACCCGGTGGTCGACGCGCTGATCGAGACCTGGCGCGCGTCCGGCGAGGCCGCCGTCGAGGAGATCAAGATCGTGGGGCACCGCTGGTCGGCGCCCACCTTCGCGGCGCGTGACTTCCTCGCGCGCAACGCCGTGCCGTACCGCTACTACAGCATCGACGACCCGGAGGGACGCAGGCTGCTCGACGCGGCGGCCGCCGACCCGACCGAGATCCCGGTCGTGATCACCGCCGAAGGCAGGCCGCTGCTGGCGCCGTCCGACGCGGAGATCGCCGCCGCGGTCGGGCTCACCGTCGACCCGGCCACCGACTTCTACGACCTGATCGTCGTCGGCGGTGGCCCGGCGGGGCTGGGTTCCGCGGTCTACGGCGCGTCCGAGGGGCTGCGGACCGTGCTCGTCGAGCGGCAGGCCGCGGGCGGGCAGGCGGGGCAGAGTTCCCGCATCGAGAACTACCTCGGCTTCCCCGACGGCGTGTCCGGTGCGCAGCTCACCGACCGGGCGCGCAGGCAGGCCGTGAAGTTCGGTGCGGAGATGCTGACCGCGCGGGACGTCGTGGCGCTCGACGTGCAGGGCTCGGCGCGGGTGGTGCGGTTCGGTGACGGCAGCACGATCGCCGCGCACGCCGTCATCCTCGCGACCGGTGTGTCCTACCGCAGCCTCACCGCACCCGGCTGCCACGAGCTGACCGGGCGCGGCGTGTTCTACGGCTCGGCCAACACCGAGGCACCCGAGTGCGCGGGCACCGACGTCTACATCGTCGGCGGCGCGAACTCGGCCGGACAGGCCGCGGTGTTCTTCTCCCGGCACGCGCGGTCGGTCACGCTGGTCGTGCGGGGCGAGTCGCTGCAGGCGTCCATGTCGCACTACCTGATCCAGCAGCTCGAGTCGATCCCGAACGTGCACGTCCGGACCCGCACCACGGTCGGCCAGGCGTGCGGCGACGACCACCTCGAGTCGATCCGGCTCGACCACGCCGACGGCACGACCGAGTTCGTCGACACGGGCCACCTGTTCATCTTCATCGGCGCGCAGCCGCAGACGGACTGGCTCGACGGCGTGGTCCAGCGCGACGAGCGCGGGTTCGTGTGGACCGGTCCCGATCTGCTCACCGACGGGCAACGGCCGCCGGGGTGGACACTGGACCGGGACCCGTTCTACCTGGAGTCGAGCGTGCCGGGCGTGTTCGTGGCCGGGGACGTGCGGGCCCAGTCGGTGAAGCGGGTCGCGTCGGCTGTCGGGGAGGGCGCGATGGCGGTCACTCTGGTGCACCGGTACCTGGAGGAGCAGTGACGTGACAAGTGTCGAAACGGACAGGCTGCGCGAACTGTTCCTGTTCGCGGACCTGACCGACGAGCAGCTCGCGTGGGTGGCGGCCAACAGCGACGTCGTCTCGTACGAGGCGGGCGATGCGGTGTCGGTCGAGGGCGAGCCCGCGCAGTGCTTCTACGTGCTGCTGTCGGGGACGCTGTCGATGGTCAAGATGGTGCGCGGCGACGAGGTCGAGGTGACGCGCAGCGACCAGCCGGGTGTCTACTCCGGCGCCACCCAGTTCTACCTGGGCGACCAGGTGGAGCAGAAGTACGGCGCGACGGTCCGCGCGGTCACCGACGCGGAGTTCCTCGCGCTCCCGGCGACGGACTTCGCGGCGAAGTTCCGGCAGTGGTTCCCGATGGCCGTGCACCTGCTGCAGGGCATGTTCGTCGGCATCCGCAACGCGGACGAGCTGGTCGGCCAGCGGGAACGGCTGCTGGCGCTGGGCAAGCTGACCGCGGGCCTGACGCACGAGCTGAACAACCCGGCGGCCGCGGCCGTGCGTGCGACGGAGACGCTGCGCGAGCGGTTCGCCGGTATGCGCCACAAGCTGGGCCTGCTCGCCGACGGCCACTTCGACGGCATCCAGCTGCACCGGCTGACCAAGATCCAGGACAAGTTCATCGAGCGGATGGCGCACGCGGACGAGCTGACGCCGATGCAGGTCGCCGACCGCGAGGACGAGCTGGGCGACTGGTTCGACGAGCACGACGTGTCCGGCGGCTGGGACCTCGCGCCGGTGTTCGTGGCGGCGGGCATCACCACGTCCGACCTCGCGGAGCTGTCCAATGTGGTCGATCCGGGGTTCCTGAACCCGGCGCTGCGGTGGCTGTCGTACACGGTCGAGACCGAGAACCTGCTGACCGAGGTGAAGGAGAGCACGAAGCGGATCTCCGCGCTGGTCGGCGCGGCGAAGCAGTACTCGCAGCTCGACCGCACCCCGCACCAGGAGGTCGACCTGCACGAGGGCCTGGACGCGACGCTCGTGATGCTGGCGGGCAAGATCCCGGCGGGTGTGCGGATCGTGAAGGACTACGACAGGACGCTGCCGCTCGTGCCCGCGTACGCCGCCGAGCTGAACCAGGTGTGGACCAACCTGATCGACAACGCCGTCGGTGCGATCACCGGCCACGGCGACGGCACCGGCACGATCACGGTCCACACCACCCGCGACGGCGACAACGCGCTGGTGGAGGTGATCGACACCGGCCCGGGTGTCCCACCGGAGCTGAGGCGCCGCGTTTTCGAACCGTTCTTCACCACGAAGGGCGTCGGCCAGGGCACGGGGCTGGGTCTCGACGTCTCCTGGCGGGTGGTGGTGAACCGCCACGGCGGCGACCTGCGGGTGGTGTCCGAACCGGGCGACACCCACTTCCAGGTCCGCCTGCCCCTGCAGGCACGCTGAGCGGTCAGCGAACGAGGCGGCCGTCTCCCCGTGACGAGGAGACGGCCGCCCGCGCGTGTTACAGGGTGATCTTCCAGCCGTTGATGTAGCCGGTGTCGTACGTGGCCGCGTCGCGGACGCGGAGGTTCCACGTGCCGTTGGCGGTCTCGCTCGACAGGTTCCTCGTGAACGTCTGGTTCACGTTGTCCGCACTGCCGCCGGAGCGGTTCAGCAGGTTGTACACCGAACCGTCGGGGGCGACGAGGTCGACGACCAGGTCACCGCGGTAGGTGTGGACGATGTTCACCTCGATGCTCGCGCCCGAGGACGCGGAGCCCGCGGCGTTCGTGACCGTGATCGGGCTCGAAACGGTGCTGTTGTCCCTGATCGTGTAGTTGTTCTGGTTCTCGAAGGTGCGGCCCGGCTGCGGGTCCGTGCCGCCCGGCAGGCTCGCCGCGGCCGAGGCGATGGCCGACGCGAACGTGCTCACCTGCGCGTACACACCCGGGTTCTCCGGGCGAGCGCAGCCGTAGCCCCAGCTGACGATGCCGACCTGGATCCAGGCGTTGTTGTTGTCGCGCCGGAACATCGGGCCACCGGAGTCGCCCTGGCAGGTGTCCACGCCACCGGAGGACCAGTTGCCCGCGCAGATCTCCTCGCTGGGCACCAGTTCGCTGTACGCGGACTGGCACTGCGAGTCGGAGATGAACGGCACCTGTGCCTTCAGCAGGTACCGCTGCTGGCCGCCGCCCTCGGTCGCCGCGCCCCAGCCGGCCACGGTGAACGTGCCGCTGTCGTAGGCGGTGGTGGTGGCGATCGGCAGGAGAGCCTGGTTGGTGATCGGGGAGTTCAGCTTGATCAGGGCCCAGTCGTCACCGCTCGGGTTGTTGTAGCCGGGGGAGCGGTAGACGTAGGTCGACGTGCGGGTGATCCGGTTCGAGTCCTGCAGGTCGACGACACCGGCGGTGACACCGATGCTGGTGTTCGGCCCCGTCGCGCCGACGCAGTGCGCGGCGGTCAGGACCACGTCGGTCTTGTAGAGCGCGCCGCCGCAGCCCATCGACAGGCGCACCATGAACGGGAACTCGCCCTGGGCGGCGCGGGTACCGCCGACCACCGTGGGCGTGAAGTCGTCACCGTCGGCGGGCGGGGGTGCCGCCACCGACTGCCCCGCGGCGGCTCCGAGAGCGGCGGCGACGCCCACTGTCACCAGCGCGGCTCTCCGCAGGACGGACAAGGTTCTTCTCACAGCAGGGTTCCTTTCGACAGTCCGCGAGCAGGGTGCGCACGGACAGCAGGGGTGTCGAGAAAGGTGGGAGCGCACGCCGGCCACTGGCGGTGACCGAAGCGATCTTCCGTGTTGATTCCACCTGGTGAGAGGCGTCTCCCACAAGACTGCAAACCGGTCAACCGTCGTTCGGCCGACTGGGAGCAAACCGGGATGGAGGCACCCGCCCGCGGAGCGGGCCCCCAGCCGGCGAGGACACCCCTTCGGAGGATCCGACGACAACGACCCCTCCGCGTGGTCGCGCAGAACAAAGACACGCGTCACCACACCAGGCAGGCTGCGGCTTTCAAGGGGACACCTCTTGGAGGCCACGATGAAGACCATCCCGAAGATCATCACCGCCAGCCTGCTTGCCGTGTCCCTCACCGCCTGCGGCGGTGGTGGCGACACCGCGGGAAGAGCACAGGTCGACGGCGGCACCTTCACGTTCGTGCTCGGCACCGATCCGGGCAACCTGGACCCGCACTTCACGTCGCTGGCGGTGACGATGCAGGTCGACCGCTTCCTCTACGACTCACTCGTCAACATCGACGAGAAGGGCGAGGTGGTCGCCGGTCTCGCCGAGAAGTGGGAGGCGACCACCACCGAGGCGACCTTCACGCTCCGCGAGAACGTGACCTGCGCCGACGGCACCGACCTCACCGCGACCCAGGTGGCGGCGAACATCAACTTCGTGGGTGACCCGAAGAACGCGTCCTCACGCCTGGGTGTCTACGTCCCGGCGGGCGCGAAGGCCACCGCCGACGACGCGGCCCGCACGGTCACCGTCACCACCCCCACCCCCGACGCCTTCCTCGACCGCAACGTCGGCAGCCTGCACATCGTGTGCGCCAAGGGGATGGCGGACCGGTCGACCCTGAAGCAGGGCGCGGACGGCACCGGCATGTTCACGGTCACCGAGGCCGTCGGCGGTGACCACTACACGCTGACGCGACGCGAGGACTACGCCTGGGGACCGGGCGACTGGGACCCGGCGCAACGTGGCCTGCCGGACACGGTCGTGATCAAGATCGTGGCGAACGAGACCACGATGGCGAACCTGCTGATCTCCGGCGGCGCCAACGCGGCCCCCTTCGTCGGGCCGGAGCAGCAGCGGCTGACCGGACAGCGGCTGTTCCAGCGGGACGTGGAGGCGATGGTCGGCGAGCTGTGGTTCAACCAGCGGTCCGGCCTGCCCGCGGCCGACGAACGGATCCGCAGGGCCCTCGTGCAGGGCACCGACCTCGACGAGCTGACACAGGTCGTCACCAGCGGCAACGGGAAACGCGCGAGGGGGCTGGTGCCGCCCGGCCTTGGCCCGTGTGACGGCGACATCGCGGCCGACGCGCTGCCCGCGCACGACGTCGACGCCGCGAAGCAGGTTCTCGGCGCCGCCAAGCCGAAGATCACGCTGTTCTACCCGACGACCATCGGCCCGACCATGCAGGCGGGTGCGGAGCTGCTGCAGAAGGTGTGGGGTGAGCTGGGGGTCGAGGTGACGCTCAAGGGCGGCACCGACGCCGAGATGGGGCAGCTCGTCGGCGGCCAGCTGCAGTGGGACGCCGCGATCGTGCCGCTCAACGTGTCGCTGCCCAGCCAGACCGTGCCGTTCGTGTCCGGACCGGCGGCGCCGGACGGCACGAACTTCGCCGCCATCGACAACCCGGACTACACGGCGAAGGCCGGCGAGGCGGCGAAGATCGCGGGCGCCGAGGGCTGCGCGGCGTGGGCCGAGGCGGAGAAGGCGCTGTACGAGCGGGCAGATGTGGTGCCGTTCGCCAACGCCAACCGCCCCGTGTTCGGCAAGGGCGCCGAGTTCGAGCTGACGCAGGGCAGCATCGCACCGTCGTCGATCCGCATGGTGGGCTGATGACGGCCGACGTCGCCACCGCCCCGTTCACCCACCCGTGGGCCCGCTTCGCCGCACGGCGGTTCGGCAGGCTGCTCGTGTCGGTGTGGGTGCTCGTGACCGCCGCGTTCGGCATGATCCACCTGATCCCCGGCGACCCGGTGCGGGCCGCGCTCGGCCCCACCGCCACGCAGGAGCTGGTCGACGCGCGCCGGGCGGCGCTCGGACTCGACCAGCCGCTGTGGGAGCAGTACCTGGACTACCTGCGCGGCCTGTTCACCGGTGACCTCGGCGTCTCCATGACCTCGGGGCTGCCGGTGTCGGACATCCTCGGTGACCGGCTACCCGCGACCGTCGAGCTGGCGGTGCTGGCGTTCGCGTTGGCGGTGCTGGTGTCGGTGCCGCTGGGGTTGGCGTTCGCGGTGCTGACCCGCGGCGGGCGGCGCAGGCCGCTCGAGCTGGGCTTCACGTCGACGAGCGTGGTGCTCGCGGCGATCCCGGAGTTCCTGCTGGCCGTCGGGCTCGTGTGGGTCTTCAGCGTGAACCTCGGGTGGGCGCCGGTCGCCGGCCGGGACGGGGCGTCGTCGTACGTGCTGCCCGTCGTGGCGCTCGCGCTGGCACCGGCGGCGATCCTCGCGCGGATCATCCGGGTGGAGACGCTGACCGTGCTGCGGGCCGACTACGTCCGCACCGCGCGGGCGAAGCGGCTGCCCGCCAGGACCGTGTACCTCCGGCACGCGCTGCCGAACTCGCTGACCGCGGCGATCACGCTCGGCGGGCTGCTGCTCGGCTCGCTCGTCGCGGGCACCGTGCTGGTGGAGAACGTGTTCGCGTGGCCGGGGCTGGGCAGCACCATCGTCTCGTCGATCCTCGCCAAGGACTACGCGGTGGTGCAGGGCGTCGTGCTCGTCTACGGCATCGGCGTGCTGGTCGTGAACCTGGTGGTCGACGTCGCGCTCGCGCTGCTCGACCCGCGCTCGACGATCAGGGAGGACTGACGTGGGTCGGGTGCTGCGAACCCCGGTCGGCGCGGCCGCCGCGGGCATGGTGGCCTTCGTGCTGCTGCTCGCGGTGCTCGCGCCGGTCCTGTGGACCGACGCGGCCAACGCCGTCGACACCGGCCACATCCAGCAGGGCGCGTCGGCCGAGCACTGGGCCGGGACGGACGGGCTCGGCCGGGACATCTTCTTCCGCGTGCTGGTCGCGACCAGTCTGTCCGTGCGGCTCGCGCTGCTGGCCACCGCGCTCGGGGTCGCGGTCGGGTTGCTGCTCGGCACCGCGCCCCTGCTGCTGGGCGCGCGGATCGGCCGGCTGGTCACCGCCGCCGTGCACATCGCGGTCGCGTTCCCCGGGCTGCTGCTCGCGTTGTTCTTCGCCGTGATCTTCGGTGTCGGCACCACCGGCGGGCTGCTGGCGATCGGGCTCGCGCTCGCGCCCGGGTTCGCGCGGCTGACGCACACGATGGTGGCGGGCGTGGCGGGCCTCGACTACGTGGCGGCGGCCAGGATCGCGGGTGTCGGCCGCGTGCGCGTGCTGTTCCGGCACGTGCTGCCCAACGTCGCCGAACCGCTGGTGGTGAACGCGACCGTGGCCGCGGGCAACGCGCTGCTCGCGTTCGCCGGGCTCTCGTTCCTCGGGCTCGGCGTCCAGCCACCGGACTACGACTGGGGCAGGCTGCTCGGCGAGGGACTCGGCTCGATCTACGTGCACCCGGAGGCCGCGCTCGCACCCGGCGTCGCGGTCGTGGTGGCGGGGCTGGCGTTCAACCTGTTCGGCGAGGCGATCGCCAAGGCCGTCGGGCTCGACGGACGCCTCGGCGGCCACAAGGTCCCGTTCCGCCGGGCGCCACGGGTGACCGCCGCGCCCGACGACTCGGCCATGCTCGTCGTCGAGAACCTCTCCGTGCGGTTCCCCGCCGCCACACCGGTGCGCGGGGTCGGCTTCACCATGAGACGCGGTGACGCGGTCGGGATCGTGGGGGAGTCGGGGTCGGGCAAGAGCCTGACCGCGCTCGCGGTCTCGCGCCTGGTGACCGAACCGGGGGTGGTCGAGGCGGACCGGTTGTCGTTCCTGGGCGCCGACCTGCGGGCGGGGGAGCACAGAAGACTCCTCGGCACGTCCCTCGCCATGGTGTTCCAGGACCCGATGACCTCGTTCAACCCGACCATGCGCGTCGGCGGGCAGCTCGCCGAGGTCGCCCGCCACCACGAAGGCATGGACCGGCGGGCGGCTATGGCGCGGGCGGTCGACCGGCTCGCGGCGGTACGCCTGTCCGACCCCGAGCGGCGCGCACGCCAGTACCCGCACGAGTTCTCCGGCGGCATGCGGCAGCGCGCCATGATCGGCATGGGCCTGATGGGCACGCCCGCGCTGATCGTCGCGGACGAGCCGACGACCGCGCTGGACGTGACCGTGCAGCGGCAGGTGCTCGACCTGCTCGCGTCGATCCGCGCGGCCGACGACGTCGCGCTTCTGTTGATCAGCCACGACATCACGGTCGTCGAGCAGGTGTGCGACCGGGTGCTGGTGATGTACGCGGGCCGGATCGTGGAGGACCTGCCCGCCGCCGACCTGCGCACCGGCGCGCGGCACCCGTACACGAAGGCGCTGCTCGCGGCCGTGCCGGACATGACGACGGACCGGTCGCTGCCGTTGACCGTGATCCCCGGCAGGCCCGCGGACCCGGCGCACCTGCCGCCCGGCTGTGCGTTCGCGCCCCGCTGCCCGCTGGCGGATTCCCGTTGCGCGGCGGACGATCCGGAGTTGGTGGAGACCGACGGCACCCGTGTCGCGTGCTGGCACGCCGACGTCCCGGCGGAGGTGACGTGATGCGGGAACTCCGGTTCGAGAACGTGTCCGTGCGGTTCGGGTCGCGCGGGCACCGGGTCACCGCGGTCGACGGCGTCGACCTCACCGTGCCCGCGGGGTCCGTGGTCGGGCTGGTCGGCGAGTCCGGTTCCGGCAAGTCCACGCTCGCGCGTGCCGCGGTCGGGCTCGTGCCGTTGTCCGGCGGGCGGGTCACGCTCGACGGGGCACCCGTGCCGACGCGGGGCCGCCGTCCGTTGCGGATGGTGTTCCAGGACCCGTACTCGTCGCTGAACCCGCGCATGACGGTGGGCGCGTCCATCGCCGAGGCCGTGCCGAAGGGCACCGACCGCAAAGCCGAGGTGGCGCGGTTGCTGGAACTCGTCGACCTGCCCGACCGCGCGGGCCGCTACCCGGCCGAGCTGTCCGGCGGGCAGCGGCAGCGCGTAGCGATCGCGCGGGCACTCGCCGGACGGCCCGAGGTGCTGGTCGCCGACGAGATCACCTCCGCGCTCGACGTGTCCATCCAGGGCGCGGTGCTCAACCTCATCCGCGACCTGCGGAAGACGCTCGACCTCACCATCCTGTTCATCTCGCACGACCTCGCCGTCGTCCGGTACGTCAGCGACACGATCGCCGTGATGTACCGGGGGCGGATCGTCGAGCACGGGCCTGCCGACGCCGTGCTCACCGAACCCCAGGACCCCTACACCCGTGAGCTGCTCACGTCGACCGAAGGGAGAAGCCGGTGACTCGCCAGCGCATCGAGGACCTGACCGCGTTCGCCGTTCCGGAAGAGCCCGCGCTGTCCCCGGACGGCACGCGCACCGCCTACGTCCTGCGCACCGCGGACGTCGACGGCGACCGCAACACCCGGGCCATCTGGCTGACCGGCGAGGGCGGCGCGCGGCGGCTCACCACCGGCACCGCCGACACCACGCCCGCGTGGTCGCCGGACGGCCGGTCGCTCGCGTTCCTGCGCGCACAGGACGGTCCCGCGCAGCTCTGGCTGCTCCCCGCGGACGGCGGTGAACCCGAGCGGCTCACCGACCTCCCGCTCGGCGCCGGCGCCCCGCACTGGAGCCCGGACGGCGGCAGGATCGCGTTCGCCGCGCCCGTCGACATGGTCGACGGCCCCGAGAACGCGCCGATCGTCACCGACCGGCTCGGCTACCAGGCCGACGGCGCCGGGTTCCTCCGCACGATCCGCAAGCACCTGCACGTGCTCGACCTCGACAGCCGTGAGACCCGGCAGGTCACCGACGGCGACTGGCACGCGGGCGAACCGGCGTGGTCGCCCGACTCGACCCGGCTCGCGTACGGCGCGGCCACGGCACCCGACGCCGACCTGCGCCCGACCGCGCCGCTGTACGTCGTCGACGTCGCCCCGCCGCACAGCACCCCGCGGCAGGTCGCCCTGCCCGACGGCATCACGGCACGCGTCACGTGGGTCGACGACGACACGTTCCTCGTCGTCGGCATGGTCGACCCACCCGTCGGCCACGCCCGGCTGCTCAAGATCAGCGGCGGGGAGACGGTCGACCTCACGGCGGGACTCGACCGCAACGTCATGCCCGGCGGCCCCGCGTACCCGGGGGCGGTGCCACAGCTCGGCGGCGACGGCGTGCTGTTCTGCGTACGGGACCGCGGTTGCACGCACCTGTACACGGTCGCACTGGACGGCGGCACACCTCGTCCGGTCGTGGCGGGCGCGGGCCGGGTCGTCGGCGGGCTGTCCGTCGCCGGGGACACCGCCGCGGTCCTGCTGACCACGCCCACCTCGTTCGGCGAGATCGTCACCGTCGACCTCGCGACCGGTGCGGAAACCGTGCGCACCCGGCACACCGACACCGAGGTCGAGCTGTTCGTCCGCGAGGAACGCGAGTTCACCATCTCCGACGGCACGACCGTGCAGGGCTGGCTCGTCCGCGACCCCGCGGTCACCGGGCCCGGCCCGCTGCTGCTCGACATCCACGGCGGCCCGCACAACGCGTGGCACGGCGGCGCCGACGAGGTGCACGTCTACCACCAGGAACTGGCCGCGCTCGGCTGGACCGTGCTGCTGCTCAACCCGAGGGCGAGCGACGGCTACGGCGAGGACTTCTTCACCGCCGCCATCGGCGCGTGGGGCACCGCGGACGCCAAGGACTTCCTGGAGCCGCTCGATCAGCTCGTCGCCGAGGGCGTCGCCGACCCCGCACGGCTCGCGGTCGCGGGCTACAGCTACGGCGGCTACATGACCTGCTACCTCACCAGCCGCGACGACCGGTTCGCCGCCGCCGTCGCCGGTGGCGTGGTCGCCGACCTCACCAGCATGGCCGGCACCTCCGACGCGGGCCATGACCTGGCCGCGTTCGAACTGGGCGCGCTGCCACACGCCGACCGCGCCACGTACGCGGAGATGTCGCCACTCGCGAAGGTCGAGGACGTCCGCACGCCGACGCTGGTGATCCACGGCGCCGCCGACGTGCGGTGCCCGGTCGGGCAGGCGGAGCAGTGGCACACCGCGCTGCGCGAACAGGGCGTGCCGACACGGCTCGTGCTCTACCCCGGTGCCGCGCACCTGTTCATCCTCGACGGCGCCCCGTCGCACCGGATCGACTTCAACCGCAGGGTGCTCGACTGGGTCGAGCAGTACGCCGGTGACGCGGGCGGGGCCCGCAGGCCGAAGATCGACGCGGCCCACTGGCAGCGCAGGCTCGTCGCGCTCGCGAGGAAACACCACGTGCCCGGCGCGGCGCTCGGCATCCTCCGCGTCGGCCGCGAGGACGAGCTCGTCCAGCTCGCGCACGGGCTCCTCAACGTCGACACCGGCGTCGAGACCACCGCGGACTCGGTGTTCCAGATCGGGTCCATCTCCAAGGTGTGGACCACGACCGTCGTCATGCAGCTCGTCGACGAGGGGCTGCTCGACCTCGACGCGCCGATCTCCGAGGTGCTGCCGGAGCTGACGCTCGCCGACCAGGCGGTGACGGAGAAGGTGACCATGCGGCACCTGCTCACGCACACCAGCGGCATCGACGGCGACGTGTTCACCGACACCGGCCGCGGCGATGACGCCATCGAGAAGTACGTCGCCGCTCTCGCCGACGTCGCGCAGAACCACCCGCTCGGCGCGACCTGGTCGTACTGCAACTCCGGCTTCACCCTCGCCGGCCGCGTGATCGAGAAGCTGACGGGCAGGACGTGGGACGCGGCCATGCGGGAGCGGCTGTTCGCCCCGCTGGGCCTCACGCACACCGGCACGCTGCCGGAGGAGGCGCTGCTGCACCGCGCGGCCGTCGGCCACTCCGGTGAGAAGACCGCCGTGGTCGCACCGGCGTGGGCGCTGCCGAGGTCGGCCGGACCAGCCGGGTTGATCAACGCGACGGTCCGTGACGTGCTGATGTTCGCGCGGCTGCACCTGGCCGGCGGCGTCACACCGGACGGCACCCGGCTGCTGTCCGACGAGAGCGCGGCCGCCATGACCTCGCTGCAGGCGGAGCTGCCGGACAAGTACACGCTCGGCGACTCGTGGGGCCTCGGCTGGATCCGCATGGACTGGCACGGCAGGCGGCTGTACGGCCACGACGGCAACACCATCGGCCAGTCCGCGTTCCTGCGCGTGCTGCCCGACGAGGGCCTCGCGGTCACGCTGCTCACCAACGGTGGCAAGACCCGCGACTTCTACGACGACCTGTACCGGGAGATCTTCGCGGAACTGGCGGACGTCGACATGCCGGAACCGCTCGCGCCGCCCGAGCAGCCCGTGACCGCCGACATCACGCCGCACCTCGGCCGGTACGAGCGGGCCAGCGTGCAGATCGAGGTCGTCGAGGGCGAGCAGGGCCCGCGGCTGCGCATGACCGCGACCGGGCCGATCGCCGAGCTGCTGCCGGAGGAGGAACGGAACCAGGAGTACGACCTGGTGCCGGTCGAGGAGAACCTGTACGTGGTGCGGGAGAACGAGAACACGATGTGGATCCCGGTCACCTTCTACTCGCTGGCGACCGGGGAGCGGTACCTCCACTTCGGTGCGCGCGCGACCCCGAAGGTCGGCTGACGTGCTGCCGGATCTCCTGGCGGATACCGAGGAGATGGTGCGCTGCGAGTCGCCGTCGACCGATCCGGCGGCGCTCGCACGCAGCGTCGACGTGGTGGCGCGGGTGGGCACGCGGCGGCTCGGTGTCGAACCGGAACGCCTCGGCATCCATCTGCGCTGGCGGCTCGGCGACGGCCCGCACCGCGTGCTGCTGCTCGGCCACCACGACACGGTGTGGCCGCTGGGTTCCCTCGCCACCCATCCGTACACAGTGGACGGCGGGGTCATGCGCGGCCCGGGGTGCTTCGACATGAAAGCCGGGCTGGCGCTGGCGTTCCGGATCGCGGCGGGCCGGTCGGGGGTCACCCTGCTGGTGACCGGCGACGAGGAACTCGGGTCGCCCGGGTCGCGTGCGCTGGTCGAGGAGGAGGCCCGCGCCGCCGACGCCGCGCTGGTGCTGGAGGCGTCGGCACCCGGCGGTGCGCTCAAGACCGAACGCAAGGGCGTGTCCGTCTACGACGTCGAGGTGACCGGCCGGGCCGCGCACGCCGGGCTCGAACCGGAACGCGGCCACAACGCGACCGTCGAGCTGGCACACCAGGTCCTGGCGATCGAGGCGCTCGCCGACCCGGTGCTCGGCACGACGGTCACGCCCACGCTCATGTCGGCGGGCACCGCGCGGAACACCGTGTCCGCCAAGGGATCCGTGGCCGTGGACGTCCGGGTGCGGACGGCGGCGGAACAGGAGCGGGTCGACGCGGGCATGCGTGCGTTGCGCCCCGTGCTGTACGGCACCCGCGTCGACGTGGTGGGCGGTGCGAACCGGCCACCGCTCGCCGCGTCGGCCTCGGCGGCGCTGTTCACCCGCGCGGCGCGGATCGCCTCCGAGCTGGGCCACCCGCCGGTGGCGGGCGTCGCGGTCGGCGGCGGGTCGGACGGCAACCTCACCGCCGGGGTGGGCACGCCGACGCTCGACGGTCTCGGTGCGGTCGGTGGCGGCGCCCACGCCGACGACGAGCACGTGCTCGTCGACGAACTGGTGCCGAGGGCCGTGTTGCTGTCGGCGTTGCTCGACGAACTCCTGGCCGTGTCAACGAAACCGGCTTCCACGGCTGGTTCGCCACGACCATGACGAACGACGGCGAGGTCACGAGCATGGACGCCGTGACAGAAGTGAGCACGGCGTTCTCGACGACGGCGACCTCGGCGGCACTGGCCGCCGGGGTGACCGTCCGCGAGCTGACGACCATCGACGAGTTCACCGGCGTGTGCGCGCTGTTCCAGGACATCTGGCGGACCGGTCCGGAGAGCCCGCTCGTGACGACGGAACTGCTGCGGGCGCTCACCAAGGCGGGCAACTACCTGTCCGGCGCGTTCGACGGCGACCGGCTCGTCGGCGCCTGCGTCGGGTTCTTCGGCGCGCCCGCCGACAACGCCATGCACAGCCACATCGCGGGCGTCGCCGCCACGGCCGCGGGCCGCAGCGTCGGCTACGCGCTCAAGCTGCACCAGCGGGCGTGGGCGCTGGACCGGGGCGTCGACGTGATCGCGTGGACGTTCGACCCGCTGGTGGCCCGCAACGCGTGGTTCAACCTGGGCAAGCTCGGCGCCACCGCGACCGAGTACCTGCCCGACTTCTACGGCGGCATGCACGACGTGGTGAACGGCGGCGACGACACCGACCGGCTGCTCGTGCGCTGGAACCTGGACCACCGCACCGAGTTCGGCGGCGTGCCGGGCCACGCGGTCGTGGCGCTCGGCCGGACGGCCGACGGCGCACCGGAACCCGGTGTGACGGCCGGGGAGACCCTGCTGGTCGCCGTGCCCGCGGACATCGCGGCCGTGCGTGCCGAGAACCCGGGACTGGCCAGGGCGTGGCGGCTCGCGGTGCGGGACGTGCTCGGCGGGTTGCTCGCCGACGGCGCGCGGGTCGCCGGGTTCGACCGGGCCGGCTGGTACGTGGTCACGAGGGAGGGGCGATGAAACTCCAGGGTGTCGAGCTGCGGCGGATCGCGATGCCGCTCGTGGCGCCGTTCCGCACGTCGTTCGGTGTCGAGCACAACCGGGACGTGCTGGTCCTGCGCGTGGTCACCGACGACGGTGAGGGCTGGGGCGAGTGCGTTGCTTTGTCAGACCCCCGGTACTCGTCGGAGTACGTGGACGCGGCCGCCGACGTGCTCCGCCGGTACCTGATCCCCGCGCTGGCTGCGCTGCCGCACCTCGACGCGCCGTCGGTCGCACCCGCGTTGCGGCAGTTCCGCGGCCACCGGATGGCGAAGGCCGCGCTGGAGACGGCCGTGCTCGACGCCGAACTGCGGGCGCGGGGCCGCTCGTTCGCCCGCGAGCTGGGCGCGGTCCGCGACCGGGTGCCGTGCGGGGTGTCGGTCGGCATCATGTCCGACCTCGGCGAGCTGCTGGAGGCGGTCGGCGGCTACCTCGACGCCGGGTACGTGCGGATCAAGCTCAAGATCCAGCCCGGCTGGGACGTCGAGCCGGTGCGCGCGGTGCGGGAACGCTTCGGCGACGACGTGCTGCTGCAGGTCGACGCGAACACCGCCTACACCGTCGCCGACGCCCGCCACCTCGCGCGGCTCGACCCGTTCGACCTGCTGCTGATCGAACAGCCGCTCGACGAGGAGGACGTGCTCGGGCACGCGGAACTCGCGCGGCGGCTCACCACCCCGGTGTGCCTCGACGAGTCGATCACCTCGGCGAAGGCGGCCGCCGACGCGATCACGCTGGGCGCGTGCTCGATCGTCAACGTCAAGCCCGGCCGGGTCGGCGGCTACCTGGAGGCCAGGCGCGTCCACGACGTCTGCACCGCGCACGGCGTGCCGGTGTGGTGCGGCGGCATGCTGGAGACCGGGCTCGGCCGGGCCGCGAACGTGGCGCTCGCGGCGCTGCCCGGGTTCACGCTGCCCGGCGACACGTCCGCGTCCGACCGCTACTACCGCACCGACATCACCGACCCGTTCGTCCTCGACGACGGACACCTGCCGGTGCCGGCCGGACCCGGTGTCGGCGTCACCCCGCACCCGGACCGGCTGGCGGCGGTGACCACGTCCACCGAGTGGCTCCCCCTGGCCGACTGACCATAGGCTGAACTCGATGAAACCCCGCGCCAGCCTGCGCCGCGTCCTCGACGACCTGGGATGGACGCTGTTGGAGGTCGTGCACGGCCACGTGGACCGCGTCGACGAGCTGGGTGGCGTCGTCATCCACGACCCGGTCGACGAGCCCGCGCTGCCGAAGCACGCGCTCGTGCTGGGCGTCGGGTTGCACGACCGCGACGAGATCGTCTCTTTGCTGGACGAACTCGGCAAGCACGACGCCGCGGGCCTGGTGCTGCGCGCACCCGTGCCGGACCTGGGCGACACGTTGCCGGACGTCGCCGTGCTCGCGCTCACCAGGGGCGCGTCGTGGGCACAGCTCGCCGCGCTGCTGCGGTCGCTGCTCGCGGAGGGTGACGTCGGCGAGACCGCGGGGGAGACGCTGGGCGGCATGCCGTCCGGCGACCTGTTCGCGCTGGCCAACGCGATCGCCGCCCTGCTGGACGCGCCGGTGACCATCGAGGACCGCAGCTCCCGGGTGCTGGCGTTCTCGGGCAGGCAGGACGAGGCGGACCAGTCGCGGGTCGAGACGGTCCTGGGCCGTCAGGTGCCGGAGCGGTACTCGCAGCTGCTGACCGAGCAGGGCGTGTTCCGCGACCTGTACCGCAGCGAGCGGCCGGTCTACATCGAACCGTTCCTCGAAGGGCTGGTCGACCTGCCGAGGGTCGCGGTCGCGGTCCGCGCGGGCGACGAGGTGCTGGGCTCGATCTGGGCGGCGGTGCGCGGCCCCCTCGGCCCCGACCGCACGCAGGCGCTGCTCGACGCGTCCCGGCTGGTGGCGCTGCACATGCTGAGCCTGCGGGCGGGCGCGGACGTGGCACGCAGGTTGCGCACCGACCTGGTCAGCACGGCACTCGAGGGCGGCGCCGGTGCCCGCGAGGCACTGGACCGGCTCGGTCTCGCCGACCAACCCGTCGTGGTGCTGGCGCTCGCCTTCGTGCAGCCCGACGACGACGCCGCGCTGGTGGCCGAGCGGCAGCGCCTCTCCGACGCGCTCGCCATGCACCTGTCGGCCGTGCACCCACGCTGCGCGGCGGCACTCGTCGGCGACGTCACCTACGGCCTGGTCCCCGGCCGGGACCCGGACGCCGCGGTCCGCATCGCAGGCGACTTCCTCGACCGCGTCGGCGACCGAGGTCGCGCCGTGGCCGCCGTCGGCACGGTCGCCAACGACACGGCGAGCCTCGCCGAGTCACGGGCGACCGCGGACCGGGCGCTGCGGGTGCTGCGGGCCGGAGGTGGCCGCCGGGTGGCACGGCTCGAGGACGTGCACACGGAGGCGCTGGTCCTGGAACTGCGGGACCTCGTCGCCGCGCGGGGCGACCGGCCGAGCGGCCCGGTGGCCCGCCTGTTCGCCTACGACGAGGAGCACGGCACGAACCTGGTCGCGACACTGCGCGCGTGGCTGGACGCGTTCGGCGACGTGATCGCGGCGGCGGCCGCCCTGTACGTGCACCCGAACACGTTCCGGTACCGGCTGCGCAGGCTCGCGGAGGTGGGCGGGCTCGACCTGACCGACCCGGAGGCCCGGTTCGCGGCGATGCTGCAGCTGCGGGTGGTCTCCCCGGTCCGGCCCTGACGTCAGCTCGTGGCGTCCGGCAGCATCTCGGGGCAGCCGGTCCGGTAGTCGGGGTCGTACTCGAAGTGCCAGTACTCGTTGTCGTACCGGCGGCACCACCCGTGCGCCTGACCGTGCTCCGCCACCCACTCGGCGGCCGACCACGGCTGCACGTCCACCGCGAACCCCTTGACGTGGTTGGACTTCCCGGGCGGCAGCACGTAGCCGGCGGCCAGCTCCTCGGTGCCGAACTTCTCCACGGCCTCGTCGAACTCGCGCTGCTGCTGGGCGTTGCTGCGCTTGCCGTCGTTCACGCAGGCAAGCACACCGTCCCGCTCGGCGGCCGCACGCAGCTCCCGCCAGGCGGCGAGCACGTCCTGCCGCAGACCATCGGGTTCCTCGTCGACGTACCGTGAGTCAACCGGGCATTCGGGTCCGCTCTCCGGCCCGGGCACGTCTTCCAGCACCGCGAGCCCCCGCCCACCGACCACCTCGACGGCGAGCGGCACCGCGACCACCATCGCCCCCACGGCGGCGACCACCACGGCGACGAGCGCGACGATCCGCCACGTCACGACGGCCCCCCGAACCCGGTGCTCAGCCCCGACGACCAGATCGCGAACAACACCCAGCCGGTCAGCACCCCGGCACCGAACCCCTTCGAGGCGAGGCTGCCGCGAACGAGGAGCCAGACCCCGGCGGCGGCCGCCACGTACAGCAGCGCGGGCACCACCACGAGCATCGCGGGCCCGGTCACCGGCAGGAGGAAGAACGCCACCAACCCGACGAGGAACAGGGCGGCGATGCCGAACGGCACCGAGACGGCACATGCGACGCCGACGTCGAACCGAGTAGGCGACGCGGGCATGGGTCTGTTCTGCACAGTCAGGTGTCCTTTCCCGGGAGATCCGAGAGGTGGACGCCTGAGAGGCCGACAACGTTGCCCGCGCAACGCACCGAAGGACCCCTTCGTCACCTGCACAGCGCACTGATGGGGTCCTTCAGTGGGGAAGCCCCCTCCCCGAGATCAGCCCGTCCGGCGAGGACACACCAATCAAGGCGTCCGCAACTGCGCAACCCGAGCGTCGAGATTCCGAAAGTGCTCCTCCATGGCGTGCTCAGCCCGGGCAACGTCCCGCTTCCGCAACGCGGTGACAATCGCCCGATGACGACGCGCCGTCAGCACCGGATTGGGATCGGTCACCCCGAGCCGGTGATTCACCCGGTGGAACACATCCCAGAACGCCCGCAACAACTGCGTGACAAGCGCGTTGTTCAACGACCGGTACAGAATCTCGTGGAACTCACGATCCTCCTCGGCGAACGTGTCGCCCGCCTTGGCGCGCTCGCTCATCCGTCGCGTGACCTCGTCGAGCGCGGCGAGGTCCTCCTCCGGCACGGTCGCGGCCACGCGGCGGATCAGCGCCGCCTCCAGCGCCTCGCGGACCTCGAGGATCTCCTCCATCGACCGCAGGTCACGGCCGATGTCGTGCAGCGCGCGGAAGGTCAGCCCGTCGGCGAGCGGGTCGAGCGACAACCTGCCGACATACGTGCCGTAGCCGTGCCGGATCTCGACGATGTCGAGCGCCTGCAACGCCTTCAGCGCCTCGCGGATCGAGTTGCGGCTCACTCCGAGCGCCTCGACCAGCTCGGTCTCGGTGGGCAGCGGGTCGCCCGAGCGCAGGCCACGCGCGAGGATGAGCGCGGTGATCTCGTCGCGGATCGCCCTGCTCATTCTCGTGGCCAGCTTGGCCGGTGTGTGCTGCTCTGTCACGGGGACCTCCAACGTGCAACCTTAGAGCAGACCGGCTTCGGCGAGATGCCGCCGCACCGCCGCGCGTTCCGTGTCGTTCAACGGGATCATCGGCTCGCTGGTCGTGCCGCCGGCGATCACGCCACGTGCCACGAGCCCTTCCTTGAACGCCCCGATGGCTGACGAGTACCGGCCCATGCCGCGCGCGTCGCCGACGTGGATGAGGCCGAACAGCTTGCGCAGCCGCAGCTGTTCGGTCTTCGCCGCCGCCCAGTCGCCGCGCCTGGCCGCGTCGTAGAGGCGCAGGTAGCCGTGCGGGTCGACGTTGCCGATACCGGGCACGAGGCCGTGCGCGCCGATGAACAGCCCGAGGTCGGCGAGGGTCTCCGACCCGGAGAAGCACACCAGGTCGTCGGTCTGCTCGAGTACGGCACGCAGCCCGTCGAGGTCGCCGCTGGAGTCCTTCAGCGCGGCGAAGGTGCCGTCCCCGGCCAGTTCCACGACCACGTCGGTCGGCAGCTTGTGGCCCACCGACACGGGGATGTCGTAGGCCACCAGCGGCAGGTCGACCGCGGCGCGGATGGCGCGGAAGTGGCCGGCGAACTCCGACGGGGCCGTCGGCGCGTAGAACGGCACGGTCGCCACGAGCGCGTCCGCCCCCGCGGCCTTCGACGCCTTCGCGTGCTCGATGACGCGCGGGGTGGTGGTGTCGATGATCCCGGCGAGCACCGGCACCTGCCCGGCCGCGACGCCCGCGACCACTTCCAGGGCCCGGTAGCGCGTCTCGTCCGGCAGGTAGGCGACCTCACCGGTCGACCCGGTGACGAACAACCCGTGCACGCCCGCCTCGATGAGGAACGCGGCGAGGCGCTCCAGCGAGGGCACGTCGAGTTCGCGTTCCGGGGTGAGTGGGGTGCACACGGGTGGCACCACGCCGTGGAGCTTGGTCAAAGCGTTCTCCCTTGCGGACCGGTGTCGGCTCGGCATACCGTCCGGACGACATCCTACGTCCTATGTCCTACGTCTTGAAGAGATCAGAGAGGATCGTCGTGGAATCAGTCGTGCGGCACCGCCTCGGGCGTTTCGGGTTCGGTGCCGACTACAACCCCGAACAGTGGCCGGAGTCCGTGTGGGACGAGGACATGGCGCTCATGAAGACCGCCGGTGTCTCGATGGTCTCCGTGGGCATCTTCGGCTGGGCGGCCACCGAGCCGACGCCGGGCACCTACGACTTCTCGTGGCTGGACAAGGTCATGGACCTGCTGTCCGCCAACGGGATCGGCGCCTGCCTCGCCACGATGACCGCGTCGCCACCGCCGTGGCTCGCGCACGCGCACCCGGAGACGCTGCCCCGCCGCGCGGACGGGACCGTGCTGTGGCCGGGCGCCAGGCAGCACTACTGCCCGTCCAGCCCCGTCTACCGCGACCACGCCGCGCGGCTGGTCGAGGCGATCGGCGCCCGGTACGCCGACCACCCGGCGCTCGCGATGTGGCACATCGGCAACGAGTACGGCTGCCACGTCCCGGAGTGCTTCTGCGACGTCTCCGCCGACGCGTTCCGGGCCTGGCTCGTCGACCGGTACGGCACCGTGGACGCGCTCAACGAGGCGTGGTCCACGACGTTCTGGTCGCAGCGCTACTCCGACTTCGCCGAGGTGCACCCACCGCGCGCCGCGCCGACGTTCCTCAACCCCGCGCAGGTGCTGGACTACAAGCGGTTCTCCTCGCGCGCCCTGCTCGAGTGCTACCTGATGGAGAAGGAGATCCTGCGCCGCCACACGCCGAACGTGCCGGTGACGACGAACTTCGTCGGCGCCTGGCACCGGATCGACGTGGCGGACTGGGCACCGCACCTCGACGTCGTGTCCTACGACTCCTACCCGGACCCGCACGACCGGGACACGGTGGTGCAGGCCGCGTTCACCTACGACCAGATGCGTGCGCTGCACGGCAGGCCGTGGCTGCTGCTGGAGCAGGCGCCGAGTGCGGTGAACTGGCGTGAGCGCAACGCGCCCAAGTCGCCGGGCGAGATGCGGCTGTGGAGCTACCAGGCGGTCGCGCGTGGCGCGGACGCGGTCATGTCCTTCCAGTGGCGGCAGTCCCGCGGTGGCGCGGAGAAGTTCCACTCGGCGATGGTGCCGCACGCCGGTCCCGAGCACCGCGTGTTCGAGGAGACCTCGGCGCTGGGCGCCGAACTGGCCCGGCTGGAGCCGGTGCTCGGGTCGGCCGTGGCCGCCGACGTCGCGCTGGTGACGGACTGGTCGAGCGGCTGGGCGTTGCAGGGCAAGGCGCTGCCCGCGTCGGACCTGTCGCTCGAAGAGGTCAACTTCGCGCACTACCGGCCACTGTGGAACGCCGGCGTGGCGGTGGACGTGGTCGCGCCGACCGTCGACCTCTCGCGGTACAAGCTCGTGGTGGTGCCCAACCTGTACGCGGTCGACACCGAGGTCGCGGCGCGGCTCGTCGAGTACGTCCGCGCCGGCGGGCACCTGCTCATGTCGTACTTCTCCGGCATCGTGGACGGGCGCGAGCGCGTCCACCTCGGCGGCTACCCGGGGCCGTTCCGGGAGTTGCTGGGCCTGACCGTCGACGAGTTCTGGCCGCTGGCCACCGGGTCGTCCATGGCCCTCGGCTCCGGCGGTACCGGCACGCTGTGGTCGGAGTGGATCACGGCGGAGGGTGCTGAGGTGCTGGACACCTTCACAGGTGAGCTGGCCGGTCGCCCGGCGATCACCAGGAACGTGTTCGGTTCCGGCGTGGCCACCTACCTCGCGACGCGGCCGGACGCGGACACGCTGGCCGCGGTCGTCGCCCGGGTGCTGCGCGACGCCGGGGTTGCGCCCGTGCTGCCCGGCGCACCGGCCGGGGTCGAGGCGGTCCGGCGTGGTGAGTGGCTGTTCCTGTTGAACCACAACGAAACCGAGGTGACGGTCCCGGTACCCGCACACGCGACCGACGCGGTGACCGGTGAGCCGCTCGCCGAACAGGAGCGGCTCACCGGACGCGGCGTGCTCGTCGCGCGTGTCGGATAGCAACGCCCTGAAAGACGCTTTCGGGACGAAAGCGTCTTTCAGGGCAGGTCGCCGGGCGGGTGCTGGCATCTCAGTCCAGGTCGCGCATCGGCAGCTGCCGGAACGTGATGGTCTCGTACGTGCCGGACACGCCGGTCTCGTAGAGCAGACCCACCGTTGAACCGGTCAGCTGCACGAGGTCGGAGTACGCCGCCGGGGCCTGCGACACCAGCAACGTCTGCTGCCACGTGCGGCCACCGTCCGAGCTGGCGCGGATCGCGAGGTTGCGGCGCGCGGCCGGCTCCGACGGGCCGGAGAACAGCAGCAGGTCCGGCCGCACGGTCTGCAGCACGCTGCCCTGCACCTTCGGCATCGTCAGCCCAGGCTGCAGCGCGTACGGCGCCGCGAGGGACTCACCACCGTCCGTGCTGTAGGCGTCCACCCGGTTGCCCGCCGCGCCCTGGTTGCGGCTGTTGAAGTACAGCCTGCCGTCCGGCAGCTGCGCGACCATCGTCTCGTTCGCCGCGATGCCCGTGTCGGTGCGTTCCTCGGTGAAACCGATCCGCCACGTGCGGCCGCCGTCGTCGCTGATCAGGTCGTGACCGCCGTAGTACTTCGCCTCCGTGCCCACGTCCGGCGAGCCCGCGGGCGGCGCCGACGAGTGGTTGGCGGGCACCACGAGCCTGCCGTTCCGCAGTTCGATCGCGTGGCCGGGGCCGGTGGCGTACCAGCGCCAGTACGGCTTCTTCGCCACGTCGGTGATCTCGCGCGCCGGCGACCACGTGCGGCCGTGGTCATCCGAGCGCTGCACGAACACGCGGCGGCTGTCCGCCGCCGACACCGTGCCGGACATGATCTCCCGCTCGGTGACCCGCCCGTTGCGGGTGGTCAGCAGCACGATCTCACCGTCGCGCCGCACGATCGGCGCCGGGTTGCCCGCGGTCGCGTCGCCGTTGTCCGACACCACGGTCAGCGGGCCCCACGTGCAGCCGCCGTCCGTGGACCGGCGCTGCACCACGCGGATCGCGCCGGTGTCACCGGCCGACTCCACCCGGCCCTCGGCGAACGCCAGCACCGTGCCGTCCTTCGCCTCGACCACGGCCGGGATGCGGAACGTGTGGTAGCCCTCGGTGCCCGAGACGAACGGGACGGACGTGCACGTGCCGTCGGTGCCCTTCAGCTTGTCGAGCGGCAACCGCATGACCAGTCCGTTCGGGACGTCCGCGTTGGAGGTGCGGATCGCGTCCAGCTCCGCCGCCGACAGCGCGCGGCGGTACAGGCGCGGTTCGTCGAGCGTGCCGTCGAACCGGTGCTGGTAGTCCTGCCGCTCGCCGAGGTGGATCTGCCACGCCACCCGCTCGCTGACCGACCCGGCGACCGCGGCGGCCGAGGCGACCTCGGTGCCGTCCACGAGCAGCCGCAGCGTGCCGTCCGCCCGCTGCAGGGCGAGGTGGTGCCACTCGTTGTCGTTGTACGCGCTCGTGGTGGCGAGCCGGGTGCTGCCCTTGGCGGTGGTCATCATCGCGACCAGCCGCTTGCTCTCCGGTTCGCCGCGCAGCCACAGCTGCGGTGCGGTCGAGCCCATGCCGCCCAGCCACGCCAGCGCGTGTGAGCCGCGGGTGGCGCCGTACCGGAACCACGTGGTGAACGTGAGGTCGCCGTCGCCGGGCAGCTGCGCGCTGTCGTAGGGGACGCGCAGGTAGTCGTCGACGCCGTCGAGGTCCATGCCGCCGCCGAACCTGCCGCCGGTGAGGGTGGCACCGCCGAGCGCGTAGGCGTCGGCCTTCGACGCCGACGTGTCCGGCGTGGTCGGCCCGACCGGTTCGCGCCCGCCCAGGTGGTCCTCGGTGAAGCGGGCGAACCGGATCTCGTCGCGCGCGTCGACCGGGCCGCCCTCGTACAGCAGACCGATCTCGGCGTTGCGTTCACGGGTCGAGCTGATCTGCACCATGTCCGAGTAGCCGGACCAGTCGGACGTGATGCGGGTGCCCTGCTCGGCGCCGTCCCAGGAACGGCCGCCGTCCCACGAGGAGCGGACCATCATCCAGCGACGCCGGTCGGTGTCGGACGGCGACGAGAACAGCGTGCGGTCCACGCCGGGACGGTCGAGGTGCAGCACCGCGCCCTGCACGATCGGGGTCACCAGGTCGGGGATCGAGGTCCACGGTGTGGAGAAGGTCGTGCCGCCGTCACGGCTGATCGCGTACGACCGGTTGCCGACCGACGTGCCGCCCTGGTCGCGGGCACCGGCGTACACCGACCCGTCGGCCAGCTCGGTGACCGTGATCTCCTGCGGCTTCTGGGTGTACGTGCCACCCTTCGGGAAGTCGATGCGGCCCGTCGCGCCGAGCTGCCAGGTGCGGCCGTGGTCGTCGCTGTAGACGAGCGCGCCGTCGTTGGCGAACGCGGCGGTGCCGTCGCTGGCCTCACCGCTGATGCCGAACACGAGCCGGCCCGCGTGGCGACCCTTGGTGAGCTGGATGCCGTGCACCGGGCCGGTCGCGACCCACCAGTCCCACTCGGGGTTCTTGACCTGCGCGCTGATGTCGACCGGCGCGGACCAGGTGGCGCCGTCGTCGTCGCTGTACTGCAGGTGCGGCGTGCGCTCGCACGGGGTTTCGCAGGGACCGGCGTCGTCACGGCCCGCGTTGTACGTGGTGAACAGGAAGATCCGGCCGGTGACGCGGTCGACGATCGGCACCGGGTTGCCGTGCGTGTCGCCGTCGCCTTCGTTGATCAGCTGTAGCGGCGACCAGGTGCGGCCGCCGTCGGTGCTGCGCTTGAGCACCATGTCGATGTCGCCGGTGTCACCGCAGTTGTCGACGCGGCCCTCGGCGAACGCCAGCAGCGTGTTCTCCTTGGACTTGACGATCGCGGGAATCCGGAAACAGGCGTAGCCCTGCTCGTTCGCCGCCTTGAACAGCGTCTGCTGCTCGAACGACGACGCCGACGGGGGTGCGGCCGGTTCGGCGGCCACCGACTGCGTGAGGCTCGCCGTGATGGCAACGGATAAGAGACCTGTCAGAAGTGCTTTCACTACTCAGTCCTCTATGACTCGGGGTGAATGCAGCGATACGTGTGACCAGCACCGGCGGTGGCGAGAGGCGGCAGTTCCGCCGCGCACTCGTCGGTCGCCTTCCAGCAGCGGGTACGGAAGTTGCAGCCACTCGGCGGGTTGGTCGCCGAGGGCACGGGTCCGGAAAGGACGATCGGTTCGACGGCGTGCCTGAGGCTCGGCGTCGCGGAGAACAGCGCACGCATGTACGGGTGGTGCGTCGCGGCGGGCACGGCCACAGCCGGTGCCTCCTCGACGATCCGGCCCAGGTACATGGTGACGATGCGGTCGCTCATCTTGCGGACGGTCTGGATGTCGTGCGACACGAACACCATCGCGAGACCCAGCCGTTCCCGCAGGTCGATGAGCAGGTTCAGGATCTGCGCGCGCACCGACACGTCGAGCGCGGAGGTCGGTTCGTCGGCGACGAGGAGCTTCGGCCGCAACGCGAGCGCACGGGCGATCGCGACGCGCTGCCGTTGCCCGCCGGACAGCTGTCCCGGCACGGCGTCCGCGACGCTGTCGGGCAGGCCGACCAGCGACATCAGCTCGTGCACCCGCTCGTCGCGTTCGGCCGGGGTGCCCTCGGCGTGCACGTCGAGCGGGTCGCGGATGACCCGCGCGACCGACAGGCGGCGGTTGAGCGCGGTCGTCGGGTCCTGGAACACCATGCCGACGTTGCGCCCGAACTTCCGCGCCCGGTCCTCGGCGGTCATGTCCCACAACGGCTCGCCCTCGTAGCGGACGACGCCCTGGGTCGGCCTCTGCAACCCGACGACGACCTTGGCCAGCGTGGACTTGCCGCAGCCGGACTCGCCGACCACACCGACGGTCTCGCCCGGGTTCAGGGTGAGGTGCGCGTCGGTGAGCGCGTACACGTTGTCGTGCCCGAACAACCGCCGCGCCCGGATCCGGTGCACGACGTGCACACCGTCCAACTCAAGCAGACTCACGACTCACCACCAGTTCCTCGGCGGGGAAGTGGCACGCGGTCAGGTGAACGCCCTCGCCAACCACGGGCGGCCGTTCCGTCCGGCACACCGCACGCGCGGCGGGGCACCGGTCGGAGAACCGGCAGCCGGTCGCGAAGTCGGCGGGGGAGGGGACGACACCCTTGATCTGGGTGAGCCGGTCCGCGTTCTCCTCCAGCGACAGCACCGCCGACAGCAGGCCACGCGTGTAGTGGTGCCGTGGCGAGCCGACGACCTGCGCGATGGCCCCGGTCTCGGCGACCTGCCCGCCGTACATGACCACGACGCGGTCGGCCACTTCGGACACCAGCGCCAGGTCGTGCGACACCAGGATCAGCGCGAAGCCCAGCTCTTCCTGCAGCCGCAGCAGGAGCTTCATGATCTGCGCCTGCACGGTCACGTCGAGCGCGGTGGTCGGCTCGTCCGCGACGATCAGCCTGGGGCTGCGGGACAGTGCCATCGCGATCAGCACCCGCTGCCGCTGTCCGCCGGACAGCTCGTGCGGGTAGGACCGCAGGGTGCGGCCCGGGTCCAGGTTCACCAGCTCGAGCAGTTCCTCGGGCGAGCGCGTGCCGCCGCGACGGGTGAACTGCTTGAGCTGGCTGCGGATCGTCATCGCCGGGTTCAGTGAACTCAGCGCGTCCTGGTAGATCATCGCGAGGTCGTGGCCGAGGTGACGGCGGCGCCTGCTCGGGCTCAGCGCGAGCAGGTCCTGCCGCGCGAACCGGATCTGTCCCTGGACCCGGGCCGTGTCCGGCAGCAGGCCCATCACGGCGAGCGACGTGATCGTCTTGCCGCAGCCCGACTCGCCGATCAGCCCGAGCACCTCGCCGGACCGCACGGAGAACGACACGTCGTCCACCACGCGGGTCCCGTCGTGCCGGTCGGCGAACGAGATCGACAGGTGTTCCACGTCGAGCACGGCGTCCCGGTCCCGCAGGTCGCGGGCGGTCCCGGCGAGTCGTTCCCCGGCTTCCCGCAGACCCTCGATCGGCAGCACCGGCTCGACCCGGTCCTCGGCGGGCGCCTCCGCGGCCTGCTTCGCCGCCCGGCCCGCCTTGGCACGGCGCGCGGACGGCGTGGCCCACGCGTCGGAAATGCCCTCGGACAGGACGTTCAGTGCCAGCACCGTGATCAGGATCAGCAGGCCGGGGAACAGCGTGGCCCACCAGCCGCCGGTCAGGACCAGCTCCTTGCCGTTCGCGAGGACGGCGCCCCACGACGGGTCCGGCGCCTGGATGCCGGCGCCGATGAACGACAGCGACGCCTCGAACACGATCGCGTCGGCCACCATCACCGTGCAGAACACCAGGATCGGCGCCGCGCAGTTCACGGCGATGTGCCGGGTGAGGATGAAGAACCGCTTCGCGCCGATGATCCGCTCGGCCGCCACGTAGTCCTCGCCGTACTGCGCGAGCACGTTCGCGCGGACCACCCGCGCCATCGACGGCATGTAGAGGAACGCGAGCGCGAGGATCAGCACGATCAGCCCGCGCCCGAACACCGCCACCAGCACCGCGGCGAGCGCGACACCGGGGAACGCCATGACCACGTCGAGAATCCGCATGATCGTCTCGCCGACGCGGCGGTTCGACGTGGCGGCGATCGCCCCGATCAACGCACCCGCGATGAGCGCGATGGCGATGGCACCGAGGCCGACGGCGAGCGACCAGCGCGCACCCCACACCAGGCGCGTGTAGATGTCGCGGCCGGACGAGTCGGTGCCCAGCCAGTGCTCACCGCTGGGCCCGGCGACCTCGCTGCCCGTGAGGTACGGGTCGTGCGTGCTGATCAGCGGCGCGAACACCGCGGCCAGCACCAGCAGCGCGAGGATCACCAGCGCGATCCACGACGTGACACCCAGCTTGCGGAACGACGCGCCCTTGCTCAGGCGCTCGGCGAGCCCCCGGCGCATCACGAGTGGCTCCGCAGGCGCGGGTTGGCGATCACGTAGAGGATGTCGACGATCAGGTTGACCAGCACGAAGCCGATCGCGATGGTGATCACGAAGCCCTGCACCTTCGACGTGTCGCCGTCGTTGACGGCCTGGATCATGTTCTGGCCCAGGCCCGGCAGCGCGAACATCGTCTCGATGACGACCGCGCCGCCGAGCAGGTAGCCGACCCGCAGGCCCAGCACCGTGAGCGGCGTGACCAGCGCGTTCCGCAGGACGTTGCGCCCGACCACCACGATCGGCGGCAGGCCGCCACCGCGGGCCGTGCGCACGTAGTCCTTGTCCAGCTCCTCGACCATCGACGTGCGGATCACGCGCGTCAGCTGCGCCGCGACCGGCATCGCGAGCGCGATCGCGGGCAGCGTCATCGAGTTGAGCCAGCCCGAGAACGAGTCCTGCGGGCTGACGTAACCGCTGCTGGGGAACAGGCCCTCGCCGACGGCCAGCCACTGCACGAGCAGCAGCGCGATCCAGAACGCGGGCGCGGCGACACCGGCGAGCGACACGATCCGGATCACCTGGTCGGGCCACCGGTCCCGGAAGACCGCGGACGTGATGCCCAGCAGCAACGACACGACGATCGCGATGACCACGCCCATCAGCGTCAGCTGCAGGGTGAGCGGCAGCGCGGTGGTGATCGTGTCGCCCACCGACTGCTTGGTGATCACACTGACGCCGAAGTCACCGTGCATCAGGTTCCACACGAACCGGCCGTACTGGACGGGCCACGGGTCGAGCAGGCCGTTCTCCCTGCGGAACCGCTCGAGCTGTTCGGCTGTGGCGTTCGCGCCGTCGAAGGCCGCGAGGGCCGGGTCGACGGGGGAGAAGCGCATCACGATGAACACGAACAACGTGACGCCCAACAGCAGCGGCACGAGCGACAGGATGCGCCCGAGCAGCATCCGCAGGATGATCACGCTCCGGACCCCGGCTTCGCCTGGTTCAGGTTGATGCCCGGGTAGCCCTGTGCGCGCACCCCCGAGAGGACGTTCGCGTCCCACGCCGTGCCCAGCTGGGTGAACACCAGCGGGTACACCACGGCCTGGTCGGCGAGCGTGTCGAGGACCTGCTTGGTGAGACCGTCACGCGCGCCCTCGTCGGTCTCGGCGGCCGCCTGGTCGAGCAGCCCGATCAGCTTCTGCTGGTCGGGCCCGGCCCACTTGGCGTACTTGGCCGCGACACCCGCGCCCGCGTAGTAGTAGCGGACCAGCAGGTCCGGGTCGTTGCCGAACTGCTCGGCGTTCTGCGTGGTCGCGACGACCTGGAAGTCGAACCCGCCGTCGAGCTTGGAGAACAGCGCCTTGGTGTCCGAGGTGTCCAAAGTGGTCGTGACACCGATGGCGTCCCAGCCCTCCTTGATCACGTTCACGCAGTCGGCGACGAGCGTGGTGTTCGTCGTGGACAGTGTGACGGAGAGCTTCGAGATCCCGGCCTGGCGCAGCAGGGCCTTCGCCTTGTCGGGGTCGTAGCCGAGGTCGTTCGCGGCGGCCTGCGACACCGGCAGCTTCGGGTTGATGAACGAGGTGCCCGGCGAACCCTTGCCCTTGAGGCCGACCTGGATCATCTTGTCCCGGTCGACCGCGTGGTGCAGCGCCTGGCGCACGAGCTTGTTGTCGAACGGCGCGTGCGTGGTGTTGAACATCAGCCACAGGTTGTTGCCGCCGTCGGCGAACTCGACCTTGCGACCGTCCTTGGCGAGCTGGTCGGCGTTGGCGGCGGGGATGTTCTCCACGATCTGCGCGGCCGGCTTGGCCCCGGAGATCTTCGCGACCCGCGGTGACGCCTCGACGATCGAGTTCCACAGCATCGTCTTGTAGACCGCCGGGCGCGGCCCGTTGTAGTCGGCGAACTTCTCGAAGCGCGTGTGCGACAGCGGCGCCTGCTCGACGACCTTGTAGGGCCCCGAGCCGACGACCTTGCCAGACACCGCGGCGTCCCAGCCCGCCTCGAAGACGTGCTTCGGGCAGATCTTCACGGTCTGGATGCGTTGCAGCGCATAGGGGAACGGCTGCGCGAGGACGAACTCGACGGTCTTCTCGTCGACCTTCTTCACCTCGGTCAGCCACGGCGTGAGGAACGTGCGGACGAGCACGTTCTCGTTCGGGTCCAGCGCACGGGCGTAGGTGAACACGACGTCGTCGGCCGTGACCGGCTTGCCGTCGTGCCACTTGGCGCCGTCGCGCAGCTCGAACGTGAGCGAGGTGCCGGAGACGTCGGCGGGCAGTTCCTTCGCGAGCCCGGCGTACGGCTCACGGGTTATCGGGTCACCCTCCACAAGCGACTCGTAGGTGTGCAGGATCGCCGCCATCGAGAAGGCGGACGCCGTCTGCAACGGATCCCACGTCTGGTTGTTGCCGTACCCGATCACCGCTGTGATCGACTCGGCGGAGTCACCGGTCGCGTTCGTGGAGGCCGGCCCTCCACACGCGGCGAGACTGGACGAGAACGCGGCCGCGACGCCGGCGAGGCCGGTGAAGCGCAACATGTCCCGCCGGTTGAAGGGCTGACCGGACCCGGGCGGAGTTCTGGACACCGCACCTCCTGAACACACGTACGTCATCGGACGACATAGGACATGGGATGTCCTATGAATGGAGGAACCATATGGCGACGTCGGCGGCAGGTCAAGAGCCGGACTCACATCGTTGTCACACAACGGAAACCCGCGCGCCTCGTGTCGAGGAGGGTGCTCCCCTTCAGTACCCGGCTGCGGGCTCGACGACTCGAAGCGGTCGCCGACGGCTCACTCATGGACCCCGACCTGTCGCCGCCATTCAGTCGCGTACGCACCAGTCGCCGTCACGCTGCTCGACGATCATGGGTGCGACGGGCGCGCCGTCGATGGTCAGGCCGACGTAGTAGCGGGCGCGCACGGGAGCACGGTCGAGCCCGGTCATGGTCACCCGTCGGCCGTCGGCGACCATCTGGAGCAGTCCTGGCGCGGCCTTGGCGCAGTTGAGCCGCGCGACGGTCGCGTCATCGCGGGTGTTCACCGCGGCGAGATACCGCTCGGCCAGCTTGCGGACCGCCGTCTCGTCGGCCGGGTCGTTCATCGTGTGGCTGGTCCTGGTGCGGTCGGTGGTCGTGGGGGTGACACGGTCGAGGCGGGTGCTCTCGGGGCTGTACAGGGGAAGCAGCGCCAGCATTGCCGCTCCGGTGGTGATGACGCCGAGAGCCACGCGACGCGACGGTGGCATGCCCGGTTTCACGCACAGTCGCCGAGGTCGTTCGCGACCCGTTCGCGGAGCTGCCGTGCCCCGTCCGCGGCCACCGCCGCCAGCCGGTCCATGCTGTCGACGTCGGCGAAGTCCATGGTGAGGTCCGGGCCGTCGCCCCCGATGTGGATCTCCGCGCCGACTCCGCCGTGACGGTCCATGGTCAGTGTTATCTCCACGTCGGCGTGCATGCCGACGCTCGCGCACACGTGTGCTCGCTCGGTGGTTCGCATGTGTGTGTCCCTCTCGGCTTGGGGTCGCGCCAGAGGTGGCGCTCCTTGATTGGAGCACAAGAAATGGAAGCTTCCAATTAGCTTCACTCGATAAGGGGACGTGCGATACGGCAGGTTCGATGCCAGACTGGACGCTGCCGAACGAGGAGGGTGTGTGAGCAGGTCCAGGTCGATGCGGCGGCGCAGGCTGGCGCGGACGTTGCGGCAGTACCGTGCCGCGAGTGGGCTGTCCGGTGAGGACACGGCGAAGGCGTTGTTGTGCGGTTCCGGGACGATCTCGCGGATGGAGAACGGGGAAAGCTCCGATCCACTGCGCGTACGTGACGCGCTCCGCCTCTACGGCGCGCCGGAAGCGTTGGTCGATGACATGGTGGCCATCGCGCTGGAGACCCGCAAACGTGGCAAGCCCGGCGCGGTCCGCCGCCCCTACCAGGACGTGGTGCCCAAACGCCTCGCCGAGTACTACGAGCTGGAAGACGAGGCCGTGCAGGCGTCGATGCTGGAAGGCGAATGCGTCCCCGGCCTCATCCAGACTGCGGAGTACGCCCGTGCGCTCATCGGAGCTGGTGAGCCGAATGACGAGGTGGACCGTCTGGTGTCGATCCGGATGGATCGGCAGCAAAGGTTGCTCCATGATCACCCGCTGAACCTGCGGGTCGTTCTTGGCGAAGCGGCGCTGCTCACCGCGGTCGGTGGACCGGACGTGTTGCGCGCACAGCTCGACCAGTTGGTCGCCCTCGCCCACGACGCGCCGAGCGTGCGGATCCGGATGCTGCCGTTCTCAGCTGGGGCCCGCCCAGCGCTGGGCCGCAACTTCACCATCCTGAGCTTCCCGGACGACGCCGATCCGGACGTGATCTTCGCTGAGAGCGTGACGTACTTCGTACTGGAGGACGAAACCGCCGAGGTCGAGAAGTTCCAGGCCGCCTACAATCAGTTGTGGGACATGGCCGTCGATGAGACCCGCTCCGCGAAACTGATCGAGGAGGCCGCGTCCCGGATCGCGTGATGACCACCGCGTACGGAGGGCGGCACGATGGCGAACGTCGACTTGGCCGGGGCTTTATGGCGCAAGAGCACCTACACCCAGAGCAACGGCGCCTGCGTCGAGGTCGCCTTTCCGGACGCCGACTGGCGGACGAGCACCCGCAGCCAGGGCGATGGTGCCTGTGTGGAGGTGGCTGTGAAGCCGTCGATCGCCGGTATCCGCGACTCCAAGCAGCCTGACGGCGGGGTGGTGCTGGCCGGGTTCCCGGCGTGGGACGCGTTCCGGCGGGCGATCAAGCGCGCGGAACTCGACCTGCGTTAGTCGTCCTCGTATTCGTCGTCGCCGATGACCTGTGGTGCGGTGAGTACGTCGCTGCCGAAGATGGCTTCGCTGTCGGCTTCGATGAGGACTTTGCGCTGGTGCTCTTCGTCTTCGTCGCCCTTGCCGCGGCCCGCGCCCATCGGTGCGCCCGCCATGCCTCCGGGACCAGCGCCACGGGCACCGGCCGCGGCTGCTGCGGCGCGCCGCGCGGCGGCTTCCTCGGCGGGGATCGCTCCAGCGGCCGGCCCGGGGCCTGCCATGGGGGCTCGTGCGCCGGGGCCGGGGGTGCCCGGACCGTATCCACCGCCACCCCGGGGGCCGTAGCCGCCGCCGTAACCGCCCCGTCCGCCAGGGCCACCACCTGGGTAGCCGCCGACGGGGACACCGGGTCCGTAGCCGGGCTGACCGGGGCCGCCGGGTGTCGGCTGGTACGGGTTCGGCGGGTATGGGCCGGGCGGGTTGACCGCCGGTGGTACGTACGTGCTGGGGGTTGTCTGCTGGGGGAGGGACGGGCTCGGCACGGGCCCGCTGACCGGTGAACCGCCGACCGGGGGCCCGCTGACCGGGCTGCCACCGGGTCCGCCGTACGGCCCGGACTCGCCGCCTGGTCGGGGCTGGTCCCGCACCTCGATGTAGTCACCTGTGTCGGACGGCCGGGCACCGTCGGCGGTCACGCTGATGGTGCCGCCGGAGCCGTTGACGGACGAGTACTGCGCCGGAATGTTCGTTTCGTTGTAGCTGCTGGCGTTGTCGTAACCGCTGAAGACCTCGATGTTGTGGTGTGCGTCCGCCTGGTAGGCCACGATCTGCTTCTCGTAGTCCGAGAACACCACGTTCGGGTCGGTCAGGTCGATACCCGGCGGGTCCGCCGGCACCGGCCGGACCTCGTTCTTCGCCCGGTTGAACGATCCGCTTTGCCGGTCCAGCAGATCCTCTGCACGAGCCAGTTCGTCGACCCGGTTCAGCGCGGACGCGGCAAGTGGCTGAGCGGCCCCGAACGCGCCGTCGCTCGCAGACCCCTGCCACCCGGACCGAATCAACTCACCCTGCCGACGAATCAACTCCGCCCGCTCGTCCTCGTCCTCCCAGAGGATCTTGGCCGTCCTCTGCGCGGCGTCGACCCTCTCGCTGCCGGGCCCTGTCGTCAGGGCTTGATAGATCTCGTGCGGCGTCATGCCAATGAACCAGTTGCCCACGGCTACGCCCCGTCCTTCATCGTCTGCAACGCCATCCCGGCCACGTCGGCGGCAACCTCACAGGGATCCTTCTGCCCCACGTTCGCTTGGGACAGATTCAAGGCGATCCCCATGAGCAGTTGATCGGTCAGGCCAACATCGACGATGCAGATGCCCGTCGATCGGCGATCCTCGACATCGCTCGCAACTGCTGGATGGCCATCAATATCTGCCAACGGGACGAAGTATGCGAGGTCGCCACGTTGGTCTGCGGCATAGACGGCACTAAGTCCTCGGTCATTGTCGGTGAGAAGCGAAATCATCACCTGGCCTCGAGTGTCGGTGTTGCGCCACTTGCAGCCCACCCCGTATGGAATTTCGTCGGGTTCACCGGTTGTTGGAAGGTTGAGTTCCCGGGCTTGCCCTGTAGTGAGCATCGAGCATGGATCCTGCTCGTAACGAGCCGTCTCTTCGAAAGGTTCGTCTACCTTCGGTGCCCCATGGCTCGGCACGTCGCCATCGTCGCCAGTGGAAGTTGATGGTGGGGCTGCGGCGCTGGTCTCGGTCGTCGGAGCTGGAGTTGGTTCACCCCGGCTCATGGTGGTGCAGCCCGTGACTATGAGGCAGAGCATAGCGACTGGTGGCACTAGATGACGGATTCGCATACGTCAGATCCCGGCCTGGGGCCCCTGCGGGCTCTGCTTGTTGATCTCGGTCACGTTCGTGTTCTCAACACCCAGATAGTCGTCCAGTGCGCCTTGAGCCAACCGGGCCTGCTCCTTGCAGTAGTCACGGGCGTTCGTGAAGGAATCGATGAGAGATTGTCCGGACCGGTTGGCTGCGATGGCAAACGCGTCGCTGGCGAAGTCCAACCCGGGGCCTTCGACGATGGTCATTCTTCCGGCTTTGGTGATCGCGTCGTCGTAGCTGTCGGCCAGATCGTGGTAGTTCTTCACGACCGCGCGTATCTGGTCCTCGGTGAAGGCGAAGCTGCCGCCCGTGATGGTGCCCTGTGTGGTGTTGCTGCTGAACCAGCCGGACAGCTCGGCGTTGATGGCGTCGCGGTGCTGTTGACCGTTCATCCTGCTCTGCGCTCCCCCTTGTCGTCGGCGTTCACGACCCGGAACGCTCGGTAGTCGAGGATACGACATGCGTGTTCAGCGCTGTGGAGCTTTGGGGTGCCCGCCGCGAAGACGAATCTTCTTCACGACGGGCATTGACGGTGTGTGGCGTGCGTGCCTAACGTTGCCTGCCCGCCCACCACCTGGGGAGGACGCGATGAGGCGTCGTATCACTGTCGTGGCGACTGTTCTTGCTTGTCTGGTTGCTGGGGCGTCGGTGGCCGACGGCACGCCGGACCGCAACGACCGCGGCCTGCGGATCGAGACCCTCTCCGGCCCGGCCAGGTACGTCAGTGGCGGCGCCGCCAGGTTGCGGGTCGTGGTGCCGCGATCGATACCACTGGACGACGCCACGATCCGGGTCAACGGCGCCGACGTGACCGACGACTTCACGCCCGACGACCAGGCCCCGCACGCTCTCGAGGGCGTGGTGCGCGAGCTGCCGGAAGGACCGAGCACCGTGACCGCCGCCGTGCCGCGGGATCGGGCGTCGACGACGTTGGTCAACCACCCCGTCACCGGGCCCATGTTCTCCGGGCCCCAGCAGCCCGACTTCTTCTGCTCCACCCCCGCGCATCTCGCCGGCTTCGACCTCGCCGGGCCGTTCCTCGACGACGACTGTTCCCTCGCCACCCGTGTCGGGCGCTACTACCGCACGACGGCAGGTGCATGGCGGCCCTACGACGCGACAGCACCCCGTCCCGCCGACATGGCCACCACCCCCAGCGGGCTCGACTTCGTGATCCGCTGGGAGCGCGGGACCATCAACCGGTTCATCTACACGATCGCTGTGCTCGACCCCGGGGGTACCGGGGACCTGCCGCACTGGAACCGCAAGCTCATCTACTACTTCGGTGGCGGGGTCGCGATCGGGCACTACCAGGGCTCCAACAACCAGAGCGAGTCGCGGTACGTGTACGGGCTCGGTGCCGGGTACGCGATCGCCTGGTCCACCGGGACCAAGACCAACACGCACTACAACCTGGTGCTCGGCGGGGAGACCGCGATGATGGTCAAGTCGCGCTTCGTGACCGAGTACGGGGACCCGACGTACACAGTGGGGCTGGGCGGGTCCGGGGGTGGGATCCAGCAGTACGTGTACGGGCAGAACCACCGCGGGCTGCTCGACGCGGCGATCCCGCAGTACTCCTACCCCGACATGGTCACCCAGACCATTCACGTCGGCGACTGTGAGCTCCTCGAACGGTGGATGGACCAGAAGGTCCTCGCCGACCCCACCTCCAAGTGGCGGCAGTGGACCAACCGCACCCTGATCGAGGGGCTCGCCGCCTCGGACACCGTGGCCAACCCGTACGCGCGGCTCACGCCCTGGCTCGCGACGCCAGGGTCGAGCGAGTGTGTCAACGGGTGGCGTGGGCTGTCGCCGCTGGCGCTCAACCCGAAGTACGGCACGGCCCCCGGGATCACGCCCGAGCAGCAGGCCTCGGTCGAGTGGACGCACTGGAACGACGCAGTCAACGTCTACGGCCGCGACCCCGACACCGGCTTCGCGCGCTCCACCTGGGACAACGTCGGCGTCCAGTACGGACTGCGGGCACTGGTCGACGGGAAGATCACGCCCGCCGAGTTCCTCGACCTCAACGCCGACGTCGGTGGGTGGAAGGAACCCCAGGACGCGGTGCAGGAGGGCTGCCCGTTCGTCGCGCAGGCGTGTCCGTCCGATGTGGACGTGTGGAGTGCGCGGAACGTCACGGCTCCGAACGCCGACGGGGTGCGGCCGCGTACCGAGGGCAGCGTCGACGCCATGAGGGCCGCCTACCGGTCCGGTCTCGTGTTCGACGGGAAGATCGACATCCCCGTCATCGACTGGCGGCACTACCTCGACGCCGAGCTGGACATGCACAACGCGCGGCAGTCGTTCGCGTCGCGTCAGCGCATGCTCGACGCGACGGGCAGCGCCGCGAACCACGTCGTGTGGTTCACCGACGCACGACCGGCCCGCGCGTTCGACCAGACGCCGATGGCGCTCGCGGTGATGGACGAGTGGCTGGCCAACCTGCGTGCCCACCCGTCGCGGGGCGTCGTGGGCAACAAACCCGCCGCCGCCGTGGACAGCTGTTTCGCCACCGACGGCACCCCGCTGTACCGCGGCGCGGACGCCTGGCGCGGCATCCTCGACCGCGGCCCGGCGGGGCCGTGCACCCAGCGGTTCCCGATCCACGGCACGTCCCGCACGGTCGCCGGTGGCCCCTTCGACGAACAGCACTACAAGTGCGCGCTGCAACCCGTGCGCAAGGCGATCGCGCGCGGCCTGTACGGGTCGTGGCGGCCGAGCGCGGCGGAACGTGCCCGGTTGGAGCAGATCTTCCCGACCGGGGTCTGCGACTACCGCAGGCCGGACGTGGGCAGGCCGCTTTCCTGGCGATGAAAGCGGTGTGAAAGCGCGCCCGCGAGGATGCCGCGGTGGCATTTCTCCGCTTTCTTCGCGTCTTCTTCGTCGTGGCCGGGCTCGCGCTGGCCGCACTGGGCCTGATCATGGGTGCTGTCTTCGGTGGCACCGGGACGACCGGCGGGCACGTCGTCGCGAAGTGGTGGTGCGAGCCGGACGGCGATCGTGTCGAATGCCAGTCCTCCGACGTCGGCTACGCCGGACCGCGTGGCGTGATCGACGGCCTGACCTGGCTCGGCTACTCGATCGGCGGCGTCGCGCTCATCGGCGCCGCCGTCGCGCTGGGCCAGTTCGACCGGCCCCGGCAGGCGACCGGGCCAGGGCCGCAGCAGCAGTACGCGGCAGCGGCGGCCGGACCCGGCCAGCGGCCGCCCGGCACCTGGTGACGCCTACCCCCGGTGCACCTGGAACGGGCCGGACGACTGCGCGACCGGCATCAGCTCGATCGTGTTCACGTTGACGTGCGGCGGCTGGGCCGCGGCCCAGCGGACGGTCTCGGCGACGTCGTCGGCCGTCAGCGCCCGCATGCCGTCGTACACGGCGGCCGCCCGTTCGGCGTCGCCGCCGAAGCGGACCACGGAGAACTCCGTGCCCTCGCACATGCCCGGCTCGACGCACGTCACGCGCACGCCGGTGCCGTGCAGGTCGCTGCGCAGGTTGAGACTGAACTGCCGCACGAACGCCTTCGTCGCGCCGTAGACGTTGCCGCCCGGGTACGGGTACGTGCCCGCCACCGAACCCAGGTTGATCACGTGGCCGCGGCCGCGCGCCACCATGCCGGGCAGCACGGCACGCGTGCAGTGCACGAGCCCTCGGCAGTTGGTGTCGACCATGTCGTCCCAGTCCGCGAGGTGGGCGCGGTGCGCCGGTTCGAGGCCCTTCGCGAGACCCGCGTTGTTGACGAGCACGTCGATCGGTGGCAGTGCGTCGACCACCGAGCGCACGGCGTCGGCGTCCCGGACGTCGAGCGCGACCGGCCGGATCCGGTCACCGGCGGGGATGCGGTCGACGCGGCGCGCGGCGGCGAGCACCGTCGCGCCCTCGGCGGCGAACCGGCGCGCGATGGCCGCGCCGAATCCGCTGCTGGCGCCGGTGACGAACACGGTCAGGCTCATCGGACCCGCTCCAGCAGCGTCGTGAGCGCCGCACCGAACTCGGCCGGGCGCTCCAGGTTCGGCATGTGCGCGGCGCCGTCGACCACCCGAAGCGTCGAGCCGGCGATGCGTTCGTGCAGGTACTCGGCGTCGGCGACGGGGGTGAACTCGTCGTCGGCGCCCACGACCACCAGCGTCGGCACGGTGATCTCCGCGAGTACGGGGGTGTAGTCGGGGCGCTCGGCCCGGCCCCGCAACGCGGCCGCCGCGCCCTCGGGTGGCGCGGCCAGCATCATCCGGAACACGAACTCGGCCGCGTCGGGGTTGCGGCGGGCCACCATCTTCCACCGCACCTCCTCGGCGTAGCCCGCCATGCCCTCGCGCAGCAGGCGGTCGGCCATGTCGTTGCGGTGCTCGCGGCCTGCGGGCGTCTCGGCCTGCGCGAACGTGTCCGCCAGCACCAGCCCGCGGAGGCGGTCCGGGAACCGGCGCACGCACTCGAGCACGATCTGCCCGCCCATCGACAGGCCGCCGAGCACGAACCGCCCGACGCCGAGGTGGTCGGCCAGGGCGACGACGTCCTCGGCGAACGTCGACAGCGGCGTCACGCCCGGCACCACCGTCGACGCGCCGTAGCCGCGCAGGTCGGCGGCGATCACGCGCCAGCCGAGGTCCCAGGCCTGCGTGAGCTGGGGCCGCCACATGGAACGGTCGAACGGGTGCCCGTGGACGAGGACGAGAACGTCGTCGCCTGTGCCCTCGTCGTCGTAGGTGATGGTGATGCCGTTGACGGCAGCGGTGCTCATGGGTGCTCCTCCCTTGCCGTACCGAGGCTATTCGGTGCAAAATCTCAGTGCAATGAAAACAATGCTCTCGGTGCAATATGGGGAATCGTGGACGACTACCGCCTGATCGCCGACCGCGTCGCCGACGACATCGCCGCGGGCCGCCTGCGCGCGGGGGAGCGGCTCCCGCCGCAACGCCGGTTCGCCCGCCAGCACGGCATCGCGGCGTCGACGGCCGCCCGTGTGTACGGCGAACTGGTGCGCCGCGGCCTCGCCGTGGGCGAGGTGGGGCGCGGCACGTTCGTCCGCGCGGGCGCGCCGGCGCCCGAACCCGCGCTGGCCGAACCCGCGACGGCACGCGTGGACCTGGAGCTCAACTTCCCGCTGCTGCCCGACCAGGCCGAACTGCTGTCGGCGAGCCTCTCCCGCCTGGTCCGCCCGGACGCGCTGGCGGACACCCTGCGCCCGGTGACCGTCGACGGCACCCCGGCGGCACGCGCGGCGGCCGTGAGTTTGCTGAGCCGCACCGACTGGGCGCCGGACCCGGCCCGGATCCTGTTCGCGGGCAACGGAAGGCAGGCCATCGCTGCCGCCATCGCCGCACTGGTACCGGTCGGTGGCCGCCTCGGCGTGGAGGCGATGACGTACCCGGTGGTGAAGGCGGTGGCCGCGCGTCTCGGCGTCACCCTGGTCCCGTTGGAGATGGACGAGCAGGGCGTGCTGCCCTTGGCGGTGCGCGAGGCGAACGTCCGCGCCGTCTACGTCCAGCCGACACTGCACAACCCGCTGGGTGCCACGATGTCCGAGGCCCGTCGCGCCGCGCTGGCCGAGGTCCTGGCCGACCGTGCCCTGCCCGCGATCGAGGACGGCATCTACACCTTCCTGCGCGACGACCGGCCCCCGCTCGCCGCGTACGCACCCGCGCAGGTGACGCTGGTGGACAGCATGTCGAAGCGGATCGCGCCCGGGCTCTCCCTCGGCTACCTGGTACCCCCGCCCGGCACGGTCGACGCCGTCGCGGGCGCGATCCGGTCCGGCGGCTGGGCGGCGACGAGGTTCGCGCTGGCGGCGGCCACGTGGTGCACGGCCGACGGCACCGTCGAGACGATCGTGGCCGCCAAACGCGCGGATGCCGCCGCCCGCCAGCGTCTCGTCGCCGAACACCTGGCGGGGTTCACGGTCCACGCCGACCCTGGCGCGTTCCACTGCTGGTGGGAGCTGCCGGAACCGTGGCGCGCGGAGACGTTCGTGGCGGCCGCCGCCCGGCTGGGCATCGCCGTCACCCCGGCCGCCGCGTTCGCCGTGGGCCAGGGCCGGGCCCCGAACGCCGTGCGGCTCGCGGTGTCCGCCCCGCCGCCCGAGGTCCTGGCGACCACGTTGGACACCCTGGCGAAACTCGCCCGCACCCGCCCGGAGGACACCACGGTGGACTAGTGATCGGGTGGCTGTCGATCCGGGGACGTGTCGTTCGACGCTCAGGCAGGGTTCACGACACGTGAGGAGCTGACGTCATGGCCAAGGTTGTCCTGTACATGTCGATGTCGCTGGACGGGTTCATCGCGGGGCCGGGCGACCGGCCCGGCCAGGAACTCGGCCGGGGCGGCGGGCGGCTGTTCAACTGGCTCGACGACCGGATGGGCGACGGTCCGAGCGGGCAGGTGTACCGCGAGGCGCTCGCGACCGGGGCCGTGATCTCGGGACGGCGGACCTTCGAACTCGCGGGCCGCTGGCAGGGCGACCACCACGACGGTGTGCCGATCAACGTGCTGACCCACCACGTCGACCCCGCCGACGAACCACCGGGCAGCGCCCGGTTCTACACCGACGTGACCGAGTGCGTCGCCGACGCGCGGGCCGCGGCCGGCGACCGGGCGGTGATGGTGCACGGCGCGGCGGCGGCGCAGTCGTTGTTGCGCGCGGGTCTGCTCGACGAGATGGAGATCCACCTCGTACCCGTGCTGCTCGGCGAAGGGCGGCGGCTGTTCGAACCCACCGGTGCCGAGCCGGTCGAGCTGCGGCTGGTGCGGCAGTTGGTGGACCGCGACGTGACGCACCTGCGGTACGTCGTGGGGTGACGCTACGACGGTGACGGTGAGGTCGTCGGCACGGTGCCCGGTTCGACGAGGACCAGCTCGACGTCCCACCGGCCCTCGCAGTCGCTCCTCCGCACCAGCGCCTGTCCCGCCGCGTAGTCACCCGCGGTGAAGAAGACCTCCGCCTCGAAGCCCTCGTTGTCCATCCCCGCCGGACGGTAGCCCGCGGCGGTCACCGCGTCCTGGATCAGCACCGTGACCTCGTCGATGGGCTTGTCCGTGACCGCCTGCACGGTGACGTGCCCGTCCGAGCTGACGACGTGGGTGACCGTGCCGACCTGGTCGAACGCCAGCCCCTCCGGCATGAGCGCGGACTCCGCCGCCGGCGCGGGGCTCGGTGACGGGCACGCGGCGGCGTCGGTCCCCGCCGAGCAACCCACCGTGACCAGCAGCGACGCGACCGCCACGGACAGTGCGAGCCCACGTTCGATCATGGCGCAACCTTAGGCAGGTACTGGGAAAACAGGGAAAACAGCGGCCGTTCGGAGGCAGACTAATCGGACTTCTCCGGTGTTACCTTGTCGCGGGCACGGCTCACCCGAACCAGGAGGAACGCGTGGCACTGCGCAAAAAGAGACCTGGCCCCGTCGTGGCCGCGACACTCGTGGTCCTCCTGGGCGCGAGCGTCGTCGCCGACCGCGAGTACGGCGTCACGGCGGCCCCGGCGGCACCGGCGGGCCAGCCTGCGGAGGACCCGCTGGGCGCCGAGGAGTGGATGTACCTCCAGCGCGCCAACCCCGACGGCACGATCCCGGACGCGGCGATCACCGAGGCGATCGCGCACTCCGCGCAGATGGGCACCGCCGCCATGGGCTCGCCCGCCACCGACCAGGTGTGGCAGGAGCTGGGCCCGAGCAACATCGGCGGCCGCATCCGCGACATCGCCGCGGACCCCACCACCCAGAACCTCGTCTACATCGCCACCGGCACCGGCGGGCTCTGGCGCAGCGACGACGCCGGCGCGACCTTCGAGACCGCGTGGGACGACCAGCTGCCCCAGTCGATGGGCGCGGTCGCCGTGGACTCCCAGGGGGTGGTCTGGGCAGGCACCGGTGAACCCGACCACGGCGGCGGGTCCGCCTACTACGGCAAGGGCGTCTACAAGTCCACCGACGGCGGCGAGACGTGGCAGCACGTCGGGCTGGGGTCCGGCGACACCGTCGGCCAGATCGTGATCGACCCCCGCGACGACGACCGCGTGTTCGTCGCCGTCATGGGCGCGCTGCACGACACCGAGCCGACCCGCGGCCTGTTCATGACCGAGAACGGCGGCCGCACCTGGACCCGCGTCATCGTCCCGGACAGCGCCTCCACCGGCGCGATCGACGTCTCCATCAACAAGTCCGACCCGGACATCATGCTCGCCACCACGTGGGACAAGATCCGGGACGAGAAGTCGCGCATCTACGGCAAGAACTCCTTCCTCTACCGGTCCACCGACGGCGGCCGCACCTGGACCAACATCCACAACCCGCCGCTCCCGCAGAGCGTCGACATCGAGGGGCAACCGGTCACCGCGACCTACGTGGGTCGCATGGGTGTCGACTTCTCCGACAGCGACCCCAACCGCGCGTACCTGATCTCCAGCACGGCGGGCGGCAACTTCAACGGCTTCTTCACCAGCATCGACGCGGGTGCCACGTGGACCCCGGTCGGCCCGACCAGCGGCGGCACGCTGCAGAGCATCAGCGGCGGGTTCGCCTGGTGGTTCGGCCGCGTGTACGTCGACCCGGTGGACCCGATGCACGTGTACGTCGCGGGCGTGAGCCTCGCGGAGAGCCGGGACGGCGGCCTCACCTGGGTCACCTCGCGGACCCCGCACGCCGACCAGCACGGCCTCGAATGGGACCCGTTCACCCCGGACAAGGTGTACCTGGGCAACGACGGCGGCTTCTACTGGTCCAACGAGAACGGCGCGGCGCGTGGCCTGTGGGCGAAGACGGCGCACCTGCCCGTGACGCAGTTCTACGCGATGGACGTCTCCGTCCAGGACGGGGCCCGGGTCAACGCCGGCTCCCAGGACAACGGCTCGCTGAAGTCGTGGGCCGCCGACAACACCGTCACCGGTGACTGGTTCAACTTCGTCGGCGGCGACGGGATGATGAACCGCATCGACCCGACGAACGACCGCAAGTACTACGGCTGCTTCCAGAACGGCGGCTGCCGCGGTTTCGTCGACGGTGCCCAGTTCGTCATGACGATCCCCGGTGCCCGCAAGAACTGGGTGGCGCCGCTCGAGTTCGCGGCGGACCCGCGGATCATGTTCGGCGGCAGCGAGTTCGTGAACCGGATCAACACCGACCCCGGTCAGCGCACCTGGCAGCGGATCAGCCCGGACCTCACCGAGGGCACCGAGCCCCGCGCGCCCGGCTTCGGCACGGTCACGGCGATCGGCACGACTCCGGACGACCCGAACCTCGTCTACGCGGGCACCGACAGCGGCCTGGTGTGGGTCAGCCGCAACGCGATGGCCGAGCCGGACGCGGTGACGTGGGAGAAGCTGCGGAGCCCGGTGTTCCCCGGCCGCTGGGTCACCCGCATCACCGTCGACCCCGACAACTCGAAGGTGGCGTGGGCGAGCTTCTCCGGCTGGCGGTCCGGTGACCCGTACCCGCACCTGGTCATGACCAGCGACGGTGGCCGGACCTGGCAGGACATCACGGGCAGGCGCATCCCGCAGGCGCCGATCAACGACGTCATCCGGCACCCGGAGAAGAAGGACTGGCTGTTCATCGCCACCGACGTCGGCGTCTTCCGCACCACCAACCTCGGCAAGACCTGGGTCAAGGTCGGGGCGAACCTGCCGCTGGTGCCGGTCAACGACATCGACCTGCCGGCGGGCAGCGACAAGCTCTACGCCGCGACCTACGGACGAAGCATCTGGACGACCTCGCTCGCCGACGCGGGCTGACAGGCGCTCCGCTGGCCCGGCACGACACCACGCGACCACCCCGACGGACCACCACCTGGTGGACCGTCGGGGTGGTCGTGCTGACCGGGCTGTTCCTCGCACCGCTCGCCGTCATGGTGCTCGGCGCGTTGCAGCGACCGTTGCAGCCGCCGCCCAACGGGCTCGACCTGTGGCCGGACCCCGTCGAGTGGACGAACTTCGCGACCGTGCCGCGGTTCATGCCGCTCGGCAGGCTGCTGCTGAACTCGGTGCTGCTGCTCGTGGTCGCGGTCCCGGTCACCGTCGTCGTCACGTCGATGGCCGGGCTCGCGATCGTCACCGCACGGGGTGCGCTGCGCCGGTGGCTCGTGGGCGTGTCGGTGCTGATGCTGCTGGTGCCCGCCGCCGCGTTGTGGGTGCCGCGTGTGGTGCTGCTGCGCGGGATCGGCCTCGCGGACACCCCGTTCACGGTCGCGCTGCTCGCGCTCGCGGGCACGACACCGTTCTACGTGCTGCTGTTCGCGCTGGCCTACTCGCGCATCCCCGCGGCTCTGCTCGAGGCGGCCGCGCTGGAGGGCCTGAGCCCGTTCGCCGTGTGGCGCCGTGTCGCGTTGCCGCTGGCCAGACCCGCCGCGGTGGCGGTGGCCGCGCTGTCCGGGCTGTACTACTGGTCCACGTTCATGGATCCGCTGACCCTCGTGTCGTCACCCGGCAACTGGCCGGTGGCGCTGGGGCTGCGGAACCTCAGTGAGATGGAGGCCGCGCTGTACCCGATCTACCTGTCCGCAGCGGTGCTCGTGACAGCGCCCGCGCTGCTCGCGTTCGGCATCGCCCAACGGTCGTTCTTCTCCTCGGTGGAACGCTCATGAGGCGCACACTGCTGGCGATTCCCGTGCTTCTGGTGTTGAGCGCGTGCTCGAACGGCGCCGGTGCCGACGAGGGGAACCCGAGCGCGTCGATCACCGTGCAGGTCGGGGCCGACCCGGAGGAGGCGGCGGTGTACCGCAGCCTCGTGTCCGCCTACCGGGAGGCCGGTGGCGGCGAGGTCGACCTCGTGACGGTGACCCGCGACGACCACCTCACCCGGCTCTCCACCGCGTTCACGTCCGGGGACGCGCCGGACGTCTTCCTGATCAACTACCGCCAGTACGCGCCGTTCGTGCAACGCGGTGCCGTGCGGCCGATCGGACCGTTGCTCGCCGACGCCGGCGTCGACACGGCGGACTACTACGAGGAACCGTTGCGGGCGTTCACCTACGACGGTGACCTGCAGTGCATGCCGCAGAACATCTCCTCGCTCGTCGTCTACTGGAACCGCGCGCTGTTCGCGGAGGCGGGTGTCCCGGCGCCGAAGGCGGGCTGGTCGTGGGACGAGTTCACCGCGACGGCCAAGGCGCTGACCGGCGGCGGGGTGAAGGGTGTCGGCATCGACCCGTCGATCGTGCGCATGGCGCCGTTCATCTGGAGCGACGGCGGCACGATCGTCGACGACAACGCGTCGCCGACCCGCACGACCCTCCACGAGCCCGCCGCCCGCGGGGCACTGCAGAAGGTCCTGGACCTGATCGGCAGCGGCGCGACCCCGGACAAGGAGCAGCTCGCCGCACAGGGCGTGCCGGAACAGTTCATGACCGGCAAGGTGGCGATGTTCCTCAGCTCGCGTGTCGAGGTGCCCGGACTGCGCGAACAGCGCGGCCTGGACTTCGACGTCGCGGGCCTGCCGGTGATGGGGGAACCCGCGTCGGTGCTCCACTCGGACGCCTACTGCGTCGCCAGTGGCTCGCCGAACGCCGCGGCCGCCGCGAAGTTCGTCGCCTACGCCGTCGGGCAGCAGGGGCAGACGCTGACCGCGCTCGGCGGTCGGACGGTGCCGTCGCTGCGGTCGGTCGCGACGTCGCCCGCGTTCCTCAGCCCGGCCCGCGCCCCCGTGTCGTCACAGGTGTTCCTCGACGCGATCCCGCACCTGCGGCACACGCCGGTGGCGCCGTCGTGGCCGGAGGTGGAGGACGTGATCGGCACCCAGCTGGAACGGGCCTTCCTGGACGGGGTGCCGTTGGACGAGGTCCTGGCGGAGATCCGGAAACAGGCGGATCCGTTGCTGCGCCCATGAGTGTCGTGGTCGAAGGCGCGCGGAAGGTGTACCGGGCACGCCGAGGCGCCCGGGTGGTGGCCCTGGACGGGGTCGACCTGGCGGCGAAGCCCGGTGAGCTGCTCGTCGTCGTCGGGCCGTCCGGTTCGGGGAAGTCGACGCTGCTGCGGGCGATCGCCGGGCTGGAACCACTCGACGCGGGCCGCGTGGTCATCGACGACCGGGACGTCACCGGGGTGCCCGCCGGGCGGCGGGACGTGGCGCTGGTGTTCCAGGAGGCGGCGCTGTTCCCGCATCTGGGGGTGGCCGCGAACATCGGGATCGGGGAGCGGGCGCGAGGCACCCGGCGCGGGGACGTCGAGTCCCGGGTCCGTGAGGTGGCGCGGACGCTGGACATCGAGCCGCTCCTGAGCCGGATGCCGGGCGAGCTGAGCGGCGGCGAGCGGCAACGGGTGGCCCTGGCCCGTGCCATGATCCGCGCACCCCGGGTGTGCCTGCTCGACGAGCCGCTCGCGTCGGTCGACACGGAACTGCGCCTGCGCATGCGCGGCGAGATCCGTGCGGTGCAACGGTCCCTGGGCGTGCCGATGGTGCACGTGACCCACGACCAGGCCGAGGCGATGGCGATGGCCGACCGGGTGGCGGTCATGGCCGAGGGCAAGGTGCTCCAGTGCGACACCCCGGCCTCGGTCTACGCCCGGCCCGCGACGACCGCGGTGGCCAGGGTCTTCGGTCCGCTGCCGATGAACCTGCTGCCCGCGGTCGACGGCGTGGTCACCGGGGTGCGCCCGGACCGGGTACGGGTGCACCGGTCCGGCTCCGGCCGGCGGGCGACCGTGGTCGCGGTCGAACCGGCGGGCGAGGAGTGCCTGGTCACCGTGGACGATCTGCTGGCACGACTGCCGTGGGCGGACGCACCACAGGTCGGCGAGCACGTGGTGGTCACGTGGCGGCCGGAGGACGAACACCACTTCGACGCGGCCACCGGTGCCCGCCGATGAGAAGGTGGCCACTGGCGGCGCCCTACCTCGCAGGCTCGGCACTCCTGGTGCTCGCGCCACTCGGGCTGGCCGCGGCGCTGGCGTTCACCGACTACTTCGGGTTCCGGCCGCCGTCGTTCACCGGGACGGACAACCTCACCCGCCTCGCCTCCGACGAGACCTTCTGGGACGCGGTGGGCATCAGCGCGCTCGTCGCGGCGGTGGTCGTGCCGCTGCGGCTGCTCCTGGCCGTGGGCGCGGCGTTGCTGCTGGCCCGCCGCCGAGGCGCGCGCACCGCGATCGGCCGGGCGGCGGCGTACCTGCCGTCGGTCGTCCCGGATGCGGCGTGGGCGTTGTTGTGGTTGTGGATCCTCAACCCGTTGTACGGGCCGCTGCCCGCGCTGCTCGACGTGTTCGGGGTGCCGGACCCGGGTTTCCTGACGACGCCGTGGGGAGCGCGGGCCGGGTTGGTGCTGGTCATGGCGTTCCAGGTGGGCGAGGCGTTCGTCGTGGCACTGGCCGCCCGCCTGGCCATCCCGTCATGCCTGCACGAGGCGATCGAGGTGGAGGGCGGCTCACCGTGGTTCGCCATGACGCGGGTGACCCTGCCGCTGATGGCGCCGATCGTGCTCGTACTGGCCGTGCGGGACATGGTGGTCGTGGTCCAGAACGCGTTCGTGCCCGCGTTGCTGGTGACCGACGGCGGGCCGGCGAACGCGACCCTGACCGCGCCGCTGCTGATCTACCGCCGCGCCTTCGAGTACGGCGAACTCGGCTACGCGAGCACGTTGTCGGTGGCGTTGCTCGTGCTGACCGCGATCGCGGCCGCCTTCCCGCTGTGGCTCGCCGCCCGCCTGGCCGCACACCAGCGCACCCGGTCCTGAAAGTCGTAACAGCCGGGAAGCGGCCGTCGACTGTGTTCGCATGGGAATCTTCGAGCGGCTGCGATCCGGAGTGGGCCCGGCTGTTTCGTGGCAGCTGTACGGCGGTGACGAGGACCTCGAGGTGGTCGGCGAGTCCGCCTACCAGGACGCGCTCTGGTCGCTCTGCGGCGGATCACGGGGAGATCGGGTCCGGCACGACGTCGTCGCGGTCCTGGTGCCCGAACCGCGGAACCCGTACGACAGCAACGCGATCTGTGTGCGCGTCGACGCCCACGTCGTCGGGTACCTGCCCCGCGAGGTGGCCGCGCGGTACCTCTCCGGGCTTCAGGCGTTGATGTCCACCTCCGGCACGGCGGTCGCGCTCCGCGGCGTGATCGTCGGCGGCGGATACCGCAACGACGGTCCGGGCCGGCTCGGGGTGTGGCTCTCCCATGAGCCCGCGGACTTCGGGATCGCCGTCGTCCGGCGCGTGCCCGGACGCCCACCCACCGCGGGTGGCGAGATGCGGACCGGGTTCAGCGAGGCCTGGCAGAGCGACATCGAGGACGACTCCTACGACCTGTCCTGGTTCGACGGCCTGCCCACCGCGGACCGGCCCGCCATCGCGGCGCTGCGGGCTCTGCTCGTGGACGAACGTGACCCGATCGACCGGCACTTCCAGTTCGCCGAGCTGGAGAAGCGCCTCTACCACGCACGGGACCTCTACGAGACCGCGCTCGACGAGTTCGACGACGCCTGCACGCGGCACGACGCGGACATGGACGTCATCCGAGGTGCCTTCATGCGCAAGTGGGGCAAGGTGCCGCTGCTCGAGACCTACCGGCAGATGGCCATCCGCAAGCAGAAACAGAAGGACTGGCAGGCCTGTCTGTGGTGGGCGGACCGAGGGCTCGCCCTCTACGGCGACGACGCCGCCCGCGACGAGGCCGTCGAGGACCTCCTCAAGCGGCGCAACCGTGCGCTGCTCAAGCTCGAGGGCCGGCAGCGGTAGCGGCCCGCCCGGTTCGGGGCGAACGACTACTGCTCCAGCAGTTCCTTCTCCTTCGCGGCCCGCTCGTCGTAGGCAGCCCGCGCCTCGGCGATGGCCAGCTGGTGCTCCTCGGTCCACGTGACCAGCGCCTTGATCGTCTCGTGGAGCGTGCAGCCCATGTCGGTCAGCTCGTAGTCGACGCGCGGCGGCACCACCGGGTAGACCTTGCGGTTCACGAGCCCGTCGCGTTCCAGCTGGCGCAGCGTGACCGTCAGCATGCGCTGGCTGATGCCGTCGATCTCCTTGCGCAGCTCCGAGAACCGCAGCGACCGGCGTTCCAGCAGCGCGATCACCAGCAGCGACCACTTGTCGGCGATGCGGTCGAGGATCTGCCGCACCTCGCAGTCCGCCCGGGAGTGCCACTGCCAGACGTCGAACTCCTCTGTTCCCTCGCAGTAACCAGGTTCTCCTGAAGTGCCTTCTTCCACAGTTCCCCATGGTGACTCAGGATGAGGTTCATAACAAGAGAGAACCCAGTTCTGTTTGGTAACCAAGGAGTGGTGGATGGCGAAGATGAGCGGCCGCGCACGTGCCGTGCTGTTCGTGCTGTGCGGCTCGATCTTCCTGGAGGGCGTCGACGTCTCCATGCTGGGCATGGCGCTGCCCGCGATCCGGGCGGACCTCGGCATGTCGACGGCCGAACTGCAGTGGGTGGTGTCCGCCTACGTGCTGAGCTACGGCGGGTTCATGCCGCTCGGCGGGCGGGCCGCCGACCTGCTTGGCCGCCGCCGGATGTTCGTGTTCTGGCTCGCCGTCTTCCTCGCGTTCTCGGGGCTCGGCGGGCTCGCGGGCGACGGCTGGGTGCTGATCCTCTCCCGGTTCGTCACCGGGGTCGCCGCCGCGTTCATGACGCCCGCCGGGCTGTCGCTGATCACGACCAGCTTCCCCGAGGGACCGCCGCGCAACCGGGCGGTGCTCTGGTACGCGGCGGCCGGGGCGGCCGGGTTCTCGCTCGGGCTCGTCGTCGGCGGGCTGCTCACCGCGCTCGGCTGGCGGTGGGTGTTCTTCGCGCCGGTGCTGCTCGCGGCCCTCATCCTCGTCATGGCGGTGCGGCTCGTGCCCACCGACGTCCCCGCCGACGGCCCGCGCCGGTTCGACGTCGCCGGTGCGGTCACGCTGACGACCGGCATGGTCACGCTCGTCTACACGGTCGTGCGGGTGCCCGAGGTACCCGCCGTCGTCAGCGTGGCGACGGGTGCGCTGGCGGTCGCGCTGCTGGTCGCGTTCGTCGTGGTCGAGTCGCGGTCCCCGGTTCCGTTGGTGCGGCTGGGCATCCTGCGCGGCGTGGCGCTGGTGCGGGCCAACGTCGCGACCGTGCTGTTCGCGGGCGCGTTCGTCAGCTTCCAGTTCATCACCGTGCTGTACCTGCAGGAGGTGCGTGGCTGGTCGGCCATCGAGACCGGGCTCGCGCTGGTGGTGGTGGCGATCGACGCGGTGCTGGCGCCCACGGTGACACCGCGGCTCGTGGACCGTTTCGGCAACCCGCCGGTGATCGTCGCCGGGGTGGCCGCCGCCGTGCTGGGCTACGCGCTGTTCCTGTCCATCCCCGCCGACGCCGCCTACTGGACGGCCATGTTCCCGACGATGGTGTTGCTGGGCATCGCGTTCACCCTGGTCTACGGCCCGCTGACGATCGTCGCGACCGACGGCGTCGCCGACCACGAGCAGGGGCTCGCGAGCGGGCTGTGGAACACCTCGTTCCAGTTCGGTGCCGCGCTCGGCCTCGCGGTCGCGACGACTCTGTCGGTCACCGCGCACGGCCTGCCCGGCCTGCACGCCGCGTTCGCCGTGCCGGTGACCGCCGCGGCGCTCGCGCTGGTGGTGGCGGCGACCGGGCTGCGCAGGCGCCGGGTGGCGGTCCCCATCCCGGCGTGACCTCGTGGGGACCCGGCGGTCATGACCTGTCCGGCCGGGTCCCACGGTTCCTCCCGTGATGTTCAGGCCGTCTGGAGCCGGTCGGCGATCCCAGCCGCGGTGAAGGCGGCCACCACGTCGTCGCGGCTCTCCGTGAAATGGCCCCAGCTGTCGCAGTGCGCGGGGACGACCCGGCGCGCGTCCAGTATGCGGGCGGCCTCGGCGGCGCCGGCCCCGTCGAGCGTGACCAGCGCGCCGTCGAAGAACGGCGTGCGGGCCGCGCCCGCGAACAGGACCGCGGTGTCCACCGGCCCGACGCGCCGGGCGATGTCGCGGACGACGTCCAGGGACGCGTTGTCGCCACTGACGTAGACGGTGGGCAGGTCGGGGGCGCTCAGGAGAAAGCCGACGACCTCGCCGGTGAGGGGTTCGCAGCCCTCGGGTCCGTGCCGGGCCGGTGTCGCGGTCACGGTCACGCGACCACCGCCGGGGCGTGCCAGGTCGACGTTCTCCCAGGGGGCAAGCCCGCGGGCGGTGCCGCCGAGGCGCCGGGCTCCGCCGGCGGTGGTGAGGACGAGCGGGACGTCGTCGAGCAGCGCCCGGCCCGTGGTGTCGAGGTTGTCCGGGTGCTGGTCGTGGGAGAGCAACACCGCGTCGACGGCGCCGAGGTCGGCCGGTCCGACGGGGGAGGCGGCCGTCTTGGTCACGACCAGGCCGGGCCCGAGGGGGTAGTCGCCGGGAGCGTCGAAGGTCGGGTCGGTCAGCAACCGGAGACCTCCGTACTCGATGAGGGTGGTCGGCCCACCGATGACGCGCACGTGGACCTGCTGGATGTCGGTCATCCTGGTTCCTCACGGAAGTGGATTGAGTTTGCCGTGAGTAACCGTAGGGTGCTCTCACGGATAAGCGCAAGGAGTACCATGAGGCGTGTGATGGAGGTCTTGCCGCCGGCGCCTGGGGCTGACGAGCACGTCGCGCTGGACTTCGCCGACAGCGCCATCGCCCTGCCCGGCGGGCAGTACCTCGACCTGCTCGGTGACCCCGAGGGCGCCGGCCGGTGGCTGGCCGACCGCGAACTCGCCCCCGAGAACGCCGGGTTGCGGGCGGTGTGTGCCGCGCAGCTCCGCGCGCTACGGGAACAGGTGCGGGCGTTGCTGGCCGCCCGGATCGAGGGGCACCCCGCTCCCCGCGGTGCACTGCAGGCCGTCAACGACGCCATGACCCGCGTGCCGAGCGCGTCGCTGTTGCGCTGGGACGACGGTCGTGGTTTCCACCGTGCCCCCGAGCATCCGACGACCCAGATCCTCGAACACGCCCTCGCGGTCCTCGCGGCCGACGCGGCCGACCTGCTCACCGGCTCCGATGCCGACCGCTTGGCCGCCTGCGGCTCCCCGCCGTGCAACCGCCTGCTGCTCCGCACCCACGGTCGCCGCCAGTGGTGCTCCACGCGCTGCGGCGACCGCGTGCGCGCCGCCCGCGCGTATGCCCGGCGTGGCCGCTCCGCGTAGCTCCCACCGGGTTCTTTCAGGCCTGTCACACGGTTCCCTCAGGTTCGCGGTCGAGGATCTCCCTTGTCGGGAGGTCGGAGAACCAGGGGGAGGTGGATGCGGCGGGGAGTGCCGCGGCGCGGCTGGGGGATGTCGCGGGCCGCGGTGCTCCTCGGCCGCATCGTCGTGTTTGCGCCGTTCGGCGGTAGGTCGGTTGCAGGATCGTGTCTACGTTCATCGATATTGCAACCGGACTTGCAAAGTGGGGTCTCGTGGCCGTCGACAGTGGGAACAACCAGTCCGTGGAGCGGGCCGCGCAGCTGCTGCGGGCGCTGGCCGACGCCGGGCACACGCGCGTTCGTGCCTCCGACCTCGCCGCCGCCGCCGGGCTGGGGCTGTCCACCGCCACCCGGCTGCTCGCCACGCTCGAGTCGCTCGCCTTCGTGGAGCGCGATCCCGTCACCTCGCTCTACCGGCTCGGCCCGCTCGCCTTGCGGGTCGGGGGAGCGGCCGCCAACCAGCAGCCCGTCCACCGCGAGGCCCGGCAGGTCGTGCAGAACCTCGCCGCACGGCTGGGGCTCGGGGTGAACGTGGCCCGGCGCCACCGGGACCGGCTCGTCTACCTGATCAACGCCGAGGGTGAGCTGGCGCCGCGCTCGTTCACGTTGCTCGGGCAGACCAACCCGCTGCACGCCACCGGCCTCGGGAAGTGCCTGCTGCTCGGCTGCACCGCCCACGAGCGACGGGAGATCCTCGGGGAGCTGACCGCGTTCACCGCGAAGACCGTCACCGACCCCGGTGTGCTCGAGGCCGAACTGGACGAGGTCCGCGCCCGGGGCTACGCCATGGAGGTCGAGGAACTGGCGCTCGGCCGCGCCTGCGTCGCCGCGCCCATCCGGGACCGCGAGGGCGCGGTCGTCGCCGCGGTCTCCGTTTCCGGGTCGCTGTCCGCGCTCGACCTCGGGCACCGGCGGGACGAACTGGCGCAGGTCGTCATCGAGACCGCCGACACCGTCAGCACCGCCCTCGGTTACACCGCGACCGCTCTCACCAACTGAACCCCCGCCCGTCTGCACCGGACAAAGGAGTCCCGATGAGACGTGTCATTCTCGCCTGCCTCGCGTTGCTGCTGGTGCTGCCGGCCACGGCGGCCGCCGAACAGGTGCCCTACCGCGTGGACGCCTCCAACCAGGCCGGGTGGTGGCGGCCGCTCGACGAGCTGAACGGCTCGCTCTACGTCGCCTACAACGCGTGGGGCGGGCCCGGCCCCACCAACGGCGGCGCGAACGACACCCACACCGTCTACATCGGACGTAAGGCGCCGGACGGCACCTGGACCCGGGGCTGTCTCAAGGCCGCCGACGGCACCTGTGCCGTCTACCCGGACGACATCGGGCACAAGCAGCCCTCGATCGCGGTCGACGGGCACGGGCACATCCACGCGTTCGTCTCCATGCACAGCGACAACTGGATCTACTACCGGTCGACCGCACCCGGCGACGTCACCACCATGGTCAACCGGTCGGCCGACATGCCGGACCAGGGGGACCGGTACACCTACCCGAACCTCACGCGGGTCGACGACGGCGACGTCTACCTGGTGATCCGCGCCTACCCCGAGGGCAGGCTCTACCGGTGGGACAACGCGGCCAACCGGTGGACCCGGGTCGCGGTGTTCGCCCGGTCGTCCGGGTACGTCGCCTACCCCGACGACGTCGCCGGGGACGGGAGCGGTAACCTCCACATCACGTGGGAATGGGCCTACGGCGGCACGAACGCCCTGCGGCACCTCGGTTCCTACCTGCGGTACGACATCGCGGCCGGGCGGTTCCACAACGCCGCGGGCACCGTCGTCACCGCGCCCGCGACCGTCACCAGTCCCGTCGTGTACCAGCCGGTCGAGGGCGCCGAGGACCAGACGGACCGGGACGACGCCTCCGCGCCGCCCGGGGTGCAGAGCGCGAAGTTCGCGCTGTCCAACGGGAAACCCGTCGTCGCCTACCGGTACCGGACCGTCCATGGTGGACGCTGGCACGTGCGGGTCGCCGAGTGGAACGGCACAGCCTGGCAGCGGAGGACCGTCTACGCCGGTGCCTACGACACGCACGCCGCGATCGACGTCACCGCCTGGGGTGGCGGTCTGCGCGTCTACTACGCCAAGAAGGCCACCGCGAGCGGCGACCAGGCGTTCGCCGCCGTCCCGTCGGGGAGCGCCTGGGCCGAGACCGCCCTGCTGCCCGGCGTGAACGTGCAGCGCCTCGCCGTCATCCGGCGTGCCGGTACCGATCACCTGTACCTCACCGCACCGACCGACCACCAGCTCCACGTCCGCACCTCGCCCTGGTAACGGAGGCCCCCCATGCGCAGGAGCGCCCTGCTCACCGCCCTCGCACTCACCCTCACCACGGTCGCCGCCGCCCCCGCGACGGCGGACCCGCCGGCGTCCGGCTACACGCTCGTGTTCAGCGACGAGTTCAACGGCACCGCGCCCGACACGTCCGTGTGGAACTTCCGCACCGACGTCAAGGCGGGCAGTGCGCAACGGCCACAGAACGTGACCGTCGGCGGCGGGCTCATGACCATCGACCTGAAGGCCGAGTCGCCGCAGTACCTCGGCAAGGACTGGAGTGGTGGCGGTCTCGTCAGCAAGCGGGCCCTGCGGTACGGCTACTACGAGACCCGCGCCAAGCTGCCGTCCGTCGGCGGGTGGCACACGTCGTTCTGGATGATGGCCGGCGACGGCAGCACCACGTTCGGCCCCGAACGCCGCACCGAGATCGACGTCCTGGAGAACGACTCCGTCAACCCGCGCACCATCCACAGCGGCGTGCACGCCTGGAACGGCACCGGCGACGGCGGCTACCACCCCGGCTCCACGTACGACTCGGGACTGGACCTGAGGCAGTGGCACACCTACGGCGCAGACTGGTCGGAGACGTCCGTGAGGTTCTACGTGGACGGCCAACTGCGCTACACCGCGCCCTACACGCCGGACCAGTGGACCCACGACTACCTCAACATCTGGCTCACCAGCATCGCCTACCCGGTGACGGCGAACGGGCCGTCGACCGCGCAGTTCGACTACGTCCGGTACTGGCAGAAGGACTACTACCTCGACAACGACGGGCCCGCCGCCTACGGATACCGCGAGTCCGGCGGCTGGCACGACTCCACGCTCGACGGCTGGAACCACACCTCGCCCAGCCGCTATGCCACCTGCCACACCGCGGGCAACACCGCGACCTGGCGGCCCACGCTGCGTGCCGCGGGCAGGTACCAGGTGTACGTGTGGAGGATCGCGCACTCCGGCAGCGACCGGAACACGCGCTACGACGTCGGCCACAGCGGCGGCGCGGCCGCGCGGCACGTGGACGGCACCGCCGGGACCAGCGGATGGGTGTCGCTCGGCACCTACTCCTTCGCCGCCGGACAGACCGGGTACGTGAAGCTCACGTCCAGTGGCGTCGGCTGCGCACGGGCCGACGCGGTGAAGTTCGTCCGCGCCTGAGGCGGCGCGCGGCGGGAGTGTCCTCCGTTTGGTGGCCGCTCCCGCCGCGAAACCCGGTAGCCTCCCGTTGAGTGAGAAGGGTCGGAACCGACGAACTCGACGCGCGGCGCGACATCCACGGTGCTCGCGCGATCGTGCTCGGTTTCCTTGTCGCGCTTCTGGCGGGCCGGGCCGTGGACGCCGTCAACCACGGTGAGTTCTGGTACGTGCTGTTCGTGGTGGCGCTGTTCGTGCTGCCGATGTGGTTCGCGAGCGGCGTCGCCCGCCCACTGTGGACCCGGCTGCGCTGGTGGCTGCTCAGCGCACAGGCGGTGCTGACCTACGTTCCGTTCGCCCTGTTCGGCAGCGGCTGGGTCGGCGGGATCTCCGGGTTGCTCGCCGGGTTGGTGCTGCTCACGGTGTCGGCGCCGGCGTCGTGGGCGGTGTTCGTCGTGCTGATGGGCGTGGAGGAACTGATCTGGCTCGGCGTGGTCGGGCCGCCGTACACGCCCGTCGTGCACGCCGCGATCTGGCTGCTGATCGCGTTCGCGGACAACGGCCTCGCGCTGTTCGGCCTGACCTGGATCGCCGAGCTGGTGCGGGAGGTGGCGTCGACCCGCGACGAACTGGCCGTCGCCGCGATCACCCGGCAGCGGCTGGCGGTCGCCGAACGGCTGCGGTCGATGATCGGGGACCGGGTGCGGACCGTCACGGCCAGGGCCACCGCGGCGCGGGACGCGCTCGCCGACCGGCCCGACGTGGCTCGTACCGAGATCGCGTCGGCCGGGGTGACCGCCCGGGAGATGCTGGCCGAGGCCCGCGCGATGACCGGGGACCCCGACGAGCGGATCACCACGACGCCCCAGCCGGGGGTCCGGCTGGCGCCGAAGGTCGCGACCGGTGTGTTGCTGGTCGTGCTGGTGCTGTTCGCCGCCCAGAACCTCGCCAACGTCGTGCTGTCCGGGGTCGGCTACCCGCCGTCCGCTGTCGCGGTCGCGCTGGTCGCCGGGATCGCCATCCCGGTGCTGCAACTCCGGCACTCCGGGCTGCGGGGCAGGCCGAAGGCGTGGCCGTGGACGTTCGTGGCACAGGCCGTGCTGACCTACGTCCAGTTCCTGTTCGTCGGGTCGGTCGGGCTGGCGTTCGTCGGCTTCCTGGCCGGGTCCGCGCTGCTGCTGTTCCGCGGCCGGTCGCGGTGGGTGTGGTTCGGGGTGATCGTCGCGAGCGTGCCGGGGCTCGTCCTGCTGGCGCCGGGGGAGCCGTGGACGGTGGCGCTGGTGCGGTGGACCGGGTACGCGACCGCGACCGCCGTGGCGTTCGGCCTGCTCGTGTACGGGCTGGCGCGGTTGACGAACCTCGCGGTGCGGCTGGCCGCGCTGCGGGAGGAGCTGGCGGAACTGGCCGCGGTGCGGGAGCGGTTGCGGCTCGCGCGCGACACCCACGACCTGCTCGGCCTCGGGCTGTCCGCGATCGCGCTGAAGACCGACCTGATCGCCGCGCTGATCGGCCGTGACGACGACCGTGTCCGGCACGAGCTGGACGAGCTGCTGTGGCTGTGCCACAAGGCGGGCAACGACGCCCGGCTCGTCGCGGCGGAGAGCCTGCGGCTGTCGTTCGCCAGCGAGCTGGGCCTGGCGTTCGACATCCTGACGTCGTCGGGGATCTCGGTGCTGCTGCCCGACCGGCCACCGCCGACACAACAGGAGATCGACCGCGAGGTCGACGTGGTGCTGGCGACCGTCGTGCGGGAGGCGGTCACGAACATCCTGCGCCACAGCGAGGCCGAGCAGTGCACGATCGCGCTGGCGGTCGACGACGACGTGCTGCGGCTGCGCATCGGCAACGACGGGGTGCTCGCCGGGGACGGGTGCCCCGGCAAGGGGCTGGCCAACCTGCGCGCCCGCGTCGAGGTGGTCGAAGGCCGGTTCACCGCGCGCCGGACACTGTCGGAGTTCGAGATCGTGGCCGAGCTGCCGTACCGCCGTTAGAGCCAGCGCGCCCGCAGGTCGGGGCGCAGCCAGGCGGCGGGGGAGGCGATGGAGAGCCCTCCGTCGACGGGAAGGACCGCGCCGGTGACGAACCCGGCGCCCGCCAGGAACACCACGGCCGCGGCCACCTCGTCCGGCCTGCCGACCCGGCGCAGCGGGTAGCCCTCGGCCACGGCGGGCAGGTCGGCGTTGCCGATCATCCCGGGTGCGACGGCGTTCACCCGCACGCCCGCGGGGCCGTACTCGAGCGCGAGCTGGCGGACGAGCCCCTCGACCCCGGCCTTGGCGGCGGCGTAACCGGGCAGGCCGGGTGCGGCGAGCGTGGCGTTGACCGAGGAGACGGCCACGATCGACCCGCCGGCGGGGAGCCGCCTGAGCGCGGCCCGCGCCACGTAGAAGGCGGAGTCCAACGTGGCCCCGATGGCGGCGCGCCACTGCTCGTCGGTGGTGTCGGCGGCCGCCGCGACGGGCTGCGTCGCGGCCGCGAGCACGACGGTGTCCAGCCGTCCGAGCAGGTGGTGGGCCGACTCGACGGCGACGGCAGCGGCGGCCGGGTCCGCGCAGTCGGCGGCGATGGTCTCGGCGAAGGCGGGGTCCTCGTGCCGTTCGAGGGAGACACCGACGACGCGGTCACCACGCACGGTGAACGCGCGTCCGATCGCGAGCCCGATGTCGGAGCTGCTGCCGACGACGAGCACGCCGAGGCCGGTCACCGCGCACCGCCGTGGGTGGGGCGGCCTCCGGCCCCCGGGATCCAGCGTAGATCCGGCCACCGACAGTCCTGAGCGCTGCGACCGGGTTGTCCACAGGCCGCCGCGTGCCGAAGGGGTCCTTCAGGGCACGGAGCGTGGGGATGGGGTCCTTCGGTGCGCAGTGTGAGGACCGTGCGTGACGGCGGCCGGGTTGTCGGTGCCTTGTGGGACAATAGAAACCGGGGGCCGGAGGCCGCGGCCCTCATCGGGTCACCTCGGGTGTGGGCGGTAGCGCCAGGTCCGCCAGCACCGCGTCCAGCTCCGCCAACGTCGCCCGCCCGGGCGTTCCGGCGGGTGACCGCACCGTCGCGTGCGCGATGATCCCGCGTCGCACCAGTACCTCCTTGTGGATGGCCCACGCGATGCCCTGTTGCAACCCGCACAGGATGAGCGGCAGCAGGCTCGTGAACGCGGCACGGGCCGACGTGCTCCGCCAGTCCGCCAGTACCGGCGCGAGGAGGTCCGGGAACTCGCACGCGGGCATCGTGCCGACCGCGCCGCCCGCGTACTCCGCCAGGCAGAACTGCGCGTTCTGCCCGCCCAGCACCGCGAACTCCGCGTCCGCCACCGCGTCCACCACGGCCGCCACCTTCGGCGCGGTCGGCGGGGACTCCACCTTCACCGACGTCACGCCGGGCAGCTTCGCCAGCTCCACGATCAGCGGCACCGGCATCGCGACGCCCGTGGCGCCCGGCGCGTCCTGCACCATCACCTCCGGCCCGGCGGCCGCGACCGACGCGTAGAAGTCCACGAGCTGCGCGGGGCCCGGCTTCACCATGAACGGCGGCAGCACCATCAGTGCCGACGCGTCCGCGAACGCCTCGACCTGTTCCAGCGCGGTGACCGTCGACGTCGCGGCCACCCCGGCGACGACCGGCACCGCGCCCGCGACCACCTCGATCACCTCCCGCAGGATCACGGCACGTTCGGCGGCGGTGAGGGCGAAGTTCTCGCTCGCCATGCCGAACACCGCCACACCTTCCACTCCGGACGCGAGCTGGAACTCCACCAGCCCGCGCAGGCTGGGCAGGTCGAGTGACCCGTCGGGCAGGAACGGCGTGGCGAGGATGGGAACGAGACCGTGCACGGTGTGCGGCACTGGGCAGAACTCCTTCTAACCGGCTAGCGCGGCCACCGCGTCGGCGTCGACCTCGACGCCGAGCCCGGGGCCATCGGGGAGGGACATGGTGTGTGCGCCGACCGGTACCGGGGCGCGGAGGATCCGGGTGCCGACCTCGTACGACGTCGGCTGGTACTCGAACGACGGCAGGTCCTCGACCGCCGCCGACACCGCCAGGCCCGCGGCCAGCGCCACGCCCAGCCCGACGGAATGGTGCGGCGCCACCGGCACGTGCCTGGCCGCGCACACCTCGGTGATCGCCATCGCCTCCGTGATGCCCGTGCGGGCCACGTCCGGTTGCGCGATCCGCAGCGCGCGCCGCGTCACCCAGTCGTCGAACTCGTACCGCGTCCGCAGTGCCTCGCCCACCGCGATCGGCACCGCCGACCGCGCGACGAGTTCCGCGTGCCCGGCCACGTCCTCGGGGGCGAGTGGCGCCTCCAGGAACCAGACGTCACGGGAAGCCAACCCTGCTGCCAGGCGCAGCGCGTCCGTCACCGAGTACGCCCAGTGCGCGTCCACCGCGATCCGCAGCGACGGTGCCGCGGCCCGCACCGCGTCCACCGTGGCCAGGTCCGCCGCGACCCCGTTGCCCAGGTGCAGCTTCACCCGCCGTGCGCCGCGGGCCACCCACTCCTCGGCCAGTGCCGCGCGTTCCGCGTCGGTCGGCTTCGGCAGGCCGGAGACGTAGACGGGGATCTCCTCGCGGAACGCGCCACCCAGCAGGTCGGCCACGCGCCGGCCCGTCACCCGGCCCGCCAGGTCCCACAGCGCGATGTCCACCGCCGCCAGTGCGTCCGCCTGGTGGCCGACCAGGTGGCCGCGTTCCCGCATGAGGTCACGCAGCCGCGACCACGCCGGGCGCGGCGCGGTCGCCGACATGCCGACGAGCACCGGCGCGAGCAGCAGGTCGACGATCGCCGCGGGCACCTCGGGTGCGACCGGCGCGAGGGCCTCGCCCCAGCCGGTGGTCCCGTCCGCCGCGGTGACGCGGACCAGCAGCGTCTCGTAGCGGTCCGAGTAGATGCTCCGCCACGGCGGCCGGACGGCGTAGCCCGCGTCCGGCGCGGACCCGTCGGCAAGCGCCCCGAGATAGGCACTGTCAGCCCGCAGTTTCAGGATGTAGGTATCGACACCCACTATCTGCATATCGATCCCAACATGTGCTTGACGATCGTCAACATGTGCGCAAGAGTCGCACATGTTGCGAGGCTGTTCAACCAAGGGAGTGCGGAACGTGGCCGCGGAAGCAGGCACCAACCAGAGCGTCGAACGTGCGGCCACCGTGCTCGGCGCGTTCCTGGAGGGTCGCGCGGAGCTGCGGGTGTCCGACGTGGCGAAGCACTCCGGTCTCGGCCAGTCGACCGCCTCCCGCCTCCTCGCCACGCTGGAGCAGATCGACTACGTCGAGCGCGACCCGGTGAGCGGGCTGTACCGCCTCGGCCCCGCGCTGATCACCCTCGCGGGCGTGGCCGTGAACCAGCACCCGGTGCACCGCGAGGCCCGGCAGCGCGCGCAGGACCTGGCGCACGACCTCGGCCTCGGCGCCAACGTGGCGGAACGCCGTGGCGACACGATGTTCTACCTGTGCAACTTCGAGGGGAAGCTCGCGCCGAAGTCGTTCGTCCTGATGGGACAGCGCAATCCCCTGCACGCCACCGGCATCGGCAAGTGCCTGCTGCTCGGGGTGCCCGACCGCCGCGCCCTGCTGGGTGACGACCTGCGCCGCTACACCCCGAACACCCCGGCCACGCACGCCGAGCTGGACCGGATCGTCGGCCAGGTGCGCACGCAGGGCTACGCCACCGAGGTCGAGGAGCTGGCGCTGGGCAGAGCGTGCATCGCCGCGCCGATCCTGGACCGCGCCGGTGAGGTCGTCGCGGGCATCTCCATCTCCGGGCCGCTGTCCGCCATGGACCTCGAGCGCCGCGAGGAGGAGCTGGCCCGCCGCGTGATCGAGGTGGCCGACTCCATCAGCATCGGCCTGGGCTACCTCGGCCCGGTACACACACCGGCGGGCCGGCCGTGACCACCGCGGTCCGCAAGGGAACACCGGGCAAGGCGCTCTCCGGTGGCGCGTTCGCGATCCTGCTGGTGCTGCCCGGGCTCGCGCTGCTCGTCGCCGTCGTCCTCTACCCGCTGATCTCCTCGCTGGTCACGGCGTTCTTCGAGCAGAGCCTCGTCGAGCCGGGCCGCCGCTTCGTGGGCCTCGCGAACATCCAGGCGGTGCTCGGCTCCGACTTCCTGCCGCTGCTGCGCCAGACGCTCGTGTTCACGGTCGGCACCACGCTCGTGCCGTTCGTGATCGGGTTCGCGCTCGCGCTGGCGCTCAACACCCGCATCAAGGGCCGCGGGTTCCTGCGCGGCGCGTTCCTGCTGCCGTGGCTCGTGCCCGCCGTCGTCACGTCCTTCCTCTGGATGTGGATCTTCAACGCGAACTACGGCGTCGCGAACGGCGTGCTGGAGGCGCTCGGGATCGTCGACGAGCCGGAGGCGTGGCTCTCCAGTCCCGGCACGGCGATGGCCGCGGTGATCATCGCGAAGACGTGGGCCAGCTTCCCGTGGATGATGGTCATGCTCCTGGCGGGCCTGCAGACCGTGCCGCCCGAGCTGCACGAGGCTGCCCAGGTCGACGGCGCGGGCACGATCCGCCGGTTCCGGTCGGTCACCGTGCCCCACCTGCGCGGGATCATCGGGCTGGTGCTCCTGCTGGAGCTGATCTGGAACTTCCAGCACTTCGACACGATCTACGTGATGACCGGCGGCGGCCCGGCCGGGACCACCGAGACCTTCGCCGTCGCCGTGTACGACACCTTCTACAAAGGACACGACCTCGGCAAGGCGGGCGCCATCGGTCTGCTGTGGATGGTGCTGCTGCTCGTGCTCGTCGTCGGTTACCTCCGCGTCGTGGACCGGGAGGAGAAGGCGTGACGACCACCATGGACGCTCCGGTGCGCACGCGGGAGGAGACCGCGCCGCGATCACGCAGGCGCTCGCCGCTGGACCGGGACCGGCCCGCCGTGCGGATCGCCGCGTGGGTGACGATCGTCGTGTTCGGGGCGTTCGCACTGCTGCCGGTGTACTGGATGCTCGCGACCGCGCTCACGCCGGACGACAGGGTGTTCGCCTACCCGCCGTCGCTCTTCCCGGCTGACGTCACGTTCGAGCACTTCGCGTCGCTCGCCGGGAACTCGCAGCTGTTCGACTACCTCGTCAACAGCGCGATCGTCTCCGGCGTCACGGCCGTGCTGTCGGTGATCGTGTCCGCGTACATGGCGTACTCGTTCGCCAAGTACCGCTACCGCGGGCGCCGGTCGCTGATGTACCTGGTGCTGTCGTCGCAGATGTTCCCGCAGGCGCTGCTGCTGGTGACGCTGTACGCGGTGTTCGACGCCTACGACCTGCTCAACACCTACACCGCGCTGGTGCTGTCGTTCACGACGTTCACGCTGCCGCTGTGCGTGTGGATGCTGAAGGGCTTCTTCGACACCATCCCCGACTCGCTGATCGAGGCCGCCCGCATCGACGGCGCCTCCCAGCTGCGGATCATCCACTCGGTGATCGTGCCGCTGTCCGGGCCGGGTCTCGTGGCCGCCGGGCTGTTCGCGTTCGTCCGGGGCTGGAACGACTTCATCTTCGCGCTCACCCTCGCGGGCCCGGACAAGCAGACCCTGCCACCCGGGCTCGCCAACACCTACCTCGGCGAGGCGCAGACGGCGTGGCCGGAGCTGATGGCCGCCTCGCTCGTCGTCTCACTGCCCGTCGTGATCGCGTTCATCGCCCTGCAGCGCTTCCTGGTCGGCGGCATCACCGCCGGCGCCGTCAAGGGCTGACTCCCCACCCCTTCCTTCCCCGGAGGTCACCGATGACTACCGCCTACAGCCGTCGCCGCATGCTCCAGTTCCTCGGCGCGGCCGGGCTCGGCGCGGCGGGACTCGCCGCGTGCGCGCCCGCGCCGGAGGAGACCGCGCCACTCGCCGCCGACGACCCGAAGGCCAACGTGAAGACGTTCTCCTTCGCGTCGTGGACGTTGAACGAGGAGGCGGGCAAGCCCGTGGTGCAGGGCCTGCTCGACACGATCACCAGGAAGGACGGGCTGACCGTCAACCCGGTGTCCTACCCGTACAACGAATACCTCAACCAGCTGACGCTGCAGGTGCGCGGCGACAAGCTCGTCGGTGCCGCGCAACTCGACATCGCGTGGCTCGGGGCCCTGGCGGCGCTGGGCAAGCTGCGTGACCTCGGCGACGCCGCGAAGGACGGCGGCTACACCGACACCGCGCTCAAGTCCGGCCAGTACGAGGGCAAGCAGCTCGGCCTGCCGTGGACCACCGGCGCCATCGGCCTGGTGACCAACAAGGATCTGCTCGCCAAGAAGGGCATCACGACGTTCCCGGAGACGATCGAGGACTTCGAGGCGGCGCTCGTCGAGCTGAAGGGCCTCGGCGGCGGGGTCGTGCCCTACGCCGCGTCGACGAAGGTCGCGCAGCTCAAGGACATCCTGTTCTGGATGAAGACGTTCGGCTGCACACTGCTCGACGGCGACACGGTCACGATCGGCGACGAGGCGTCCGTCGACGCGGTCACCTGGTACAAGAAGCTGTACGACCAGAAGCTGATCGCCCCGGACGTGGACCGCTTCGACGCCCGCGCCCTGTTCAGCCAGGGCCGCGCCGCGATCTACGACGACGCGATCGTCGGCAAGGGCGCGGTGCTCAAGGACTCGCCGGACAAGGAGCTGGCCGACAAGCTCGACCCGGTCGCCCGCCCGGTGCTCAAGTCCGGCGACGACCCGCAGGCGCAGCTGTGGGGCCACGTCATCGTCGTGGTCGAAGGCGAGGCCGCGAACACGGCGTCGTCGTTCGCGAAGTGGATGACCTCCGACCCGGCGGCCACCGACGAGTTCTTCGCGAAGCTCTCGCTGCCGCCCACCACGGAGAAGGGCCTCGCGTCGGACGCGGTCGCGAACGACCCGTTCACGACCGCGTTCAGTGAGCGGATCACGAAGACCGCGTCGCAGAACCCGTTCTGGCGCTTCCCGGAGTACGCGCAGATGGAGACGGTGATCGCGGAGCAGGTGCAGGCCGTCCTGATCGGCAGCGCGACTCCCGCCGACGCGATGAAGACCGCGGGGGAGCAGGTCCAGGCGCTGGTGAAATAGCGAGCCCGCGTTCGGAGAAACAGGCCAGAGCCCTCGCACATGGCCAACGCCTGTTCCCAGTCGTACAGTGGGCGCAAGTCCGTCGAACGGGGACGGTGGTGAACGAGGAGCCGGACCTGCTGAGCCAGGCGCGGCAGGCGCACGGAGCACAGGACTGGGCAGCCGCCGCGGCGCACTTCGACGCCGTCGGCGCCGAGAGCCTCACCGCGGACGACCTCGCCGCATACGCCGATGCCGTGTGGTGGCTCGGTCGCGTCGAGGACACCATGCGGCTCCAGGCCGGCGCGTGTGAGGCCTTTCTGGCCGACTCGCGGCCGGCCGACGCCGCCTGGGCCGCCGTCCTCATGGGACTCTCCCTGCTGGGGCGGGGCGACGAGCCGCAGGGCATCGGCTGGATCAGCAAGGCCGGGCGGCTGCTGGTGGGTGCCCCGGAGTGCCGCGCGCACGGGTACCTGCTGCACCTGACCGAACTGGAGCCGAGCCTTCAGGCCGGGCGGCCGGCGCAGGCAGTGGCGGCGGCACGCCGGATCCGGGATCTCGGCCAACGGCTGGGCCAACCCGACGTGGTGGCCATCGGCCTCAACGGCGAAGGCCGCGCCCTGATCCGGTCCGGTCACCTGGTCGACGGGCTGAACCTGCTCGACGAGGCGATGGTCGACGCGCTGGGCGGCCGGCTCTCCCCGTTCGCGACCGGCAGCCTCTACTGCCACACCATCGCGACCTGTCACGAGATCGTGGACATCCGCCGGATGACGCGCTGGGTCGACCTCACCGAGCGGTGGCTGGCCGGCGTCTCCTCGGCGGTGTTGTTCGACGGCCTGTGTGCGGTGCACCGGGCCCAGCTCCACCTGATCCGCGGCGAATGGCACGACGCCGAGCGGACGGCGCTGCGGGTGGCCGCCGCCCTCGACGCCAACCGGGTCGACTACGCCGCGGCGGCCTGGTACGTGGTCGCCGAAGCGCGCCGGTTGCGGGGCGACCCGAGCGCGGCCGACGCGTACGACGAGGCGCACGCCCGCGGCCGTGACCCGCAGCCGGGCCGGGCGCTGCTGGCGCTGCGGGCGGGTGATCACGAGGGTGCCGCCGCGTCCGTGCGGGTGGCTGTGGCGGCGGCGGGCACCGACCCGCTGCGCCGCGCCCCGTTGTGTGCCGCGGCGGTGGAGATCGCGATCGCCGCGGGGCACGTCGAGGACGCCGCTGTCGCAGCCGCCGAACTGGAGGAGACGGCGTCGACGTTCACCACCTCGGGACTCGAGGCGATGGCGGCCACGGCACGTGGCGCGCTGCTGCTGGCCGAGGACCGCGCCGAGGAGGCCCTCCCGGTGCTCCGCGACGCCTGCAGGCGCTGGCGGGAGCTCGGCGCGGCGTACGACGCCGCGGGTGTGTGCGCCCGCCTCGCCGGGGCGTACCGGGCGCTCGGCGACGAGGCGTCCGCGAACGCGGAGGCAGCGCAGGCGAAGGCGACCTACGAACGGCTGGGCGCGCACCGTCCGGCGCCGAAGTCGCCGGACGGGCTGACCCCGCGCGAGTGCGAAGTGCTGGCCCTGGTCGCCGACGGCCGCTCCAACCGGGAGATTGGCGAGGCGCTCTTCATCAGCGACCGCACGGTCGCCCGGCACCTGACCAACATCTTCCACAAGATCGGTGTCACCTCCCGTGCCCAGGCGATGCGCTCCGCCATCGACCACAGGCGGGCACCCATCGGCTGAGACAGCTACGCACAACCGCGTAGACCCGGCCGCTGCGGACTGGTCAATCGCACCGATGCCCGGGTGCCGCACCGCGACCTAGCGTCCCGGTAGACGCGCCGGACAGCGGCGCGGTGATCGATCAGGAGAGATCACCATGACCGAGGAACGCATCCACCGAGCGGTGTCCGCCGACGGCACCGAGATCGTCGGCCGAGTACGAGGCGAAGGGCCGCCGCTGGTCCTGGTCCACGGCGGGATCGGGGACGGCGAGGTCGCCTGGGAGGCACTGCTGCCCCAGCTCACCGACCGGTTCACCTGCTACCTGCCGAGCACGCGGGGCCGCGGGCGGTCGGCGGACAACCCGGACCATTCGCCGCCGCGCCTGCAAGAGGACGTGACGGCGTTCGTCGAGAGCATCGGCGAGCCGGTCCACCTGGTCGGCTGGTCGGGCAGCGGGGCGTGGGTGCTCGGTGCCGCGGCACGGAGCAACCTCGTCGCCGCGGTGGCCGCGTACGAGCCGGGCCTGATCCCGGTCATGGGGGAGGACGACCTCGCCAGGACCTTCGCCACCGTGGAGCGGATGGGCGCGGCAGCCGCCGAGGGCCGGCTCGTCGACGCGGTGCGCGCGTTCGCCCCGTGGATCTGCACCGACGAGGAGGTCGCGGCCCTGGAGCGGATGGACTTCTACGGACGCTGGGCTGCCCAGGTACCGGCGATGCTCCGGTTCGTCCAGCACGACGCGGCATACCAGGGGCCACGATCGACCGATCCCGAGGCGCTGGCGCTGGTCACCGCTCCGGTCCTGCTCCTGCTGGGCCGCAAGTCCCGGCTCGGCACGTTCTTCACCGCGTCTGCGCGGGCCATCGCCGAGCACCTCACCGACCCGCAGGTGTGGGAGCTGCCGGGCGTCGGGCACTTCGCGCCGGTGCTCGCGCCGCAGTCCGTCGCCGAGGAGTTGACCACCTTCTTCGAGACGGCCAGGCAACCGGCCAGCCTCCCGTCCAGGAGGAACACCTGACCGGCGCCGACGGCCTCGATGCCACCTTGCTGGAGATCCGGTGGTTACGCGCCGGTGACGCCGTCGATGCCCTCGCGCAGGAAGTCGGCGTGGCCGTTGTGGCGGGCGTACTCGTGGATCAGGTGCAGCATCACCAACCGGAGTGACACGTCCTTCTGCCAGCGCGGGTTGTAGACGATCACGTCCAGCGACTCCGCCTCGCGCTCGATGCGCCGCGAGTGCTCGACCTCCGCCTCCCAGGCGGCGAACGCCTCCGCGCGTGTGCTGTTCGAGGCGTCGTAGGCCACCTGGTAGTCGCCATCTGCGGACCACACCAGCGGAACGTCTTCGCCGTTGATGACCTTGCGGAACCACGTCCGCTCGACCTCGGCCATGTGCCGCACCAGACCCAGGAGGGTCAAAGTGGACGGTGGCATGGACCGTGTCCGCAGGTCCTCATCGGACAGATCCGCGCACTTCATCGCCAGCGTGGCGCGGTGGAAGTCGAGGAAGCCGCGCAGCGTCTCGCGTTCGTCGCCGGTCAACGGTGGTTCAGGACGGGTCACGTCCAGGCATGCTACGGGGGCCGGTGCGCGCACCGGCCCCCGCATCAACCCCTGGTCAGCCCGCCGGGGTGAACTCCACCCAGTTCAGGTTGACCAACCCTGTGGCGGGTCCGCCCGTGACGGAGCGGAACACGAGGTACAGCGCGTGCCCGCCCGCCGGTTGCGACACCGGCACCGACTGGCTCGCCCACGCGTTGTTCCCGCTCGTCGCGGCCAACGTCGCCGTCGTGACCAGCGGCCCGGTCGGCGAGTCGAGCCGCAGCTCCACCGCCGCCCTCGGCTGGCCGACCGTCGCGGCCGAACCACCCGAGTGCCGGAACGTCACCGCCGTCGCGTCGCCCAGGTTGATCGGGTCGAACGCGATGTGGTCACCGTTGTCGATGGAGCCGAGCTGCTGCCCACCGCCGACGTCGGAGGTGTTGGCGATCGTGACGCCCTGCCGCACCTGGGCGAACTCCGCCTGCTGGCGCGGAGTCTGGATCACCGTCTGCCCGATCGTCGTCAGCGGCGGTTGCCCGCCACCACCGAGGTCGGAGTACTGCGCGCTGATCCCGCCGTACAGGTAGCCGCCCGCGTGGTCGGCGCCGTCCTCCGGGCTCGGCAGCACGCCGGTGCAGCCCGTGGTCGACGCGTCACCGTGGCCGTGGCTGTCGTGCCCGAGCACGAACGTCACGGTCACCCGCGAGCAGTCGATCGTGCCGTCCTCCGGGTCGGTGACCGTCACCTCGAACGGGATGTCGTCACCCCAGTCGAAGAACGACCCCGCCACCGGCGAGGTGACCGTGACCGTCGGTGCGGTGTTGCCGACCGTGATCACCCTGGTCAGCACCGCGGTCTTGCCGCTCGAGTCCGTCACCGTCAGCTTCGCGGTGTAGGTCCCGTTGGCCGTGTACGTGTGGGACGTGATCGGGTCCGCCGAGTCGACGGTCCCGTCGCTCGTGAAGTCCCACGCGTACGAGATGGACTCACCCGGGTCCGGCTCGTAGGAGCCCGTGCTGTCGAACGTCACGGTCAACGGCGCCTGGCCCGAGGTCGGCGTGGCGTTCAGGACCGCGACCGGCGACCGCGTGCCCTTCACGTACCGGATCACCGACAGCTGCGCGTCCGGGTTGGGACGGAAGAACCCGTCGCCGTACTCCAGCACGTACAGGCTGCCGTCCGGCCCGAACTCCATCTCCATCGGGTTGTCGAACACGAACCCGGGCAGGAACTGCTCCACGCCGGTCAGGTTGCCCTTCCCGTCGGTGCGCATCATGAACAGCTTGTCCCGCGTGAACTCCCCGAACACCACCGAGTCGTGGTAGTACTCCGGGAACTTCGTCTCCGACGCGTTCTCACTGTCATATCCGTAGATCGGCCCGCCGTGCGGACCGACACCACCGGTGCCGATGACCGGCCACCTGAAGTCGCACGTCGTCGGCGGGTTGTCCAGGTACGTGCCGGGGCACGGCGTCCGCGCCTCGTACGTGTACCAGAACTGCGCCTGCTGCACCGCCGGCAGCACCCGCAGACCCGTGTTGTGCCGCGAGTCGTTCACCGGTGCGCCGCAGTCGAACGCTGACCCCGACGTGCGCGTGTCGAAGTCGTAGTCGAAGTACGGCAGGCTCGGCGAGACGCACAGGGGCCAGCCCCAGTTGCCCGCGGTTTTCGTGCTGAACCAGCGGCCCGTGCCCTCCGGTCCCCGCGTGGGGTTGGAGCGGCGCGAGTCGGGGGAGTAGTCCGCGACGTACACCCGGCCGGACGCGTCCACGTCGAACCGGAACGGGTTGCGCAGGCCCATCAGGAAGATCTCCGGACGGGTCCTGTCCTCGTAGTCCTCCGACTCCGGGAACAGGTTGCCGTTCGGGATCGTGTAGGTCCCGTTGTCCCGCACCTTGATCCGCAGCAGCTTGCCCCGCAGGTCGTTGGTGTTGGCCGACGAACGGCGCGCGTCCAGCCCCGGTGCCGCGTTCGGGCCGTCGTTGATCGGCGTGAAGCCGTCCGACCCACCCGCGTTGGTGTCGTCGCCGGTGATCAGGTACAGGTTGCCCTTGCCGTCGAACTTGACCTTGCCCGCGACGTGGCAGCAGATGCCGCGGTCGACGGGCACGCGCAGGATCTGCTGCTCGGAGGCCATGTCCAGGTGCGGCGTCGGCGACTCGACGAACTTCACCCGCGACAGCTGGTTGTAGCCCTCGAACTTGTCCCACACGGTCGGGTCGGTGCTGGACAGCGGCGCGTCACCCTCGTTGACGCCCGGCGTCGACGGGTCGTCGACCGGGGTGTTCAACCGGGGTGAGTAGTAGATGTAGACCCATTTGTTGGTCGCGAAGTCCGGGTCGATCGAGATGGTCTGCAGACCGTCCTCGTCGTGGCTGTAGACGGGGACCGTGTTGATGACCGGGCTCGCGCCGGTGGCGGGGTCGTAGAGCCGGACCTCGCCGCCGCGGGTGTTGTGCAGCACCCGCCCGTCCGGCAGTACCGCGAGCGACATCGGCTCGCCGGGCTCGTCGTTGAGCGTGACCTTCTCGTAGTTGCCGAGGACGGTCGCGCCGCAGTCACCCTCGACGACACCCGCTGCCCACTCGATGCCCCCGAGGAGGTGCTTGCGGACGTTGCCGTTGCGGTACGACTCGGGCGAGTGGCCCAGGCCGGTGTACCAGGAGCGGCCGCCGACGTGGTCCTGGCACCAGGCGACCGGGTGGTCGAAGCCCATGGTGCCGCCGGTGAACGACTTCTCGTCGGCCGTGGCGAGCACGTGCTGCTTGCCGCGCACGTTGGCCGCGAAGTTGTACCACTCCTCGGCCAGCGTGAGCGTCCTCGCGACGGTCTCGGTCGACGGGTGCACACGGTCGGCCACCGCCACGGTGCCGTGGCCGACGCTCGCCACACCGGCGACCTTGGTGCCGACGAGGTTCTGGTAGAACGGCCAGTCCGGCTCGGTCTCGGCGGCCGCGTGCACGCCGACGTACCCGCCGCCCGCCCGGATGTAGCCCTCGAACGCGCTCTCCTGGGCGGAGTTCAGGACGTTGCCGGTGGTGTTGAGGAAGACGACCGCACGGAAGCGGGCCAGGTTCTCCTCGGTGAAGGCACCCGCGTCCTCGGTGGCGGTGGCCTGGAAACCGTTGGCCCGGGCCAGCGTCTTGATGGTGGCGACGCCGTCCTCGATCGAGGCGCGGCGTTCGCCGTCCGTCCTGGTGAACACCAGCACCCGGTAGCTCTCGGGGGCGCGGGCGTCGGAGCGGAGCGCGGCGGGGCCGTTCTCCGCGCCGGTCGAGGTGGGGACGTCCCCGGCCGCGGGCTCCGCCGCGACCGGGGTCGTGCCGGGCACGGCGACTGCCGCGGCGGCGATGAGGCTGGTCGCACCGGCGAGCCACCGGTGTCTTCGGGAAGCTGCCATGGTTCCCTCCACGCGTCTACTCGGGGATCAGTGCTTCTTGTAGATCGTCAGCTCGGACATGTTGGTGTAGCTGAGATCCGCGAAGCTCAGCGACTGGCCGGGGTTGGCGGCGCCCCCGGGCGCGGAGTCCTGCTCCCAGTTGGCGTGGTGGAAGTCCTGCTCGCCGATGGTCTGGAAGAACTGCTGGAAGTTGATGTCGCCCTCGCCGAGCGGCACCATGTCGTACCCGTTGCCCACCGCCGGGTTCTTGTTGCCGTCCTTGGCGTGGAACAGCGGGAACCGGGTGGTGCGCGGCGCGACGGTCAGGATCGGGTCGAACAGGTCGGTCTGCTGGTTGCCGTGGCGGTCGGTGTACGTGTGGTGCTTGAACCGTGCGACGTACGCCCAGAACACGTCCATCTCGAAGAACACGTAGCGCGGGTCGGTCTTCTCGAAGAAGTACTCGAGCCTGCGCGTGCCGGAGGACCGGGTGGGCCTGCCGTTCGCGTCGAGCGGACCGGAGTCCAGCAGGAAGCTGTAGGCCGCGTCGTGGTTGTGGGTGTAGAGGCGCAGGCCGCGCTCGCGGGCCCTGGCGCCCAACTCGTTCCACGTGTCGGCCGCGGCGTCCCAGTCCGAGGTGTAGGAGCTGTTGGTCGGGTCGCTGCCCGTGCCGATGTTGCGCATGCCCAGCTCTTCGGCGATGTCCATCTGCTGGGTGAAGGTGGCCGGGTCGATCCTGGTGTGCGTGCCGTTGGCGACCAGGCCGTTGTCGTCGAGGATCTTGCGGATCTCGCGCGGGGTGATCTGGCGGCCGAGGATCGAGGTGTGCTGGTTGTAGCCGGCGAACTCGATCTCCTTGTAACCGATCTCGGCGAGACGGGCGAGAACGCGCTCGAAGCCGTACGGGACTCCGCTGGCGTCGGGGGCAGCGGAGATCCGGTCGCGGACGCTGTAGAGGATGATGCCCCGGTTGCGGCTCGGGATGAGCGGCTCGACGTGCAGTCCCTTGCGGTGCCCGTTCTTGTGGCCCTCGTCGGCGAGGGCGGGCGTGCCGGTCGCGAGGACCGGGAGTCCGGCGGCACCCAGGACGGCGGCCGCACCGGCCGAGGCCTTGAACACGTCACGCCGGGTGAACCGGGACGTACGTCTCTCGTGCTTGTCGCTCATGGGGAGGATCACCTTTCTGCGGGCAGGGCTCAGCCAGGGCAAAAGGAGGAAGGGGGCGCTGAGCCCGCGTGAACGGACATCCTGTGGAGGCCTGTGCCAGCTGCTTGTGACAGCTGTGTGAAGACTTCGGCGTGAAGTATCGCACGCTTTCTGCGAATACGTGCATACTTTCGTTGATCAACAGCAAAAGTGCGCGTCTTGATCAAACAAGAACACGTTCTTGTGCTCGCGAGTGCTCCGGCGGAAGCTTGATGGCATGGACCTCGTCGTGCTGGAAGAGATCAAGCGCCTCAAGTACCGCTACCTCCGTTGTGTCGACACCAAGGACTGGTCCGGGCTCGCCGACACGCTGACCGTGGACGCCACCGCCGACTACGGCACGCCGACCTACGGTGGCCCGCTCCACTTCGAGGGCAGGGAACCCCTCGTCGCGTTTCTGGGTGAGAACCTCGGCCCGGGCATGGTGACCACGCACTTCGCCACTCATCCTGAGATCGAAGTGGACGGTGGGGAGGCGGCGGGCAGGTGGGCCTTCCAGGACACCGTGATCGCCGTGCGGCACCGCGTGGTGATCACCGGCGCGGCATTCTACGAGGACCGCTACCGGCTCGACGACGACGGCCGCTGGCGCATCGCGCACACCGGCTACGAGCGGACCTACGAGGCGGTGTTCTCCCTCGACGACATGCCGAGCTTCCGCCTGACCGCGAACCGCTGGCCCGTGGAACAGGTTCCAAATCGAGAAGGTTGACCATTGAACGACCGCCTCGACCGGTAGTCGATCAACCACGACTGGTGGCAGTTTCGCGACGTTCGCGCGTGGTAGCCCAGCCTCGATGACCCGCGTGGCGGAGGAGGGGCGATGCCGGATCCGAAACTGGACGAGGTGGACCGCAAGATCAAGGAAGCCAAGGAGTACGCCCGCGAGGTGCGGCAGCCGGAGACGGAGGCCGACGAGACCGCGCCGCCGGAGCCGGTCCACGAGAACACCGAGGAAGGCTTCGCGCCGTCCTGATCGCGGGGCATTTGGCTACCCGTCGGACTATTGCGTCCGTTTGACGTAACTTTGCATGTCCTCGACCGACTTTCGTTGACCACGTACAAAAGTGGTTCTACGGTACGTGACACGGCTGTGACCCCCTGCATCCAGCCTTTCGGGAGAAGACATGCGCCGGTCCATCGGTGGGCTTTGTGCTGCCCTCGTCAGTCTCGTTGTCCTACCCGCCACCGCTTCGGCGGCCGACGTGCCGCCCCAGGAACCGGGCGTCACGCTCCGGGTCTACGACCTCCAGACAGAGCTGTCCAAGCTCTGCACCCTGAAAGCGGGCCAGACGCCCAACGTCGACAAGCTCATGCCGGCCATCGACTGGAGCGGCACCGAGTTCGGCGTCGCCGACTTCTTCCAGTCCGAGGTCATCGCCAACCTCAACGTCGGCACCGCGGGCACGCATGCCTTCCGCATCACGAGCGACGACGGTTCGCGGTTGCGGATCGACGGTTCGACCGTGATCAACCACGACGGGCTGCACTCGCCGACCCCGGCCGAGGGCTCGGTCGACCTCACCACCGGTTACCACGCGCTGCGCATCGACCACTTCGACAACGCGGGCGGTCAGCAGATCACCCTCGAATGGCGCCCGCCCGGCGCGTCCGCGTTCACGGTCGTGCCGAACAGCGTGCTGTCCACCGACGCCGACGTGGTGCGGGTGACCGCGCCGGGGCGCAAGGAGTGCGAGGCCAGCGGCGACTCGCCGGGCGACGGCCTCCCGCTCACCGGCGTCCACCCGAACTACACGCTGACCAACCTGCGGCCCGCCGGGTTCGAGCCGCAGGTGTCGGCCATGGACTGGCTGCCGGACGGCAGGCTCGCGATCGCGACCTGGGGCCGTTCGGACAACGAACTCGGTGAGGTGTACCTGCTGAGCGGCGTCACCGGCAGCACCGACCCGTCCCGCGTCACGACCCAGCGCATCGCGTCGGGCCTCAAGGAGCCGATGGGCATCAAGTACGTCGACGGCAAGCTGTACGTCTCGGAGAAGGACGGGCTCACCGAGCTGAACGACACCAACGGCGACTGGGTCACCGACAACTTCCGCACGGTCGCGACCTGGCCGTTCGGCGGGAACTTCCACGAGTTCGCGTTCGGGCTGCTGTACCGCGACGGCTTCTTCTACCTGAACCTGTCCGTCGCGATCAACCTCGGCGGTGCCACCACCGACCCGCAGCCAGCGCCGAACCGCGGCACCACCATCAAGGTGAACAAGGCCACCGGCGCGGTGTCCTATGTGGCCGGTGGGCTGCGCACCCCGCACGGGATCGGCTGGGGACCGGACGGCGACGTGTTCGTCACCGACAACCAGGGCGGCTGGCTGCCGTCGTCGAAGCTGCTGCACATCAAGCAGGACCGGTTCTTCAACCACTACATGAACCCCGACGGCCCGTTCGACAACCGGCCGGTCACCCAGCCGGTGCTGTGGTTGCCGCAGAACGAGATCGCGAACTCACCGGTCAACCCCGTCCAGCTCACCACGGGCCCCTTCGCCGGGCAGATGGTGTTCGGTGACGTCACCTACGGCGGCCTGCAGCGCGGTTACCTGGAGAAGGTCAACGGCGAGTACCAGGGCGCGGTGTTCCGCATGACGCAGGGGCTCGAGGCCGGGGTGAGCCGCATCAGCCTCGGTCCCGACGGCGCCATCTACACCGGCGGGATCGGCGCGGGCGGCAACTGGGGCCAGCCCGGCAAGCTGTCCCACGGTCTGCAGAAGCTCACGCCGAGCGGCACCAGCGCGTTCGACATCCTCGCGATGCGTGCCGTCGAGGGCGGCTTCGAACTGGAGTACACACAACCGTTGTCGACCACGACCGTGCAGGACCTGGCGGCGAAGTACCAGGTTCAGCAGTGGCGGTACGTCCCGACCGCCGACTACGGCGGGCCGAAGGTCGACCAGCGGACCCTGACCGTCACCTCGGCGACCCCGTCCGCGGACCGGCGGAAGGTGACGTTGAAGATGTCCGGTCTGCAGGCCGGGCACGTGGTGCACGTCCGGTCCCCGAGGCCGTTCGCGGCCGAGTCCGGCGCCTCGCTCTGGAGCACCGAGGCCTGGTACACGCTGAACGCGCTGGTCGGCACGGCCGGGCGGGCCACCGACTACGAGGCCGAGACCGCGGGCCTGTCCGGTGGCGCGTCGGTCAACACCGACCACGCCGGCTACTCCGGCACCGGTTTCGTCGACGGGTACTGGAACGCGGGCGCCACCACGTCGTTCACCGTCAGCGCCTCGGCCGCGGGCACGCACACTCTCGCGTTGCGGTACTCCAACGGCCCGAACCCGTTCGCGGGCACCAAGACCGTGAGCCTCTACGTCAACGGCACCAAGGTCAAACAGGTGTCGCTGACGAGCACCGGCAACTGGGACACGTGGGCCACCCACACGGAGACGGTGCCGCTGAACGCGGGCAACAACACGGTGGTGTACCGCTACGACACGGGCGACAGTGGCAACGTGAACCTCGACAAGCTCACCGTCGCGCCGGGCCAGCGGATCGTGCTGTTCGACGGCACGAACCTCAACGCGTGGGAGGCCCGCTCGGGCGGCGCGGCGACGTGGCCGATCTCGGGCGGCTCGATGGAGTCCCTCGGCGGCGACATCCGCACCCGCCAGAAGTTCGGCGACTTCCGGTTGCACGTCGAGTGGTACGAACCGCAGTACCCGCCGGAGGTGACCGGCCAGGCACGCGGCAACAGCGGCGTGTTCCTGCAGGAACGCTACGAGGTGCAGGTGCTGGAGTCGTTCGGCAAGCCACCCGCGATCAACGAGGCGGGCTCGATCTACAACAAGCGCGCCCCGAACACCAACGCCGCCACCGCGTCCGGCACGTGGCAGACCTACGACATCACGTTCCGCGCCGCCCGGTTCGACAGCGCGGGCAACAAGATCGCGAACGCACGGGTGACCGTGGTGTGGAACGGCGTGACCGTCCACAACGACGTCGAGGTCAACGGCGGCACCGGCGACAGCCTGCCGGAGGACGCGACCCCGCAGTCGATCCGCCTCCAGGACCACGGCGACCCAGGCGCGAACCCACGGTTCCGCAACATCTGGATAGAACCACTGCCTTGACACCACATGCCCGGGGCGGCTCACCGGAACAGCGCGGGATTGATCACAGAAGGCGGCTGACGCACGCGAGCAGCCAGCTCAAAAGCATGGGCGTAGCCGATCAACGTAGGCTCACTCCACGCCGTACCGAGCAACGCGATCGCGAACGGCCTCCGATTCGCGGCCAGGTACCCGGCAGGCACACTGACCGACGGATAACCAGCCTTCGCACCGATGCTCGCGCTGCCCACACCCGCGAACAACAGCGCCGTGAGGTCGTGCTCGACCATGACCCCGTCGAGCCGGTCCCGGCTCTCAACCAGATCACGGGCACGGTCGCGATCGTGCCGAGCGGTGTCAGCGCTACCGGCGGAAAGGTCCATGTCCTGCGCCGCGACCGCCCGCGCCTGCCCGAACTTCAGCGCGACATCCGCACGAGCCTCGTTCTGAGCGATGACATCGGCCAGCGTACGAACCGGCGCGTCCGCGGGCAGCCGAGCGAGATAGGCGTTCAGGTCACGCTTGAACTCGTAGTTCAGCACAGCCGAGTCGAACCCCTCGCCGGTGTCGAGGTCGACCTCGACCAACGTGGCACCCCGCTCCCGCAACACCGCGACGGCGACGTCCCACAGCGCACGCGTGTCGGTGGTGTCGGGCGGAACCTGGTCCCGCACCACGCCGATCCGCGCCCCGCGCAGCGCATCCGCGCGGAGATCACCGGTGAAGTCGTGGTCCGCCAGAGGATTGGCCGCCGTCGCCGCGTCGTGCGGGTCGACGCCGGCGAGCGCGGTCAGCAGGACGGCCGCGTCGGCCACGGTCCTCGTCATCGGCCCGGCCGTGTCCTGGCTCGCGGCGATCGGCACGACACCCGTGCGGCTGACGAGCCCGACGGTCGGCTTGATGCCGACGACCGAGTTCGCGGCCGCCGGGGACAGGATCGAGCCGGACGTCTCCGTGCCGACCGTGAGCGGCGCGTAGCCCATGGCGGCGGCCACCGCGGACCCGGCGCTGGAGCCGCTCGGCGACTCGGACGTGTCGTAGGGGTTGAGGACCTGGCCGCCGAGCGAGCTGTACCCGCCGGGCATCCCGTCGGCCAGGAAGTTCGCGAACTCGGTCAGGTTCGTCTTGCCGAGGATCACCGCACCCGCCGCCCGCAGCCCGGTGACGAGCGCGGCGTCGCCCACCGGGTAGGACGCCGCCAGTACCACCGAACCCGCCGTGGTCGGCATGCCGGACACGTCGATGTTGTCCTTGACCAGCACCGGAACACCGAGCAGTGGTTTGTCCCGCTCACCGCGTGCGCGGGCCTCGTCGGCGGCCCGCGCCTCGTCCGCGGCGGCCGGGTTCAGCGCGCGGACCGCGCGCAGGGACGTGTCGTGCGCCGCGATGCGGTCGGCGCAGGCCTGGACGAGGTCCGCGCTCGTGACGTGCCCGTCGTCGAGCAGCCGCAGCAGCCGGGCGACGGTCATGGTCTCGAGGTCGATGGCGTGGGTGGTCAGCACCTCGACGAGGGTGGTCAAGTTTCCGCCGCGTGACAAGGACGTTCGGCGGAGTTGTAACGAGGGGCCCGGCCGGTGCGATGACCTGAGTGACCCTGCGGTGCTGGCGGACCCCCGACCTGGCAGCACCGCAGGGTTTTCCGTTGCACCACCGTGCCGACGGCTGGCTGGTGGTCGCGGACCGTCTCACATTCGGACTGACCGATGTCGTGCCCGGCGCTGATGCTGCCACCGGACGCCGTACGGCGACGAGCGCACCGAAGCCGACCGGTACGGAGCTCACGCCGTGACGGTCACCTTGTCCACGGTCCACGCGCGGGCCTGCTCGGACAGGGTGATGCCCAGCCCTGGCCTGCCCGACAGGTGCATGCGACCGTCCCTGGTCTCCAGGCGCTCGTTGAACAGCGGGTACAGCCAGTCGAAGTGCTCCACCCAAGGCTCGGCCGGGTACGCGGCCGCCAGGTGCACGTGGATCTCCATCGCGAAGTGCGGCGCCAGGCCCACGCCTGCGTGCTCGGCCAGGGTGGCGAGCTTGAGGAACTGGGTGATGCCGCCGATGCGGGGCGCGTCCGGCTGCAGGATGTCCACGGCACGGTGGCGCAGCAGCTCGTTGTGCTCGGCGACGCTCGTCAGCATCTCGCCGGTCGCGACGGCGGTGGCCAGTGCGCGGGCCAGTTCGGCGTGGCCCTCCGCGTCGTAGGCGTCGAGGGGCTCCTCGATCCACACCAGGTCGTACTCCTCCAGCGCCGTGCTCACGCGCATGGCCGTCGGGCGGTCCCACTGCTGGTTCGCGTCCACCATCAGCGGCACGTCCGGGCCGAGGTGCTCGCGGACCGCGGCGACGCGGCGCAGATCCTCCCGCCAGTCCGGCTGCCCGACCTTGATCTTGATGCCGCCGACGCCGGACGCCAGTGTGCGGGTCGCGTTCTCCTTGACCTGCTCGACCGTCTCGTGGAGGAAGCCGCCGGAGGTGTTGTAGCAGCGCACGGAGTCGCGGTGCGCGCCGAGCAGCTTCGCGAGTGGCAGGCCCGCGCGCTTGGCCTTCAGATCCCAGAGGGCCACGTCGATCGCGGCCAGTGCCTGGGTCGACGCGCCGCTGCGGCCCACCGACGCGCCCGCCCACACGAGCTTGGTCCACAGCCTGCCGATGTCGCTCGGGTCCTCGCCGACCAGGTCCGGCGCGACCTCGCGGGCGTGCGCGAACTGGGCGGGGCCGCCCGCGCGCTTCGAGTAGCTGAACCCGACGCCGTGGTGCCCTTCCTCGGTGCCGATCTCGGCGAACAGGAACGCGACCTCCGTCATCGGGCGCTGCCTGCCGGTCAGCACCTTCGCGTCGCTGATGCCGGTCGGCAGGGGCAGGGTGACCGACGAGAGCGTCACCGAGGAGATCCGGTCGAGAACAGCGGCAGGGACGTCGAGGGTCATGGATCCATGCAACAACGACGCATGATGCCTGTCCAACGCTCGTTGCGCATGGCGTCATACCTGGACGGCTTTGATGCGGCGGGCGTGGCGGCGCACGAAGGAGAAGGTGTCCTCAGCGTGACAGGAGCTGCTTGAGCGGCAGCGACTCGTCACGCAGCTCGTCGGCCGTCACGCGGTGCGGGAGGTGCAGCGCGCGGCGCACGGCGAGCACGTCACCGGGCCGGCCGAGCGAGATCACGCCGTCGACGCGGCCGTCCGTGAGCGAGAACGCCGAGAACACGCCCTCCTCGACCGAGCCGCGCAGCACCAGGTCGTCGAGGTCGCGGACGTGCCCGACGGACTGCAGCTTGTGCTCGTAGTGATCCGACCAGAACCAGTGCGGATCGGTGTGCGGCTTCTGCTCGCCGGTGAGGTTCGCGGCGACGGTCTGGCCCTGCCGCAGCGCGTTGTCGTGGTGCTCGACCCGGACCCGTCTGCCGTGGTGGAGCTGGGCGGCGACGTCGCCGAGCGCCCACACGTCCGGCGCGGAGGTGCGGCCGTACTCGTCGACGTGGATGCCGTTCCCGGTCGCGATGCCCGCCTCGGCGGCGAGTTCGACGTTCGGCAGCGCGCCGACGCCGACCAGCACGAGGTCCGCCTCGACGCGGTCGCCGAGGTTCGACTCGAGGACCAGCCCGTGCGCCGACGGCGTGCAGGACTCGACGTACTCGCCGGTCCGCACGTCCACACCGCGGGCTCGGTGGATGTCCAGCACCGCGGTGCCGATCTTCACGCCGAGCACGCGGGCGAGCGGTGTCGGCTCCGGCTCGAAGATCGTGACCTGCTTGCCGAGGCCGACCGCGGACGCGGCCACCTCGCAGCCGACGAACCCGGCCCCGAGCACCACGACCCGCTCGGCCGCGGCCAACTCGGCGCGCAACGCGCGGGCGTCGGCGGCCGTGCGCAGGTAGTGGACCCGGTCGCCCTCGAAACCGGTGAGCCTGCGGGCCCGCACCCCGGTCGCGAGGACGAGCGCGTCGTAGCGGAGGTCGTCACCGTCGCCGAGACGGACCGTGCGCGCCGCGGTGTCGACGGCGGTGGCCCGGGTGGACAGCCGCAGCCGCACGTCGTTGTCGGCGTACCACTCCGGCGTGCGCGCGGGCACCACGTCACCGCCTGCGAGGACGTCCTTCGACAGCGGCGGCCGCTCGTACGGTGCGTCCGGTTCGTCGGACACGAGCACGATCTCGCCGTCGAACCCGCGCCTGCGCAGCGCGGCGGCGGTCGCCGTGGCCGCCACGCCACCACCGACGAGCACATATCGCATGACCGGTACCTCCGTCTCCCCACCGCACAGGATGACGACTCACGCTGGACTCCCGCACGATATTCGGTCGCCGCGTGGCTCGGCGTGCGGCAGCATGGTTGATCGGCGTAATTCCGGGGGAACTCTGTGGGAAGGGGCGCCGTGTCCACTCGCAAGACCGCGGTGTTGCTCGCGCTGCGCTACTACCGGCGGGAGCTGGGCCGCCGAAAACGGATCGCGATCCCCGCGTTGCTGTTGCCCGCGCTGGGAAACACGTGCGTGCTGTACGTGGCGCCGCTGGTCGTCGCGAACCTGGCGGGGAGGATCGCGGACGGCGCACCGGCCACCGTCGGCACGGTGCTGCCGTCGGTGCTCGGGTTCGCCGCCGCGTTGCTGGCCACCGAGGTGTTCTGGCGCGTCGGCATCCACTGTCTCAACAGGACAGACGGTCGCGGGATCGAGAACCTTTACGTGCTCGGCATGAACGAGCTGCTCGCGAAGGACGCCGCGTTCTTCCACGACAACTTCGCGGGCTCGCTCACCAAACGGGTGCTGGGCTTCGCGTCGCGGTTCGAGGAGTTCGTCGACACCATGACGTTCTCGGTGATCGCGACGCTCGTGCCGCTGGGGTTCGCGTCGGTGGTGCTGTGGCGCTACCACCCGGTGCTGGTGTTCGTGCTGGTGCTGCTGATCGTGGTCACCGGGTGCGTGATCGCGCCGCTGGTGCGCCGCAGGCAGGCGCTCGTGGACCAGCGGGAGGCCGCGATCGCCCGCGTGGCCGGGCACGTCGCGGACAGCCTCGCGAACATGGCGACGGTCCGCGCCTTCGCCGCGGAACAGCGGGAGGCGGCCGAACACCGCGACCGTGTCGGTGAGCTGCGCAGGCTCGCCATCCGGTCGTGGGACTACGCGAACCTGCGCATCGACACGGTGGTCGCGCCGCTGTCGGTGCTGACCAACGTGGCGGGGCTGGTGCTCGCGATCACCCTGTCCGGTGGCAGCCTCGGCGTCGAGGCGATCATCGTGACCTTCTCCTACTTCAGCAGCGCAACACGGATCATGTTCGAGTTCAACCAGATCTACCGCAGGCTGGAAAGCTCGCTGACGGAGGCGGCGCAGTTCACCGAGTTGCTGCTCGAACCACCGACGGTGCTCGACCCGCCGTCACCCGAGCCGCTGCGGCAGGGCCCCGTGGACGTCCGGTTCGCCGACGTGCGGTTCGCCCACAAGGGTGCGCCGGTGCTGTTCGACGGGCTGGACCTGACGGTGCCCGCCGGTACGAAGGTCGGCCTGGTCGGCCGTTCCGGTGGCGGGAAGAGCACGCTGACCCAGCTGCTGCTGCGCCTGATGGACGTCCAGGGCGGCAGGATCTCCATCGGTGGCCAGGACATCGCTGCGCTGCGGCAGGCGGACCTGCGGAGTCTGATCGCGTACGTGCCGCAGGAGCCGGCGATGTTCCACCGCACGTTGCGGGAGAACATCGCGTTCGCCCGCCCGGCGGCCACCGACGCGGAGATCATGGCGGCGGCGCGGGCCGCGCACGTGACGGAGTTCGCGGAGACGCTGCCGTCCGGTTTCGAGACGCTGGTCGGGGAGCGCGGGGTGAAGCTGTCGGGCGGACAGCGCCAGCGTGTCGCCCTGGCACGGGCGATCCTGCGGGACGCGCCGATCCTGCTGCTGGACGAGGCGACGAGTGCGCTGGACTCGGAAAGCGAGGTGCTGATCCAGCAGGCGCTGTGGCGGATCATGGAGGGCCGCACCGCGCTCGTGGTCGCGCACCGGCTGAGCACGGTCGCCAGGATGGACCAGCTGATCGTGATGGACCGGGGGCAGATCCTGGAACAGGGCAGCCACGAGGAACTGCTGGCCGCGGACGGCGTGTACGCCCGCCTGTGGCAGCACCAGTCCGGTGGTTTCCTGGACGACGTGGACGACTCAGGTGCCCGCGTGACCGCCCGCACCTGACGCCGTCAGCCGATCATGCGCCCCTGCTCGCCCGGCCTCGCCTCCCTGGCGTGGCGGGCGTGCTCGAAGCCCGCGCGTACGCGGCCGGTGCGCAGGGGTTTGCCGTACGTCATCCTGCCTCCGATGAGGGCGTACGGCCGCAACGGCACGTCGGGTGGGCAGCCTGCGCCGTCGAGCCAGCGGTCGATGTCCTGCCACTCGCAGGTGAGCCTCAGCTGGCCGCCGGGTTCGAGGCGGGTGGGCAGCGTCTTGTCGACGTCGATGTTGTAACTGCTGTGCACACAGCCGTCGGGGAGCTGCTTGTCGGGCAGCGCGAACCCGAGTTCCTGCACGGAGGTCGCGAGGCGCCCCTGGTTGGTCACCGACACGTAGAGGAGGTGCTGCTCGGGGCGGGTGCCGAGCCGCTCGATGGTGGTGCCGCACGCGGGCCGGGCCCTGGCGCCCGAGCGCTGCCAGCTCACCACCTGCCAGGTCAGCGACAACAGCGACACACCGAGCGCCAGCCACGCCACGGCCGCGGTCATGGCGTGTCCTTGCGGGCCCGGCTCGGGGCGACACGCGGGGGTTCGTTCGGCATCTTCGGGTAGACCGGCGGCCACGGCGCGTCCATGAGACCCGCCGCCAAGTCGCGTTCCGACAGGGCGAGCAGCGGTTCGAGCGACTGCGGTGCCATCGCCGCCCACGGGTCGCCCTGTTCGCGGACCCGCGTGGGCACGGTCGCCAGCGTCAGCTCGCGCGGCTCGATCGTCGCCAGCTCGTCCCAGCCGAACGGGGCCGACACCTGCGCGTGCGGGTTGGCGCGCACCGACCACGCGCCGAACACCGTCTTGTGCGGGGCGTTCTGGTTGAAGTCGATGAACACCCGGCTGCCGCGTTCTTCCTTCCACCACGCGGCCGTCACCAGCTCGGGACGGCGGCGTTCCAGCTCCCGCGCCGCCGCGACCGCGGCCGCCCGCACCTGGTAGCCGTCCCAGCGCGGTTCGAGGCGGACGTACACGTGGATGCCCCGGCTGCCGGTGGTCTTCGGGTGGCTCGCGATGCCGAGCGAGTCGAGCAGCGCCTTCGTCTCCGCCGCGGCCTCGCGGATCATCGGGAACGTGACGCCGGGGCTCGGGTCGAGGTCGATGCGCAGCTCGTCCGCGTGGCCGGGGTCGGCGGCGGTGTTCGGCCACACGTGGAAGCCGAGACAGCCCATGTTGACCGCCCACAGCACGTGGGCCAGGTCGACGGCGACGAGGGCGTCCGAGACCGTGCCGTTGGGGGTCGACACGCGCGTGGTCGTCAGCCACGGGTCGGCCTTCGTCGGCGACACCCGTTTCTGGAAGAACGACGAACCCGTCGCCCCGTTCGGGAACCGCTGCAGCAGAACCGGCCGCCCGCCCATGGCGGCCATCAGCGGCTCGGCCACCGCCAGGTAGTACCGGGCGAGATCCAGCTTCGTCTCGCCCCGCTCCGGGAAGAACACCTTGCCCGGGCTGGTGATCCGCACCTCGTGGCCCGCGACGTCGAGGACCTCCGCGTCACCGCCTGCCACGGGACACCTTCCGCAACGGGTGGGCCTCGACCAGCTCCTCCGGCGCCGACAGCCGCCACGCCTCGTAGACCAGCTCGGTCAGCTCGTCCGCATCGATGCCCTGCAGGTACACCACCACCCAGCCGAACCCCCCGGCCGTGAACTGCACCTCGAACACGTCCGGCCGTTCCGCGACCAGCGCCTCCTGTTCCGACAGCGTCTGCTTCAACCCGACCGTCTTCGTGCGCGGCCAGTAGTAGCCGAACCGCTTGCCGCGCACGCTGAAGGAGGTGTAGTCACGCGCCTCCGCCCGCTCGACGTCGGCGAGCCGGTCCACCATCCGCAGGAACTGACTGTCTGGAACTGTCACGCACACATTCTGGCGCACACCCCCGACAGAATCGCTCCACTCGGCGAGGGCGAGCCCGATCTCCGCGTGCGGCCGGGTTGCATCAGCGGCGAGAATGGCTGTGAGGTGACCCACCTCCGGGTAAGGACGCCCCGGTCGTCCGCGCTGAGAGGGGTAGGGCCAGAGAAAGGGAAGGTGACCGATGACGACCGAACGCGCCATTCTCGCCGGCGGGTGCTTCTGGGGTATGGAGGACCTGTTCCGCCAGGAGCCCGGGGTGGTCTCCACCCGCGTCGGCTACACCGGTGGCGAGGTCCTCAACCCGACCTACCGCAACCACCGGGGGCACGCCGAGGCCATCGAGGTGGTCTACGACCCGGAGAAGACCAACTACCGGGCGCTGCTGGAGTTCTTCTTCCAGGTGCACGACCCGACCACCAAGAACCGCCAGGGCAACGACATCGGCGACAGCTACCGGTCGGCGATCTTCTACCTCGACGACGACCAGAAGCGCGTCGCGGAGTCGACGATCGCGGAGGTCGACGCCTCCGGCAAGTGGCCGGGCAAGGTCGTGACCGAGGTGACGGCCGCCGACACCTTCTGGGACGCCGAGGAGGAGCACCAGGACTACCTGGTCAAGCACCCGGGTGGCTACACCTGCCACTACGTGCGCCCCGAATGGACACTGTCGGAGAACGCCAAGGCCTGACCCCCGGGCAGGGAGTGACGTGGAACGAAGGACCCCTTCGGAACGCCGAGCGGCGCCGAAGGGGTCCTTCAGTGCGTTGAACGCACCGAAGGGCCGCTTCAGCACACAGCCATCACCGCAAAGCCGGGCGCGAGCCCACGAAGAGGGCAGCCCATCCATGCCAAACCACAACACGCCCGAATCGTGAGCCCCTCCCCGAGCCTTGCCCGTCCGGCGAGGCCCCGGAGGGAAAGCAAACCCCTACTGGCCCTGACGAAACTTGTCGAGCACCCGACGGTCCCGCTTGGTAGGCCGCCCAGCACCCCGGTCACGCCGTGCGACCGGCACCAGCGCCTCCGGCGGCGGCTTGGGCGTCCGGTCGATGAAGCACATCGCCGCCTCCGGCGCCCCCACCCGCTTCTGGATGACCCGCGTGACCTCGACGACCTTGGTGATCCCATGCGCCCGCAACCGCACCTCGTCACCCGCCGACACACTGGTAGCGGCCTTGGCCGGCCGGTCGTTGACGCGCACGTGCCCACCGCGGCAGGCGGCGGCCGCGTCGGAGCGGGTCTTGGTCAGCCGGACCGCCCACAGCCAGCGGTCCACTCGGGTGGACTCCACAGTCGTACATGATGACTGACGAGGTTCACCGGTCCTACACCTCGGGTGAGAACACCTGAGTCGTCCAATCCCCGCGGGCGCGGGCTCCGAACAACTGCCGGAACCGTGACATCGGTTCCGATGGTCCTTGACGGACCAAGTCGGTAGCATCGCGCGCGCAGGTCGGGGAGACTTGGGGATTCAGCCGTGCTTCAGGGGATTGCCCGGCGACTGTTCGGCACGCGGGGACGCGTGCGTGACTCGGCGAGTTTCGGGGCCGCCTCGCTCGGTGTGCTGCTGATCGCCGGTGCCGTGCTCGGCACCGGCGTGGCGCGCACGGCGGTCGACGTGTCCGACGGGCTGACGTGGCTGCCGGACGACCCGCGTGGCGAGGTCGTCCAGGTGAACCCGGCTTCGGGGCGGCCGGAGGTTCGGCTGCGGGTCGCCGGCGGCGACGCGCGGCTGGAGATCACGCAGAAGGACGGCGTGCTGGTCGTGCTCGACCGGCGGACCGGGCAGATCACCGTGATCGACCTCGCGACGCTGCTCGCGAGCGGGCGGCGGCAGGTCCCGCCGGGCACGGCCAGCAAGGTGCTGGTCTCGCAGGGACGCGTCTACGTGGTCGACCGGGTGGCGGGCACGATCACCAACGCCGACCCGGTGACGCTCGCGGACGTCGGCGGGCCGTGGCGGGCCGGGCAGCCGCTCGCGGACGTCGTGGTGGACGAGGCGGGCGTCGTGTGGGCCGTCGACCACGACGGGCACCTGCACGCGCTCGAGTGGTCCGACGACGACCGGGCGTTCCGCGAGAAGTCCGACGAGACCGTGCGTGGCGCGGGCCCGGCGACCGTGCTCGTCCCGCACAGCACGGGCGTCACGCTGTTCGGGCTCGACGACGGTGTGGTCGTCCAGGTCGGCACGGGACAGGACGTGAGCGGCGCGACGCCACGACTGCCCGGCGAGGTGCTCGCCGCCCAGAACAGCCCGTCCGGGCTCGTGCCCGCGGCCGTGCCCGACCGCGGCGCGGTCGTGCTCGTCTCCGGCGAGCGGGTGGTGCGGGTCGACGCGGCAGCACTGGGCTGCGGACGGCCGGGCAGGCCGGTCGTGTTCCGCGACCGCGTGTACGTGCCGTGCCTCGGGTCCGGGAAGGTCATCGTGCTGGACCGGGGCGGCGAGCGCGGCGCGAAGGACATCCCCACCCCCGGCGGCGGCGACCCGCAGCTGGTGTTCGACGACGGGCGCCTGTTCATCAGCGGCCCCGGCGCCGAGCGCGGGGTGATCGTCGACGCGGACGGGTCCACGAAGCCGGTCACGATCCGCAGCCCGGAACTGCCCGTCGTGAACCCCGACCGGCCGCCGATCCCGGAGGTGCCGACACCGCCGCGGCCCAGCCCGCGACCGGAGGAACCGACCCGGCCCGGCAGCGGGCGCGGTGACCAGCCCAGGCCACCGGACACGCCCGGGCCCGGCACCACCACCGGGCCGTCGCGGCCCGGCGGTGGCACGGGCGGGGCGCCGGGCGCGCCACCGGGTGTCACGGTGATGCTCGCCGAGCGCACCGGCACCGAGCTGACCGCCACCGTCAGCTGGGGCACGCCCGCCGACAACGGCTCCGCGGTCACCTCGTACACGGTCGTCGCGAGCGGCGACTTCACGGGCGGCAGCCAGTCGACGCGGACGACCGAGACGACCGTGCGGCTCACGTTCCCGTGCGCGGGCACCACGTTCTGCGACAACGGCAGCCTGGACGTCGCCGTCACGGCCACCAACCGGGCCGGGCGCGGCGCCACGGGCACGGCCGCCTGGACCGTGCCTCCGCCGCAGCAGCAGCCGACGACAACGACCACCCGGCCACCCGTGCCGACCACGACGACGAACCCGCCCGCGCCGCCCACGACCACGACGCAGCCACCGACCACGACGACGACACCGCCCCCGCCGCCGCCCCCACCGCCGCCGTCGTTGCCGTCCGCGGGCGCGTCGGTCATCGGCACCGTCCTGTCTGGCGGGCGGCAGGACTACACCCGGACCATGGCGCTGAACCCGCCGAGCGACTGGGCGACCCACAACGGCCGCTGCGAGCTGGTGAACACCACCCACGGCTACGCGGTGACGATCGCCTGCTCGGCGACCAGCGCCGAGATCGCCGTCGAGCAGGGCGGCAACCGGCTCGTCGTCCGCGCCCACGCGAGCGACGGCCGGTCCGTGGACTCCGCGCCGAAGTCGGTGCCCGGGCCGAGGGAACCCATGTGCGGGAAGTACCTCTGCTTCGGCACCGGCAAGATCGTCGAGCTGTCACCCGTCGAGCGGCCGATCCGGTTCGGGCAGGCCGGCGCGGGCCTCGGCCTGCTGGTCATCGCGGTTTTCTTGTACGCCAGGAGGAACGACTGATGACCGTGGTGACCGGACAGGGCGTCGGCGAGCACGAGATCGCCCAGTTCAAGGTGCTGCACACGCAGGTGGCGGACGCGGTGGAGACCGCGGTGCGCGGCAAGCGGGACGTGGTCGACCTGGTGCTGGTCGCGTTGTTCGCGGGCGGGCACGTGCTCCTGGAGGACGTGCCGGGCACCGGGAAGACGACGCTCGCCCGCGCGGTCGCCGGTGCGCTCGGCGGGCTGTCGCGGCGCGTGCAGTTCACGCCCGACCTGCTGCCGTCGGACGTCACCGGCACCTCCGTGTACGACCCGCGCAGCGGCCAGGTCAGCTTCCGGCCGGGCCCCGTGTTCGCGAACGTGGTGCTGGCCGACGAGATCAACCGCGCCGCCGCGAAGACCCAGTCGGCGCTGCTCGAGGTGATGGAGGAACGCACGGTCACCGTGGACGGTGTCGCGCACGCCGTGCCGGAGCCGTTCCTCGTGGTGCCACGCAGAACCCGATCGACCTGGACGGCACGTACCGCCTGCCGGAGGCCCAGCTCGACCGGTTCATGGTGCGCACGTCGATCGGCTACCCGGAACCCGCGCACGAACTGGACGTGCTGCGCCCCGGCAGCAGCGCGGGCCGCGTGGCGCAGGTGCCGACCGTGACGAGCCCGCAGACCGTCGCGGGCTACGGCAGGCTGCTCGCCGACCTGCACGTGGCGGAGCCGATCCTCGGCTACATCAGCGAACTGGGCACCGCCACACGGGCGGAACCCGCGCTGCGCCTGGGCGCCAGCACCCGCGGCCTGCGGGCGATGGTGCGGTGCGCGCAGGTGTTCGCGGCCGCCCAGGGCAGGCACTTCGTGGTGCCGAGCGACATCCAGCGGCTCGCTGTGCCCGTGCTGGCGCACCGGCTGGTGCTCACCAGGGAGGCGCTGCTGGCGGGCACGACCACCGAGGACGTGCTGGCGGCGGTCGTCGAGCGCGTGCCGGTGCCGCGGCCGTCATGATCCGGCTGACGTGGCGCGGCACCGGGGCGCTCGTACTCGGCGTGGCGCTGACCGGGCTCGGCCTGTGGTGGCGGTACCCCGGCGTGGCGGGCCTCGGGCTCGCGCTCGTGGGGTTGGCGGTGGCCGGGGTCGTGAGCGTGGTCGTGCCCGCGCCGGTGCGGGCGTACCGGTCCGTGCGGCCGCGCACCGTGCACCGGCTCGGCACGTGCACCGGGACGCTCGAGCTGACCAGCACGGCGCGGCGGCCGCCGGTGCGGCTCGACGCCGTCGAGTCCGTCGGCGGCGAACCGGTGCCGGTCGCGGTGCCGCTGCTGGCTGCGCGGGCGGGCACGACCGTCGAGTACCCGATCCCGACCGCGCGGCGCGGCGTCCTGCGCGTCGGGCCGCTCGAACTGCGCAGGCACGGGCTCGCCGGGCTCGCCGCCTCGCGTGCCGTGCTCGGCGACGCCGTCGACGTCCGGGTCGTGCCGAGGGTGCTGCCGGTGCGCGGGCTGCCGTCCGGGGTGCGGCGCGGCCAGGTCGGCGCGGACGAACGCGTGGAGCGCGGCGGCACCGACCTGGTCGGCCTGCGCGAGTACGTGCCCGGTGACGACCTGCGCAGGCTGCACTGGGCCACGAGCGCACGCACCGGCACGCTCATGATCCGCGAGGACGCCGACCCGGCACGCCCGCACCTGGCCGTGCTGCTCGACGACCGCGTGACCAGCCATCCGGACGCGGACGGGTTCGAGGACGCGGTGGAGCTGGCGGCGTCGTTGCTCACCACCGCGGTCGGGGCCGGGCACCCGGCACGGCTGCTGGCCGCGTCCGGTGCGGTGGACGTCGAGGTGGACGGCGACACCGACCACGTGCTGGCCGCGCTCGCGGACGTCGGGCTCGCCGGCGGGGCCGGGGCGTTGTCGGTGCCCGTGCGGGACCTCGACGTGGTCGCGGTGGTCTCGGGGCCGGGGGCCGAACAGGCGCCGCTGCTGCTCGAGGCAGGGCGGGCGTCGGTGGGGGTGGTCATGGTGGTCGACCGGTCCGTCGACGCGCCGTCGTTCGCCGCGGTCGGCACCGTGCTCGTGCTGACCGGCCCTCGGGCCGAGGACGTGCTTTCCTTGTGGGACACGGTGGTGGCGCGGTGATCGCCCGCGCCGGGTGGTCGGCCGCGGTGCTCGTGACCGGGGCCGTGCAGCTCGCCGCGGGCTGGGCCGGCGGCACCGCGGCCGTCGTGTTCGCCGCCGCCGTCGTGGTCACGTACGCCCTCGTGCTCGGCGCGCGAGCCGTCAAGGTGCCAGCCGGGCTCACCGTGCTCGCCGTGCCGACCGCGGCGGTCGTGGGCGCCTACTACGTCGCACCCGCGCCGGGGCCGCTCGACGCCGTGCTCGACTCCGTGCCCCGGCTGCTCACCGCGCCCCGGCCCGCGCCGCCGACGCCCGACCTGCTCGTGTCCGGTGTGCTGCTAGTCGTCGCGGTCGCGCTCGTCAGCGCGCTGACGCTCACCGGCAAGGCACTCGTCGCGCCCGCGGCGGGCGGCGCCCTCCTGTACCTCGCCGCCGCGCTTCTCACGGCGGGTCAGGCCGACCCGCACGGGCTCGGCGCGGTCGCGCTGCTCGCGGTGATCGCGGTCGGGTGGGTGGTGGTCGACCGGCCCGCCGCGCTGTCCGCCGCGCTCGTGGTCGGGCTGGCCGCCGTCGCCGCGGTGGCCACGCTGCTGCCCGCACGCGCCCCGTTCGAGCCGAGGACGCTCGTCACGGCACCGGTGACCGACCTGCCGGTGTCGAGCCCGTTGCCGAGGCTCGCGTCCTGGGCGGGGGACGGCGACACGGAGCTGTTCCGCGTGCGTGGCACCGAGGCGCCGACCCGCCTGGTCGTGCTCGCCGACTACACGGGCGCCACCTGGCGGGCGTCCTCGCTGTACGGGCCGCTCGGCGCGGTCGCCCCGCCGCTGCTGCCCGACGGCGCCCGGCGCGCCGAGTCCGAGGTCGAGGTGACCGTCGGCGACCTGGCGCTGCCCTGGCTGCCCACCACCGGCAGGCCCGTCGCGACGAGCGCGGCCGACGCGGTCGTCGACCCGGACTCCGGTTCGATGGTCCTGCCGTCCGGGGCCGCCAAGGGCTTCACGTACACCGTCACGTCCACAGTGGACGCGCCGGAGGACGGTGACCTCCTCGCGGCCGGGGTGCCGGACGCCGCGACCGCGCGCCGCTACCTCGCGCTGCCGAACCTGCCGTTCTCGCTCGCCGAGTACGCGCGCCGCGCCGTCACGGACGCCCGCACTCCGTTCGAGAAGGCGGTCGCGATCGAGGAGGTCGTGCGGGCGGGCCGGGCTCCGGACGCGGAGGCCCCGGTCGGGTCGTCGTACGCGCGGCTGGAGACGTTCCTGTTCGGCGCGCCGGGCACGGCCGGGGCGGGTGCGGGGACGGCCGAGCAGTTCGCCTCGGCGTACGCGGTGCTGGCGCGTGCGGTCGGGTTGCCGACACGGCTCGTGGTCGGCTTCCGCCCGGTGGCACCGGGCCCGGACGGGGTGTTCGTGGTGCGGGCGCGGGACGCGACGGCGTGGCCGGAGGTGTACTTCGCGGGCTGGGGCTGGGTGCCGTTCGACCCCGTGTCCGGCACGGACGACGGACCCGGCGCCGCGTCCCGGCGCGAGGTGATCAACCGCCTCGCGACCCCCACCCCGACGCCGTCGACACCGGACACGACCGGGCCGCCGCTGCCCACGCCGAACGGGGATCGCGCCGTCACCGCGGCGCCGGAACCCGTTGGCCTGCCGTGGTTCGTGCTCGTGGCCGAGGCGCCGGTGCTGGTGGTGGCGTTCCTGGGGCTGCTGCGGGCCGGGCGGCGGTTCCGGCTGCGGTGGGCGGGTGCGGCCGGGGCGTGGGCGTACGTGCTGGACTCGTTGTCGCTGGCCGGGCGGACACCCGCGCGGCACCGGCCCGCGCCGGAGATCGCGGCGGACTTGGCCGTGCCGGGCGCCGAGAGGGTCGCGGCACTGGCCGACCGGGCCGCGTTCGCGCCACCTTCCGACCAGCCGTCCGGGCGGGCGGCGTGGCCGTTGGCGCGGCGGGTGCGCGCCGAGCTGCGACGGCGGGTTCCGTGGTATCGCAGGGTGTTCTGGGCCGTGGATCCCCGGCCGCTGTGGCGCCGTTAGCGCTCGGTGCAGCGCCGTTCCGACGCGCCCCGGTCGGTGGCCGGGTCGTCGAGGCCGATGGCGAGGACCACGAAGCAGTACTCGTCCTGTGCCGGGTCGAGCCCGTCGACCGTGTGGGTCGTGGTGCCCGCGGGCACCTGCACGAGTGCCTGTCCCTGTGCCGCGGTCGCGTCCACGACCACGAACTCGGCGTTGCCGTCCGTCGGGTCGGTCCAGGTGAGGGTGACGCGGTCGCCCTGGTCGTCGAGCGGGCTCAGCACGGGCGCGAACGCCGGATCGCCGCCCGTCACCGGCGCGGTGGTCGTCGTCGTGGCTGTCGTTGTCGTCGTGGTGGTGGCCGGTGGCTGCGCGACCGGCTCGTCGCGTCCATTGAGGACGGTGACGAGCACGCCGACCGCGACACCGACGACCACCGCGGCGATTCCGAGGACCAGGCCCTTCCTGCTCCGCCGCCGCGGTGCGGTTACGTCGTCCGGCGGTGGGGGCGTGACGGCGGGCGGTCGCGGCGCATCGGGCAGCCGGACGGTCAGTCCCGCGAGTTCGCTGCCCGGGCCCGCCACCGTGAGGTCGCGCGAGGTCGGGTCTTCGTCGTCCGGCGGTATCTCCGGGAGCGGCGGCGCGGGACGCGGTCCGAAGTCGGGTAGTTCCGCGACCGGCGGTGTCCAGCCCGGTGTCCCGGTCTGGATCGCCGACAGCGCCGCGCGCAGTGCCGCCGCGTCCGGGAAGCGGTCCTCACGACGCTTGCTCAGGCACCGCGCCAGGATCGTGGTGAGTTCGGGCGGGACGTCGGCTCGGCGCAGGGGCCGCGGGTCGGTCGTCCGCACGCGGGCGAGGTAGGACAGCATCGTGTCGTCGTCGGCCGCGAACGGCGGCGCGCCGTCGAGCAGCGTGAACAGCGTCGACCCGAGCGACCACAGGTCGTCGGCGGGGGACGGCTCGGCGCCGTCGATCATCTGCGGCGCCGCGTGCCGGTAGCTCACCAGTTGCAGCGACGACGTGATCGCCCCGTCGGCCATGCGGGCGATGCCGAAGTCGGCGAGCACGTAGGAGGTCGGCAGCACGAGGATGTTCTGCGGCTTCACGTCGCGGTGCAGGAACCCCTGCGCGTGGGCGAAGGCGAGCGCGTCGGCGACGGCGATCCCGGCCGCGACCACTTCGGGCACCGGCAGCGGTCCGTGCTCGCGCAGCCGGTCCTGTAGCGAGCCGAGGTCGTGGTACTCCATCACGATGCACGGCCGCCCGTCCGGCGTCGTGCCGGTGTCGATCACCGTGACGATGTGCGGGTGCTGGCGCCCGAGCCGCACCGTGATCTCCAGCTCGCGCCGGAACCGCGCCACCCGCGCCGGGTCCTCGACGTTGATGACCTTGACGGCGACGAACCGGTCGAGCCCGTCCTGCCGCGCGCGGTAGACGGTGCCCTCGCCGCCCTCGGCGACGAGCCGGAAGGCGCTGTACCCGGGCAGCCGTGGTCCGGGGGCGGTCGGTTCGCCGGTTTTCGGCGCCCAGGCACGGAGTTCGGCGTCCGGGTCGGTCACCTGCGCAGTCTAGTGCGGGGCACCGTGTCGCGGGGCCGCTTGTCGCGTGACAGCATGTCGTTTCGTGCTTCCCGATCTTTCCGCCGACCTCTGTGCTCGGTTGCGTGACGCGTTCCTGACGGCCGGTTACACCGCGGACGGGGTCGTCGCGGCCCTGGGGTCGCAGGCGCACGCCGCGCTCGGCCGTGGCGAGCCGGAGCCCGCGCGGCGGGCGAGCCGGGACGCGGGCGACCTCGGCACCCTCATCCGACTGTTCCTGCTCGGCGACATCGAGCCGGAGCAGGCGGTCCGGGCCGCGCTCGGGCCGGTCGACCTCGCCGACGCGGTCGCGAACGAGGTGCTCACCGCGGACGGGCGGGCCGGGCTGGACATCCGGCCGTACGGGGAGAACTGGTGGGTGGTCGCCGACCTCGACGCGGACCAGCGCGGCGGGGCCGTGCCGGAGGACCACGTGCTCGGGGTCGGGCACGCGTCGGTCAACCTTGCCCGCGCCACGGCGCGCAGGCCCGTCGGCACGCTGCTGGACGTGGGCACGGGGTGCGGGGTGCAGGCACTGCACGCGAGCACGCACGCGTCGCGGATCACCGCGACCGACCTGTCGGACCGGGCGCTCGCGCTGGCCCGCGGCACGTTCCTGCTCAACGAGCTGGACGTGGAACTGCTGGCGGGGCCGTGGTTCGAGCCGGTGGCGGGCAGGCGGTTCGACCAGATCGTGTGCAACCCGCCCTTCGTCGTCGGACCCGCGCGTGTCGACTACACGTACCGCGACTCGGGGCTCGCAGGCGACTCGGCCAGCGCACTGGTGATCGGCCGCATGCCGGAGTTGCTCGCGGAGGGCGGCGTCGGGCAGCTGCTCGCGTCGTGGCTGCACCGCGAGGGCGAGGACTGGGCGGAGCGGGTGACGTCGTGGCTGCCGCCGGGCGTGGACGCGTGGTTCGTGCAGCGGGATGTGGCCGATCCGGTGCTGTACGTGGGCACCTGGCTGCGGGACGCCGGGATCGACCCGCGTTCGGCGGAGGGGCGGGAGAAGGCGTCGGCGTGGCTGGACTGGTTCGACGACAACCACGTCGAGGGCGTCGGGTTCGGGTATGTGACGCTGCGGCGCGCCGACGTCGCCGATCCGGAGATCGTGTGCGAGGACCTGCGGCACGCCTACGACGACCCGCTGGGCCCGGAGTCGTCGCGGTGGCTGGACAACGTGGCGTGGCTGCGCGCGCACGGCGACGAGCTGGCGTCGACGCGGTTCACGGTGCCGTCGTCCGTGGTGCTGGAGGAGGTGTCGTCGCCCGGTGACGAGGGCTGGGAGCCGGTCGTGCGCAGGCTGCACCGGATGGACGGGCCGGGCTGGCAGCACGAGATCGACGAGCCGACCGCGCGGTTGCTGGCCGGGTGTCGTGGTGCGCTGCCGCTGTCGGATCTGCTGGCGTTGCTGGAGGTCGTCTACGACGGGATCGACACGGAGGCCGCACTGCCGATCGTCCGCGAGCTCGTGTTGCACGGGATGCTCGTACCCGCTTGAGATCGGGACGTCCGTTGCCGCCGAACCATTCGTGGGGAACCAGGACTTGCCATAGTCAAGTGATCTGTATATAAAGATCGCCATGCCAAATGCTCCGTTGCGGGAGCCGACCTTCCTGATCCTCACCGCGCTCGCGGCACGGCCGCAGCACGGCTACGGCATCCTGCGCGACGTCGAGGAGATCTCCGAAGGGCGAGTGACCCTGCAAGCAGGCACCCTGTACGCCGCGCTCGACCGGCTCAGTGCCGACGGGTGGGTGGACGTCGACCGCGAGGAGGTCGTCGACGGGCGGCTCCGGCGCTACTACCGGCTGACCGAACCAGGTGCGGCCAGGCTGGCCGCCGAGGTGGAGAAACTGCAGGCACACACCCGCGCGGCGCGGCAACGCCTGCGTGCGCGGCTTTCTGGAGGGACCGCGTGAGCGAAACGAACGACCTGGCCGACCGGTACCGGAAACTCCTGGGCTGGTACCCACGTGACCACCGCGAGCGGCACGGCGAGGAGATGCTCGGCGTCCTCCTGGCGGGCGCGGGCGACCGGACCCAGCCCAGCCGCAAGGAAACCGTCGACGTGCTGCGGGGTGCGTTGCGCCTGCACCTGCGGCGGGTGGTGGGCGCCGACGGTGGTATCGCCCACCGCGACGTGTTCGCGATCGTGAGCCTGCTGGGGCCGATCGTGATGCTCGCTGGTGCGGCGCAGCTGCTGGACCGGCTGGTCGCGTGGGTGCGGCTGGGCTCGGCCGAGTCGTTGGCGAGCGTCGTGGAGAGGCCGGACGCGCCATTCTGGGCCGTCTGGATCGTGGTGGCGGTACTGAGCCTGCTCCGCATGCGCCGCTCTGCGGCGGTCGGCGCGTGGCTCGGTTCGGTCGGCCTGTTGCCCGCCCCCTTCTTCGGCATCGTCACCTTCTACGACGACGTGTTCGTCAACGCGGGCTGGCTGCTGCTGGGCGTGCTGGTCGCCGCGGCGTTGACGTTCTCGCCCGGGCCGGCCCGCGGCTGGGAGCTGGTGGGTGGCAGGCGGGTCCTCATGCTCGCCGCCGCCGTCGCGGCGAGCGTCGTGCTGGTGATGGGGTCGCTCGGCACCTACAACGTGCTGTACTACCCGATGTCCCGGGTGACCGAGGTGGTGGGAGGCGTCCGGATGACGGCCTGGTGCCTCGCGCTGGTGCTGTTGGTCGCCGGTGCCCTCATGGCCGCGGGCGCGCGGACCCGGGAAGGGCGCCGCGCCGCGCTGGTGCTCGCCGTGCCCGTCGTGGTGACTCTGCTCATGGTGCTGACGCCGAGGAACGCGGACTACCTGGTGGGCGGGGCGGTCTGCTACGGCGTGCCGATCGTCGTGCTGCTGGGGCTGGGCACCGTGCCCCGCCGCGTGACCCGGCCTTCCGGAGGGATGGCGTGAGCGCACCGAAGGACGTGGCCGAGCGGGGCTTGCGCGGCTACTGATGTTCCTTCCGTGGTGGCGGCACGAGACGCCCGTCGCCGCGATCACCGTGTCGTCCGGTTCGGCGCGGACCGCCGGGAACAGGCGGTCCGCGCCCACGGTCATCGACGTCTCGTAGTGTTCGGCCTCGAAGCCGAACGAGCCCGCCATGCCGCAGCAGCCCGCGTCCACCTCCTCGACGGTCGTGCCAGGGATGCGGCGCGACAGTTGGGCGCGCCGCCGGGTGCGGGCCGAAGGCGGAACCACCGCGGCAGGTTCTCCCGTTCGAACCTCGGCAGCGGGCGCTTCGCGGTGATGCAGTGCCGCGCTCTTCAGCTTCGCCATGTCCACACCGAGCGGGCACTCGCTCTTGCACGCCTTGCACATCAGGCACAGGTCGAGCACCTCGTGCAGCCGGTCGTCGCCCAGGGCCGCCCGCGGGTGAGCCGCATAGACTGCCGGAATGAGTGAGGGGATGCGGACCGTGCTCGCGGCCTTCCGGGTGCTCGAGGAGGTCGCGTTCACGCAGCCCGCCGGCGTCGGTGAGCTGGCGCGCAGGCTGCAACTGCCCAAGACCACGGTGCAGCGCGCGCTCCAGACTCTGTGGACGGCGGGCTGGATCTGCCCGGACGGCGCGGAGAAGACCCGCTGGGTCCTCACCACCCGCGCACTCCACATCGGACAGCACGCGGTCGCGGACCTGTCCGTCCGCGACGCGGCGCTGCCGATCATGCGGGAGCTGCGCAAGGAGACCGGCGAGACCGTGCACCTCATGGTGCTGGAGGGCGACCGGGCGGTGCTGATCGAGAAGGTGGAGACCGAACACCCCATCCGGGCGGTCATCACCCTCGGCAGCGCCGTCCCGCTCCACGGCTCGTCGAACGGCAAGGCCATGCTGGCGCACCGCCAGGAGGACGAGGTCCGCGCCCTGCTCGGCGGCGAGCTGGTCCGGCACACCGACGCCACGATCGTCGAGTGGGACGCCTTCTTCGCCGACCTGGCGGCGGTCCGGGAGCGCGGCTACGCGACGAACGTGGGGGAGTGGCGGACCGACATCTCGGCGGTCGCGTCCCCGATCTTCGACCACGAGGGGCACGTGTCGGCGAGCCTGTCGATCTCCGCACCCGGCAGCCGGATGCCCGAGGGGCTGCGGGCGCGGTACGGCGCGCTGGTCACGGAAGCGGCGCAACGGGTCAGCGCCACGTTGGGCTACCGCCGCCCGACGAGCTGATGCCCTGCCACCTCGGCGGGCGTTTTCCCAGGAACGCCGCGACGCCTTCCCGGAAGTCCGCGCTGCCGTAGCACAGCGACACCAGGTCGTCGCCCGGTGGCAGGGCCTGGTCCCGCAGGCGTCGCAGCGCGATCTTGCTGGCGCGCATGGTGAGCGGTGCGTTGGCGAGGAGGCGTTCGCACAGTTCGGCGAGGCGGGTGTCCACGTCGTCGGTCAGCTCCGACGCGAGCCCGATCCGCGCCGCCTCCGCCCCGTCGACGAAACCGGCCGTGTAGATGAGGTGCACCGCGCGGGCGGCCCCGATCAGGTGCACCAGCCGCGCGTAGGTCGGCATCGACACGCAGTTGCCGAGCGTTCTGGCGATCGGCAGCCCGAAGCGGGCGTCCGGGGTGCAGACCCGGAGGTCGCACGCGGCGGCGATGCTCAGCCCGCCGCCGGTGGCGTACCCCTGTACCACCGCGATCGTCGGTACGTGCACCTGTTCCAGCCGCGCCAGCACCGACTCGATCCGCTCCTCGTACGCGAGACCGTCGGACGCGTCCCGGAAGTCGCGGAAGTGAGCGATGTCCGTGCCGGACACGAACGCCCTGCCGCCCGCGCCGCGGATCACCGCCACCCGCACGGAGTCGTCGGCGTCCACGCGCTCGCAGAACGCGGCCAGCGCGTCGTACATCGCCATCGTCATCGCGTTGCGTGCCTCGGGCCGGTTCACCGTCGCGGTCGCGACCGGGCCGTCGACCGTCACCTCGATCGTCATGACACCGCTCCCTCGGCACGCAGTGCGGCGATCTCGTCGGCCGTGTAGCCGATGCCGCGCAGGATCTCGTCGGTGTGTTCGCCCAGCGCGGGTGGTGGACGGCGGACCGTGCCCGCGGTCTCGCTGAGCTTGACCGGGATGCCGAGCGCGCGGATCCGGCCTTCGACGGGGTGGTCCATCTCGACGACCATCTCGCGGGCGCGCGTGTGCGGGTCGGCGCACGACTGGGCGTAGTCCCGGATCGGCCCGGCGGGCACACCCGCGTCCAGCAGCCGCCGCACCCACTCTTCGGTGTCCTGTGTGGACAGCGGGTCGGCCAGCTCCGCCGCGAGTTCCGCCCGGTTGCGCACCCGGTCGGCGTTGGTGGCGAACCTCGGGTCCGCGAGCAGGCCGGGCCGGTCGAGCACGGCGCACAACCGGGTCCACAACCGGTCGTTGTTGGCGCCGATCGTCACGTACCCGTCGCGGGTCGGGAACGCCTCGTACGGCGCGTTCACCCGGTGTGCCGAACCGAGCCTGCCCGGCGCCTTCCCGGTGGCCCACAGCTCCGCGGTCTCCCACACCGACATCGCGAGCGCCGCGTCGTACAGGGACGTGTCGACGGCCTGGCCGCGGCCGGTGACCGTGCGGGACATCAGGGCGGAGAGGATGCCGACCGCGCACAGCAACCCGGCCGACAGGTCGGCGACCGGCACCCCGGACTTCACCGGTGTGCCGCCGGCGTCCCCGGTCACGCTCATGATCCCCGACATGGCCTGGGCGATCAGGTCGTAGCCGGGGCGGGACGCGTACGGGCCGGTCTGCCCGAAACCGGAGATCGACGCGTACACGAGCCGCTCGTTGACCGCGCGCAGCGCCGGGTAGTCGATGCCGAGCCGCGCCGTGACCCCCGGCCGGAAGCTCTCCACCACCACGTCGGCGTCGCGGACCAGCCGGTGGAACGCGGCACGCCCGCTCGTGCCGCGCAGGTCGACGGCGATGCCGCGCTTGTTGCGGTTGACGGCGACGAACGCCGAGCTCTCCCCGTTCGGCAGGCGGTGGCCGGTGGCCTCGCGCGTGGCGTCGCCGCGGCCGACGGGTTCGACCTTGATCACGTCCGCGCCGAGGTCGCCGAGCAGCTGGCAGCAGAAGGGGCCCGCCATCACCTGGGTGAGGTCGACGACCGTCAGGTTCGCCAGTGCGGTCATCGCCACCTCTCGCCAAGTGTGCCGTATAGTGGAACGAACGTCGTGCAGTGGAACACCCCGACCATACGATTGCCGTCCGGAAAGGGTCAAGGCGATGGCCGGGATGTGCGCGTCCTGTGCCCGCTGACCAGGCGATCTCGCCGTTCCGCTGCTAGCCTCCGGCCGTTGTCGATCACAAGGGAGACCCATGTCGGGGGACTCGTACGCGCTCGTCGACCTCGAGGTGCTGGGGGACGACGACACCCTCCGCGAACAGGCTGAGGCGGCGCGTGAGGCGGCGGGTGACGAGCCGTCGGACACCTACCGGGCCGACGACCCCACCCGGTCGATCGAGGTCACCGTCGACCGCGACGGCAGGCTGGCGGACCTCCGCCTCGCCGAGTGGTGGTCGGACCGGCTCGACCCGGAGCGGTTCGCCGAGACGCTGTTCGCCGTGTACACGGCCGCCGTCGGCAAGGCGCTCGTCATGGCACTGTCCACACGGGACGACGAGCGGGACGGTCCGGCGCCGGGGAAGCCCGAGCAGTCGCTCGCGTGGATCAACGCGACGCTGGCGGAGAACGACGCGAAGCTGCTCGCGATGCGGCGGGCCGAGCCGCCTGCCGACGACGAGTTCGCACTGCGCAGCGAGCACGGGTACGTGACGCTGCACGTCCGGGGCGGTATCGCCACCGGCCTCACCGCCAACGCCGCGGTGCTGGGCTACGCCAAGGCCGACGTGCTCCGCGCGGACGTGCTGGCGGTCTTCACCGACGCCGGTCTGACCACAGAGGACTGAGGGGAGTTCGATGCCCGGCTACACGGTCATCACACAGGCCGTCCGCGACGAGGCACCCAAGTGGGACGGGTTCGCCGAGCACATGGCGTCGGTCGTGCGCGAGGTCCAGGGCGCGACGCTCGGCGACACCGCCTTCTTCGTCGGCGACCCGGTCACCCTCCCCATCCGCATGCTCGACGCGACGGTGCACGCGCGGGTCTACGAGAAGTACCGGTCGTTCATGGAGGGCGTGCTCGCCGAGGCCCAGACGGAGTTCGGGCAGATCGCCGACGCCGTCGTCAAGATCGCGGAGACCTACGAACGGCAGGAGGAGATCGGCGAGCTGAGCCTGCGGGAGATCTACGGGGAGATGGAGAAGTGACGCTCAAACCGCTCCCGGCGGACGGTCCGGACTGGACGGACGCGTTCGAGAACGGCTTCCGGCAGATGAACGAGGGCGTCCAGATCGTCGTCGACCGCTTCGCGGGCGTCGTCCGCTACATCTACGAGCACCGGTACCAGTTCGCCCCGGTGCTCTTCCTGGTCAAGAAGCACCTCGCCACGTTGAAGGCGGGCATCGACCAGATCGTGAAGCTCGTGCAGTACGTCGTCGAGCACCACGTGCCGGTGCTGTCGCTGATCGTGCAGAGCTTCCGCTGGATCACGCTGGTGCAGACGCCGGTGTCGGACCTGTCCGCGAAGGTGAAGGAGCCGCGCAACCCCGACCTCGCGCACTGGAGCGGCACCGGCGCGAGCGTGTACCAGCAGAAGATCGGCGTGCAGAAGGACGCCATCGACGCGGTCACGAAGAAGGCCGCGTTCATCAGCGAGTGGCTGATGAAGATCGCGACGACCAACGTGGCGTACGTGGTGAAGCTGGCGCAGACCGTGGTCGAGGTCGGCGCGAAGTTCCTGGTGGTCACGGTGGAGGGCGCGACGATCGTCGGGATCGCGTTCGCCATGGACCGGCTCGCCGAGGCGGTGGAGAAGCTCATCGCCGAGGGCGTCAAACACCTCGTCGGCCTCGGCGACGAGTTCATGGCGGTGGTCGCCAACGTCCGCGACATCGTCAGCCAGGTCGGTGACCACACGGTGCTGTCGGCGGGCCGGTGGCCCCAGGCGGTGTACGAGCAGGTGGCGCCTTTCGGACCCGTGCGGGGCGAGCAGAGCCTCGGTCTCGGCTAGCTCGGTGACTCGATCAGGTCCGCCGCCAGGTGGACCGAGGCCAGCGCGTCCTCGTCGCCGGTGCGTTCGTACGACTCGACCGCGGTGTCGGCGAACTTGAGGACGTGTTCGTCGCGGTGGTCGGTGGCGCGGTCCAGCAGGGTGGCCGCCGGGTCGGCGGTGTTCAGCAACGCGGCCGGGCGGTCGGCGGGTGGGCCCGCGTAGGTGACGGTGATCGCCGCCGCGGCGGCCCACGCGGCCACCAGGCTCGGACGCCATACCGCCTTGGGCAGCACGGGCAGGCAGTGCAGGACCGCGTTCGGGGCGGTCGCCGTGTGCACCAGCAGTACCGGCGAGTCCCGGCCCACGCGCAGGTACCGCACGGTCGCCGCGTCGACGAGGGCCGCGAGTGCCGCGGGCACGTCGTCGTCGGCGGCGGGCACCGGCAGCGCCGCGACGGCGGCGGGCCACGCGGGCATCGCCGCGAGACGCGTGAGCCGGTGGGCGATGAACCCGCCGCGGTCCGGCAGCTCGGGCAGCGCCGCCAGTGCCTCGGTGGGGCCGGACGCCGGTGCGCCCGCGCCCTCCACGGGAACCGGGCGCCACCTGCCCGCCCAGAACGCGAGCCCGTTCGCCAGCTCGTCCAGTGCCTGCGGGCTGGTGGCGCCCCGCAGCGTGCGGACCGCGTGCCCGACGCGGATGACGCCGTGCGTCGAGCCGGCGGCGATGCCCGGCAGCAGCCGCGGCCACCACGTGGCGAGCGTGTCCTGCCACGGCCGGGCCCGCAGCTCCTCCCGGAAGTACGCGGTCCAGTCGGGCATCCGCCGCGCGTCGCCGAGTGCCGCGCGCCAGTCGGTGATCCGCGCCGCCGGCTTCGGCAGGTCGGCCAGCCTGCGCACGTAGCCGTCGAGCCACCGGTCGACGTCCACCGGCAGGCCGCGGCGCACGATCACCTCGGCCGCCATCGGGCCGTGGTTGGTCAGGCCGTGGTTGCCTTCCTCGTCGCCGCCGAACTCGGGGCCGTGGTCGTGCAGCCGTTCGTAGGCCGCCAGCAGCGTCTCGCTCATGGCGCCGACGATGGCACCGGCCCCGGCCGCTGGCCGACGATTAGGCACAGGGCTAATCTCCGGGCGTGATCGAGCTGGAGTTCACCCCGGCCGACTACCGGCGGATCCGGTTCGCGTTCTCGCCGGTCGCCGAGGCCGTGACGAGCCTGCGTGCGCTGTCGGCAGGCCGCCGCACCGGGGTCCACGGCCCGTGGCTCACGACCGTCGGCGCCCGGCTGGACGCCGTGGACATGCCCCTGCTGACCGCCCTGGTCCGCCCGGCCGGGTACGTGCCGGACTTCCTGCTGCCCACACCGGAAGGCCGCACCGACGACCTCGACACCGGCCTCGACCGGATCGCGGGCACGGACGTCGACGTCGTGACGCACGAGCTGGCCCATCTCGCCCAGCACGAGGTCGCCCAGCGGGGACCGGGCGTCGACCAGCGTGCCGCGCTGATGCGGGACCTGCTCGCCGACCCGGCCCGGGCCGTCGAGCGGATCGTCACCGAGCTGCGGCGCTACTGGCAGGCCGCGATCGCACCACACTGGCCCCGGGTGCACGCGCTGCTGCAGGCCGACCTCGCCCACCGGCTCGACGAACTGGCGGCGGGCGGCGTCGCCGGGCTCTTCGCCACGCTGCACCCGTCGGTGGCCATGCGCGGTGACCTGCTGACGGTCGTCAAGTACTACGACGGCCGCGCGCGGCTGCGGGAACGCGGGCTGCTGCTCGTGCCGTGCGCGTTCGTGTGGCCGGACGTCCTGGTCGGCACCGCCGACCCGAGGCCCAGCCTCACGTACTCACCGCGTGGGATCGGACGGCTGTGGGAGTCGGCGCCCGACGTCACCGAGACGCCGCTCGCCGGGGTCGTCGGCCGCACCAGGGCCGCGATCCTCGCGCTGCTGGAGCTGCCGATGTCCACCACGCAGCTCGCCGCCCAGCTCGCGCTCGCCGCGCCGACGCTCAACGCGCACCTGAAGTCGTTGCAGGGCGCGGGAATCCTGACCTCCCGCCGGGACGGGCGGGCGGTGCTGTACCGGCGCACCACACTCGGCGACCACCTCGTGGCAGGTCAGGACTCCAGCGCCCCGAGGTAGCCCACCAGCACCCGCTTCAGCTCCTCGACCCAGCGTTCGCGGTCCGTCGCGGTCGCCGACACGATCGTGCCCAGCAGCGACCCGAAGATCTGCGTGGCGACCACGGCGGTCCTGTGCAGGTCGTCGTCCGCCAGGTCGGGCAGCCGGACGCGGATCACCTCGGCGATGCGGCCCGCGACCGCCGCGTGCAGGCGGGTCGCCGGTGCGGCGAGGTGGTCGGGCATGTCGGCGGCCGTGAAGATCGTCTTGAAGCCGGGGTTCGCCACGTTGACCTCGATCATCGGGCGGACCATGCGGTCGACCAGCCCCGGCAGGGGAAGGGACGCGAGGCCGGTGTCGAACGCCTTGGCGTGCGCGTGGGCGACCGTGCTGAACCTGCTGTCCATGGGCGTGATGGTCGGCGTGCTGGTGTGGGTGTTCCAGAACGGCAACCTGTCCGGGCTGCTCGGGTTCACCGCGACCGGCACGCTCGAGTCGAGCATCCCGATCCTCATGTTCTGCATCGTCTACGGGCTGTCGATGGCCGTCGCGGTGCTGGTGGACGCGGTGCTGATCCGCGGGGTGCTGCTGCCCGCGTTCGTCCGGCTCGCCGGGTCGGCCAACTGGTGGGCCCCGCGGTCGTTGCGGCGGGTGCACGAACGGTTCGGCATCTCCGAGGCCGCGCCGCCGGTCGAACGGCGGCTCGCCACGACTCCCTGGACATCCGGTGTCACGCTGCTGTGGGCGGATCCGCTCACAGCAGCGACGGCGGCGGGCCGTGCCGCCGGCGCGGCATCGTCGGAGTCATGACGAACGACAACGGGGCGCCGCTGTTCGACCACCGGCTGCGGGAGAGGTACTTCAGCCAGCGCGTGCTGGTGCTCGACGGCGTGCTCGACGACGACAACGGGACGGTGCTCGCGACGCAGATGCTCTCGCTCGCGAGCGAGGACCCCAAGAAGGACATCGCGCTGTGGATCCACTCGCCCGGCGGCTCGGTGCCCTCGATGCTGGCGATCCGGGACGTGATGCGGCTCGTGCCGTGCGACGTGTCGACGCTCGCGCTCGGGCTGGCGTGCAGTGCGGGCCAGTTCCTGCTGTCCGCGGGCACGCCCGGCAAGCGGTTCGCGCTGCCGCACGCCCGCATCCTGATGCACCAGGGCTCGTCGGGCATCGGCGGGTCCGCGGTGGAGGTGGAGGTCCAGGCCGACGACCTGCGGTACACGAGGGACACCGTGCTGGGCCTCATCGCGGAGGACACCGGCCAGCCCGTGGACCGGATCTTCACCGACTCGCTGCACGACCGCTGGTTCACCGCGACCCAGGCGCAGGAGTACGGCTTCATCGACCACATCGTCGCGAGCCTCGGGCAGGTCGTGCCGGTGCGCACTCACGAACTGGGGTTGTCGGCATGAGCACCTACACCATTCCCAACGTCATCGCCCGCGTCCCGGGCGGCGAGCGGATCATGGACGTCTACTCGCACCTGCTGTCGTCCCGGATCGTGTACCTCGGCACGCCGATCGACTCCGGGGTGGCGAACGCGCTGATCGCGCAGCTGCTGCACCTGGAGGCGGAGAACCCGGAACAGCAGATCGACCTCTACATCAACTCCGAGGGCGGCGACCCGTCGGCGGCCCTGGCCCTGTACGACACCATGCGGTACATCAAGGCCCCGGTCGCGACCACGTGCGTCGGCCAGGCGGTGGCGGCCGCCGCCGTGCTGCTGGCGGCCGGCGAGTCGGGTCGGCGTGCCGTGCTGCCGCACACGAGGGTCGTGCTGCACCAGCCCGCCGCTCAGGGCCGGGGCACGATCCCGGACCTGATCCTGCAGGCGGACGAGGTGGTCCGGGTGCGCAACCAGCTGGAGGAGATCCTGTCGGCGCACACCGGTCGCAGCACGACCGACCTGCGCCACGACACCGACCGCGACCGCGTGTTCGACGCCGTGGACGCCGTGGCCTACGGCCTGGCCGACCACGTGCTGGACCAGCGGCCCTGATCAGGCGGCCATCAGCACCGGGCCGCTGGGGCGCGTGGTGGGGCGTGTGGTGGCGGCGCGCTGCCGCCGCACGTCGCTCGCGATCCCGATCAGCAGGTCAGCCAGGTCGAGCCCCAGCGCCCCCGCCACCGCGGCGATCATCTCGCTCGACGGTTCCTTGCGGCCGCGCTCGATCTCGGACAGGTACTGCGGTGAGATACCCGCCTTCTCCGCCACGTCGACGAGGCGTTCGTGGTGTTCCTCCCGCGTGGTGCGCAGACGTGGGCCGAGGACCTCCCGCCACAGCGGGTCGGGGCCGCGTTCCGGCTCCGGCTCGGGCCTCCGGTGGAAGGGAAGGATGTCCGCCATGAGGCCATCCTGACATCGCGGGCGGTGCGTGGAGCAGCGGTTACGCTCCGGGCAGAACGCCCGCGCCGCTCCTGACAATAACTGGACAGTGTCGCCCGAACGGCCGTAACGACCCCGCGAACAGGCCGATCATCCTGTCATCACCTCGGATGGGGGCGACTCGACATGGTGAGTTTTCGTGAGCCGGCGAGCATCAGCTACCAACGGCGGTACGGGGTCGATCCCGTGCTGGAACCCCTGGGTGTGCCGCGTGTCAGGGGCGCGACCGCCTACGTCATCGCGTGCGGGATGGGCTCGAAGGTGGTGTTCATCCGCTGGTACGGCAGGGACGTCGAGGACGCGCGGCAGTCGTTCCGCGTGTGGCTCGGCCAGACGTGGCAGACGCTGACCACCGACTTCACCGGTCAGGGCGTGCAGAACGGCATGGACTTCAAACCGGGCCGCATCGAATGGTTCAACATCACCGAATGAGAGTCACCGGCGCACCCAGTTGATCGGCACCTCGTCCGGCTCGTCCTCGTCCGGCACCGCGGCGGGCTGGGGCGCGGCGGTGCCGGGGCCCTCGGCTGCCTGCTCAGTGGCCTGCTCGACGGCCCCGAACAGTTCCGCGTGCCGTTCCCTCGCCTCCTCGAGCCCGGCCATGACCCGCTCGCGGTAGGCGGGCACCGCGAACATGTCGGACGGTCGCATGCTGCCGTTCTTCAGCTGCTCGCCCATTTCCCGCCACACCGGGTCGGGGTGTGCGGCGAGCATGTCGTACAGGGCCGACCGCCTGCCCGCCGGGGTGGCGAGCCGCTTGCCCAGGTCGGTGTTCGCCATCAGGTCCAGGTACCGCTCCGGACCGTGCCGTGGTTCGCTCATGCCGGAATCCTTTGCCGGGTCAGGGAAGTTGCGCGATCGCGGAGCCGTCGTCGGCCACCTCGGGCGGTTTCGGCAGGAACGCGTCGGAGGCGTTGAGCTGCCCGAAACCGTTGAGGCTCGCCTGCACCCCGCTCATGAGGTCGTTGGTCAGCTGGTAGACGTCCGCCAACCCGTTGATGAGGTTGGTGATCGTGTACGCCTCGTACACGGCGACCCCGCCGCCGACGACCAGGCCGACACCGGTGGCCGCGGTGGCGGCGCCACCGGCGACGGCCGCCGCGAACACGATCGCGGCGTCCACCAGGTTCGAGATGATGCTGCCGACCGTCGACGAGAAGTCCTTCGCGCCCTGCGCTGCCCGCTCGTACTCGGCGGCGATCTCCTCGAGCACGCCCGCGGCGTCCGGCAGCACCGCGCAGACCTCGGCGAGGAAGAACTCGCAGGAGTCGGCGGCGTTGCCGGTCCACACGGCGGGCACGCCCGCTCGCCCGTGGTGGAGGTTCGTCTGCAGCTGGCGGGCGGCGTCGGCGACGTTCCGGAAGACGTCGACGCAGCCGCGGAACCCGGCCCAGTCACCGATCGCCGGCTTGAGCAGCAGCTCGTACGGGTCGTACGCCCGGTCCAGCCAGCCGATGGCGGCGAGGGCCTCGGTGGCCGCCAGGATGGCGCCGCGCCCGATCGAGGCGAGCGAGATGTAGTCGGCCCAGGTCGGTTCCCACCGCCACGCGCCCTCCGCGGCGTAGTCGGGTGGCGCCGTCAGGCTTTCCTGCGGGTCCACCATCTCGCCGAACCTGCCGTACTGGTCGACGGCCTGGTTCTGGAACCGCGTGTCGCTGCCCTGCGCGACCGGCGGCGAGGTCTCGTAGCCGATGAGCCCGGCGTCGTAGCTCTCCGCGCCGGCGGCGTCGGTGGTCTCGTAGTAGTCGGCGGAGGCGAGGATCTCGCGTTCCGCCGCCTCCAGCGTGTAGGTGCTCAGGTCGGCGAACCAGGTCCTGCTGTCCGCGACCAGGGTGTCGTGCGCCCCGCTCAGCTGGTTGAGCCAGCCCTCACCGCCCTGCAGGCCGGTGTGGTCGAAGATGTGGCTCTGGCACGCGTCGGCGTGCCCGGCCTGCTTGCCGACGAGCTTGCCGAAGTCACGGATGTCGGCGGGCGAGGCCTGGAAGTCGGTCACGCGGTGCTCCCGGTCGTCTGGTCACGATCCCCTTCGTGCGGGGACCAGCCTCCCGGCCGCGCTTTCCTCGTGCTTTCGTTCCCGTGCAAGCGGGCTCAGCACTGGGGCACGAAGTCCACGTCCGGCGCGAACTGGCGCCATTCGTCGTCGTCGAGAGGGTCGAGGCGGGCGCACACGTCGGCGAGCGCCTTCTCCGGGTCCGCGTCCCACGTCGCGATGAGACCACCCGCACCGGTGCCGACGAGGGTGCCGTCGGGGAGGAAGCGGATCGCCTGGATGTCGCCGGGTTCGCGCAGTGCCGCCTGCACCGTGTGGTCGGCGACGTCCCAGATCAGGGGGGTGCCGTCCCAGCCAGCGCTCGCGAGGCGGGTGCCGTCCGGTGAGAACGACACCGTGATCGGGCGGTCCGTGTGTTCGGTGAGGGCGGGCCCGACCTGCTCGCCCTTGTCCGGATCCCACAACCGGACCGTGTTGTCCCAGCCGCTGGTGGCGAGCAGACGGCCGTGCGGCTGGAACGCGATGTCCTGCACGGTGTCGATGTGCCCGGTCATCTCCTCGCCGATCCGGTCGCCGGAAGCGGTGTCCCACAACATGATCCGCCCGTGGAGCGTGCCCGTGGCGAGGCGGTCGCCGCCGGGACTGAACGCGAGGCTCCACACCGCCTTGGTGTCGTCGCCGGTCTCCCACAGCTCGCGCTGGTCTCCGCTGTCCGCGTCCACCAGCAGCAGGGCGCTGCTCTTGGCGGCCCGGTCGGTGCTCACCGCCAGCGTGTCGCCGTCGGGCGACCACGTCACCGCGATCGCGGTGACGTCGGGATACGTGGCCACCTCGTCGCCGCCGACCGTCCGGATCTCCAGGCCCTCCCCGCACGGCACCGCGATCCGCTCGCCGTCCGGCGCGACCGCGAGCGGGCCCACCGCACCGTTGTCGCAGCGCATCGTCGGGCCGGTGGCCTCGCTCGTCGCCGTGTCGAACGTGGTCACCGTGCCCTCGGTGTCGCCGAACGCGACCACCGTGCCGTCGCGGCTGAGGTCGCTGTACGCGGCCCGGCCCGACGCCGCGGGCAGCGACGTCCGCCACAGCACGATGTTGCCGTCACCGCTCGCGACCGCGAGCACCCGGTCGTCCGGGCTGAACGCGACCCCGAACGTGTCGTCGTCGCTGGCACGCATGGGTTCGCCGATCTGCTGGCCCGTCGCGAGGTACCACAGGCGCACCGTGCGATCCTCGCTCGTCGACGCCAGCACGTGCCCGTTCTTGCCGAACGCCAGGTCCTGGATGGTGTTGTTGTGGCCGGTGAGCGCCTCGCCGACGCGGTCGCCGGTCGCGATGTCGAAGCGGCCGATCGCGATGCCGTCGCGGCACGCGACCTGCTCGAACTCCGGGTCGTACGCGAGGAACAGGCACGGGCTCGCCGTGGTGATGGTGCGCACCTGCTCCTGCGTCGCCGCGTTCCACACCCGGATCGTGCCGTCCGGGCCACTGGTGAGGATCCGCTCGCCGTCGGCGGTGAACAGGACGCTGGTGACGATGTCGTCGTGGCCGGCGAGCGGCCGCCCGAGCCGCCGTCCGCTGCCCACGTCCCACAGTTGCGGGGTCCCGTGCGACGACACGACCGTCCTGCCGTCGGGGCTGAACGCGACCGCCACGACGGGCGCGCCGTGCTCGATGCGCTCGCGCACCTCACCGGTCTCGGCGTCGAGCAGGTACAGCGACTCGTCGGTACTGCCGACCGCGAGCCGCCTGCCGTCCGGGGAGAACTCGACCGCGTTGACCGCCTCACCCGGCTCGAACAGGACCCGGCCCTCGCGGGTCGCCATGTCCCACACCCGTATCGTGCCGTCGATCCCGCCGCTGACGAGCCGGTCGCCGTCCGGGCTGAACGCCACCGACTGCACCGGCCCCTCGTGCCCGGACAGCATGGTGTCGAGCCGCTGGTTCTCCGTCGCCAGCAACGCCTCCCGCGCCTGCCTGGTCGGCGCGCGGCGCCACGCGGCGGCGGCGAGCAGCTGCGACTGCCTCGGCCACGTGTCCGCCGCCTGCTCGGCGAGCGTGGCGAGGCGGCGGGACTCGGCCTCGGCGAGCCGGTCGTCGGCCACCTCCGTCTGGTAGTAGGCGACGACGGACGCCACCAGCGACGCGACGAGCAGCACGGCGAGCGCGGCGATGGCGGTCCGCAGCCTGCGGGTGCCGCGGCGCTGTTCCCGTTCGCTCGCACGCAGGAACTCCTGCTGCGGCTGGGTGGGCGGGTGGTGCGCGGCCCAGTCGAGCGCGGCGGCGAGCCGGGCGCCCCGGTACAGGTCGCCGCGGTCGCGTCCGCTCTCCACCCAGTTCGCGGCCGACTCGTCGAGCCGTTGGCGCAGCAGGAGGTCCTGCCGTTCCACGTCGACCCACGCGCGGAGCCGTGGCCACGCGGTGAGCAGCGCGTCGTGCGCGAGCCGCACCCCGTCGTCGTCCGCGGTGACCAGGCGGGCGTCGACGAGGCCGGTGACCGCCCGTTCGTCCAGTTCACCGCGGGCGGCCGTGCGCCGGGTCAGGCCGCCGTCGGGCAGCACTCGCACGAGCCGTAGCAGCGTCGCCCGCAGCACGTCCTGGTGGTGGGGGTGGAGGCGGCCGTACAGCTGGTCCGCGGTGACCGCGACGGCCCGGTCGACGCCGCCGGTCGCCTGGTAGCCGCGCAACGTCAGCACGTTGCCCCACCGGTTCCGCCACGTGGCGCGCAGCGCGTGGGCGAGCCGCGGCAGCGCGCCCTGCGCGAAACCGGAGCCGTCGCGGGCGCCCACGTCGCCGATCAACCGGTCGGCGAGGCCGTCCTCGAGCACCAGCCCGGCGCGGGCCGCGGGGAGCGTGATCACCTCGCGCAACGCGGCCGCGCCGAGCGGGCCGACGACGAACGGGCTGTCGAGCGCGGTCCGCAACGGTTCCAGCGCGATGCAGTCCGGCACGTAGTCGGCCCGGACCGCCACGATCACCAGCGCGGGCCACGCGTGGGCGAGCGCGGTCGCGAACGCCACCCGCTCCGGCCCGCCCGCACCGTCGGTGAACAGCTGCTCGAACTGGTCGACGACGATGACGGGCCGCGCGCCGTCGCGGGCCGCGTGCTCCGCCGCCGCCCGCACCTGCTGCCCGAACCGCGCGGGATCGTGCCGGATGGTGGCGGCGAGCGCGCCGGGGTCGACCTGGACCACCCCGGCGAGCCGGGCCGCGAGCGTGTCGACGGGCCGGTCGCCGGGGGTGAGCACCACGCGGGGCCAGCGGCTGCGGCCGAGGTCGTGCGCGGCCGTGTCCAGCGCCGGGAGCAGCCCGGCGACCAGCAGCGACGACTTGCCGCTGCCGGAGGCGCCGACCACGACCAGCGGGCCGCCGGTGCCGAGCTGACCGGAGAGCCGCACCAGCAGGTCGCTGGTCTCACCGTCGCGGCCGAAGAACCAGTCCGCGTCGCCGGTGCCGAAGCTGCGCAGACCCGGGTAGGGGCAGACGCCGCCGGACTGGTCGGCCGGTGTGGTCGGGTCACCGCCCCGGCGTGCCGCGGTCGTGACGATCGCTCGCATGATCACCTGCTGGCCGGGCTGCGCGGGGTCGCCGTGCGGCAGGGCCACGGCCGGTGTCGTGCGGTCCTCGGCCTGCCGCAGCGCGGCGTGGGCGGCGGCCATCAGCTGGCCCGCGGTCGCGTACCGGCGCCGGGGGTCCTTGTCCATACCGGTGGCGACGACGAGGTCCAGCGCGGGCGGCACGGCGGGCTGGTACGTCGATGGCGCGGCGGGCACGGAGTTGAGCTGGGCGGCGAGCTTCGCGGCCGGGTCGGCGGCGGGGAACGGCACGTGCCCGGTGAGGCATTCGTAGAGCACGCACGCGAGCGAGTAGACGTCGGCCGCGCCGGTGACGTCGAGCCCGCGCAGCTGTTCCGGCGCGATGTAGTCGAGCGAGCCGACGTAGCCGCCGGTCACCGTCATCCTGGTGGCCTCGGGGTCCAGCGGCCGGGCGATGCCGAAGTCGGTGAGGTGGGCGTCCTCGTCGGGGCCGACGAGGATGTTGGACGGCTTGACGTCGCGGTGCACGATCCCGGCGGTGTGCGCGGTGTCCAGCGCCTGCGCGACCTGGGTGAGCAGCGCGAGCGCGCGGGGCGGTGTCATGGGCGCGCCGCCGAGGACCCGCTTGAGGTCGGCGCCCTCGACGAGCCGCATGGCCACGTAGAGTCGGGAGTCGCCGCTGTCGGTGCCGGTGTCGAGCACCTCGACGATGTGCGGGTCGTGCAGGCTCGCGGCGATGCCCGCCTCGCGGCGCAGGCGGTCCGCGTGGTGCCGGCCCGCTTCGGCGGGGAGGACCTTGATCGCCACCGCCTGGTCGTCGGCGGTGTCGATGGCGCGGTACACCTCGCCCATCCCGCCTCTGCCGAGCAAGCCTTCGAGCCGGTATCGCCCACCGAGCAGCGTCACGCGCAGGACGTTACTTGCCTGGCACGGCGTTCCGGGCGAGAACGGTCGGATTCGACCACGGGAAGGTGGCGCGTCCGGCGGAGCGGATGCCGTGCCGGCTCGGGACGCGTCTCCTAATAGGCCGGGAACGCCGAATTCGCGGGTGATGAAGAATCGCTACCGAAATGCACATCCTGGCCCGCCGCGCCGGTGCCACACGTACGATTCCGACGTCCTGACCCGCACTTCGCGATGGGGTGATCGGTGACCGACGTCGTTGGTCCCTACGAGCTGGCCCAGTTGATCGGACGTGGTGGCATGGGCGAGGTCTGGCTCGCCCACGACTCCCGCAACGACCGCGAGGTCGCGATCAAACTGCTGGCCAGGCAGGCGCTGACCGACCCTGAGCTGGCCGAACGGTTCCGCCGGGAATGCAAGCTCGCCGGTCAGATCCGGCATTCGCACATCCTGCCGGTGTGGGACTACTCGGTGGACGGGCGGCCGTACATCGTGATGCCGTACATCGAGGACGGGACCGATCTCGCGACAATTCTGAAAAAGGGGCCAATCGAACCTGAACGTGCGGTGAACATTGTCCGACAAGTCGCCTCGGCATTGGACGCGGCGCACAGAAAAGGACTCCGCCACCGCGACGTCAAGCCGTCGAACGTCATGGTCGAACCGGACGGCGACGACGAACAGGTGCTGTTGTTCGACTGGGGCATCGCCCAGCCGATCGACACCTCGGGCGCACCACCGGTGACCAGGCTCGACCAACTGGTCGGCACCCCGGCCTACATCGCACCGGAACGGCTCGGCGACCGGATCACGCCCGACCACCGCGCGGACGTCTACTCGCTCGCCGTGGTGCTGTACGAGTGCCTCGCCGGCGGCAAGCCGTTCGACGGCGAGGACATGGCGATCCTGACCGCGCAGGTGCTGCGCGACCCGCCGCCGCTGCCGGACCACCTGCCCGCCGCGCTGCGCGACGTGGTGGCGAAGGGACTCGCGAAGGACCCGGAGAAGCGCTGGCAGACCGCGGGAGAGATGGCCGCGGCGGCCCGCGCGGCACTCGCCCGGTCGGTGACCCCACCGGCCGGGGTGCCCCAGCCCGTCAGGACACCGCCGCCCACACCCCCGGTCAACACGCCCGCGGCGCCCGTCGTGGCGGTGCCCGCCAACGGACCGCGGATCGCCGCGACCGGGTTCGGTGGTGCGGCCGTCGCCTTCGCGCTGTTCCTCACCGGGGTCGTGGACGCGGGAGCGTTCTGGCTGCTGCTCCCACTGCTCGCGGCGGGCGGCGCGCTGGTCGGGTTCGGGCTGTGGGGGCCGAGGCGGGCAGCGGTGCGGCCCGGCGACCCGACCCTCGATCCGGGAGGGTTCCCGAAGCCGGGTCCGTAGCGTGGCACACATCGAAACGTTGAGACACAAGAAGGTCGGCATGACAGAGGGCATGTATCCGCTCGGTCGGCTCACCCCCAGCCTCGTGCGGCAGGAGCCGCTGTTCGCGGGGGCGGCGGCACCGGCGGGCACGTTGTTCGTCCTCGGGGACACCGGCGGGTACGCGGCGGCCGCGGTGGCCGGGCGTTCGCTGGTGCTCGGGCGGAACGCACCGGACGTGCACGTCGCGATCGGCGGCGAGGACGGCTACGTCAGCAGGGAACACGCGACGCTGCGGTGCGTCGCGCACGGCACCGGCACCCGCTGGGTGCTGCGCAACGGCGGCAAGCTGCCGATCCGGTTGCCGGACACGGCGCCGCTGCTGCGGTCGCACGAGGCGCCGCTGCCGGTGGGCTACACCCCGCTCTACATCCAGGGCTCACAGCTGCACGTGGTGGAGGTGCTCGTCGCTGACGGGCACCGGCACCGCGGCGGGGTGTCTCCGGAGACCAGCACCGGCAACCTCCGCCTCCCGCTCACCCGCCGCGAGTGGCTGGTGCTGGTGGCCATGTTCTCCACCGTGCTCGGCCGTGAGGACCAGGCGCTCCCGTTGTCCTGGAACGAGACCGGCAAGCTGCTGAACACGGTGCCCGGCCAGTCCGGGTGGAACGACCGCAAGGCCGAGGCCGTCGTCGACGGGGTCCGGCACCGGCTCACCGCGGCCGGGATCGAGCGGCTGACCCGCGAGACCGCGCCCGCCGAGGCCCTCAAGACCAACCTGGCGCGGGTGCTCGTCGACACCGGCACGCTGCTGCCGGAGGACCTGCTGGTGCTCGAGACCGGCATCGACGGGTACGCGGACCGGTGATGGCGAGATCACGCGCCGGCTTCACCGGCATCCGGATCGTGGCGCTCGTCGTGGGCGTCGTGCTGATCATCGTCGCGGCGGTCGTCGTCACGAGGTACCGGGGCGGCGCGGCGAGTGGTTGCGCCGCCGCCGTGCCGGTGCGTGGCGTGATCGGGTCGGAGAAGGAGGCCTTCTTCGACGACGACCGCGTCACGGCGCGGCTCGAGTGCCTCGGCTACGCGGTCGAGGTCGACTCCCGCGGCTCGCGCGAGATGCTCGACAGCCTCGCCCGCGCCGACAACGGGTACGCGTTCGCGTTCCCGTCCAGCACGCCGACCGCGCAGAAGATCGAGCGGACGCTGAAGGTCGGCGAACGGATGCCGCTGTTCTCCACGCCGATGGCGGTCGCGACGTTCCGTCCGATCGTCGCCGTGCTCACCCGCGCGGGCGTGGTGGAGAAGGCGTCCGACGGCACCGACGTCCTCGACATCGCCGCGCTGCTCGACCTGGCGCGGCGCGGGGTCACGTGGGACCGGCTGGCGAACAACGTCGAGTACCCGGCGCGCAAGACGGTGCTGCTGTCCACCACGGACCCGCAGGACTCCAACTCGGCGATCATGTACCTGTCGATCGCCTCGCAGGTCGCGAACGGCGGCGCCATCGTGACCACGTCACAGCAGGTGGAGAAGGTGCTGCCGGACCTGTGCAGGCTGGTCTTCGACCAGGGCGACAAGCCGGAGACCAGCCAGGTGCTCTTCGACAACTACGTCGTCGACGGCGTGGGCCGCACTCCGATGGCGCTGGTGTACGAGTCGCAGTACGACACCACAGCGCCCGCGCCCGCGCTCGGCCCCGACAACGTGCTGATCTACCCGCGGCCCACCGTGTACTCGCGGCACACGCTGATCCCGCTCAACCAGGACGGCCGGGCCGTCGGCAAGGCGCTGCGCGACGACCCGGAGCTGGTGCGGCTCGCCCAGGAACACGGGTTCCGCCCGGAGAAGGCGACCGGGCAGCGGACGGCGAAGCGCGCCCGGCCGGTGGACGTCGTCGAGTCGCCGTCGTTCGAGGTGCTGGAGACGATGCTGTCCGCGCTCGCGCCGACGGCCGAGAACGCGGCGAGGTGCACACGGTGAGAAGGATCCTGGCCGTCCTGCTGGCGGTGGTGTTCGTCGCGGGCTGCACGAGCGAGGCGGAGCAGGCCCCGGCGGGGCCGCCGGTGACGTTGCGGGTGCTCGCCGGGTCGGAGCTGCGGGACATGGAACCGCTGCTCACCGAGGCGGCGAAGGCCACCGGGGTGACCGTCGAGATGAGCTACCTCGGCACGCTCGACGGCGCCGAGACGGTCGCGAGCGGCAACGCCGACGGCCGCTACGACGCGCTGTGGTTCTCCTCCACCCGCTACCTGCAGACCATCCCGGAGGCGAAGAAGCGGCTCGCGAGCACGAACCGGATCATGGGCTCGCCCGTGGTGCTCGGCGTGCGTGAACCGGTCGCGAAGCGGCTTGGCTGGGACGCCAAGGCGCCCACGTGGTCGCAGATCGCGGCCGCGGCGGAGAACGGCGAGTTCACCTTCGGCATGACCGACCCCGCCGCGTCGAACACCGGGTTCTCGGCGCTGGTGGCGGTCGCCGCGGCGCTCGACGGCACCGGCCGCGCGCTCGACGCCGCCGCCATCGACCGGATCGCGCCGCGCCTCACCGGGTTCTTCTCCGGACAGCGGGTGACGGCGGGCTCGTCGGAGTGGCTCGCGGGGTCGTTCGTGCGGCGCGCCACCGGCGAGGACCCGGGCGGCCCGATCGACGGGCTGGTGAACTACGAGTCCACGCTGCGGTCGCTCAACCGCGGCGGGCGGCTGCCGGAACCGCTGACGATCGTGTACCCGGCCGACGGCGTGATCAGCGCCGACTACCCGTTCACCCTGCTCGCGGGCGCCTCCGAGGACATCCGGCAGGGCTACGACCGGCTGGTGGACCACCTGCGGGCGGGGTCGACGCAGAACGCGATCGTCACCCGCACGGAACGGCGGGCGGTCGTGCCGAACGTGGCGCTGCCCGAGGACGCGCCGCGCGGGCTCGTGGAGCTGCCGTTCCCGGACACGCGCGCGGCGATCGACGCGTTGCTGGTGGCGTACTTCGACCGGCTGCGCACCCCGGCGCGCACCGTGTACGTGCTGGACACCTCGGGGTCGATGGCGGGGGAGCGGCTCGCGGCGCTGAAGACCGCGCTGACCGGGCTGACCGGCGTCGACACGTCGCTGTCCGGTCGGTACTGCCGGTTTCGCAGCCGCGAGGAGGTGATCCTGCTGCCGTTCGCGAGCAAGCCCGGCAGGCCGACGACCTACACGGTGTCCGCCGAGTCGCCGCAGTCGTCCCGCGACGCGATCCGCACGGCGATCAACCGTCTGCCCGCGCGGGGCGAGACGGCCGTGTACGACTCGCTCGTCGCGGCGTACGGCCTGTTCGACGACGCAGGCGAACGGTTCCCGAGCATCGTGCTGATGACTGACGGGGAGAGCAACGCGGGCCGGGCGTTGTCCGACTTCATGGCGTTCGCCGAGACCGCGCCGCACCCGGTGCGGGTGTTCCCGATCCTGTTCGGCGAGGCGGCCGAGCAGGAGATGCGCCAGGTGGCCACCGCGACGGGCGGTGAGCTGTGGGACGCGCGGGACGGTGACCTGGGCCGCGCCTTCTGCCAGATCCGCGGATACCAGTAGGCCCTAGTCGATCATGGCTTCCGCTCGATACGGTTGCGGGCATGGCGGGACGGGTCTGGTCGTGGCTCCTCGGTTTCGCACCGGTGCAGGAGGCGGTGCGCGGCGAGGTGCGGGCCGCGGTCGAACGCGTCATGGACGACACCGAGGAAGCCCAGTCCCGCCAGCGGAAACGGCACCGGGATGCGCTCGCCCGCACCGAACGTGAGCTGACCGACGTGCGGACCAAGCTCGCCGAGCTGACCGCCGCCAACACCGACCTGCTCGGCGCCAACGCGTCGCTGCGCGGTGAGGTCGCCGAGATGGCGGAGGCGGCGCAGCGCGAGGTCGTCGAGCGCGAGGAGTTCGCGCAGCGGCTCGTGCGCGAACAGGAGGCCGCGGCCGAACAGCAGTGGAACGGCGCCACCACCGACGTGTTCTGCTGCCAGTCCTGCTGGGCGTTCTGGTTCCTGTCCACCGCACCCGACCGGACCAGCTGCACGGTCCGCGGGCCGTTCGGCAGGCACGACGCCGCGTGCGGGGTGTGCGCGGAGCCGCTGGTCGCGCTGCCCGCGGCGAAGAGCGTGGTGCTCCGCAAGAACGCGGAGGACCGGGTCAGCAGGCCCGTGCTGGACGACGAGCCGCGCTCGGACATCGCGGTCGCGAACGCCGAGTTGGCCGCGGTCGCCGAGGGCGTCGCCAGGTTGCCGAAGGTCCCGAGCCGCACGGCCGCGTGGGTCGCCACCGGGCTGGTGGGCCTGCCGGACCTGCCGGCGAAGGTGCTCGGCGACATCGCCTCCCGCACCACGATGCCCGTGCCGATCGACGGGATCGTCGCGGGCATCCGCGCGTTCATCGAGGTGGGCGCGCCGAAGAAGCCGTCGGTCACGGCTCCCGGCAACTGACCCGCGGGACGCGCGGGTCGTCGCCGGAGCCGTTGAACCCGAACGCGGTCGACTCACCGGCCGGGATCGTGACGTTGTAGTCCTCGTTGGTGACGATCACGTCGCCGCCGTCGCGGGCGAGCCTGCCCTGCCACAGGCCGGCGATGTCCTCGCCGTCCGGCAGCGTCCAGCGCACCTCCCACCCGGTGAGCGGCCGGTCGCCGTCGTTGCGCACGACGACCCGCACCTGGAAGCCGCCCGGCCACGAGTTCACCACCTCGTAGGACGCGACACAGTCCTGGTCCGCCCGCGCGGTGGTGGTCGTGGCGGGTGTCGTCGACGCGGTGCCGCGCGGCTCCCCGTCGGCCAGCACCAAGCCGAGCACGACCCCGCCCGCCACCAGCGCGGACGCACCGACACCGACGAACACGCGCCGCCGCGACACCCTCGGCCGGTCGAGCAGGAGCGTCGACGTCCGCCCAGGTGGCACGGACACGGCCCGGCCCGAGGCGGCGGCCGCGAGCGCCTCGTGCGCGACCCGCATCGTCGGCCGTTCGGCGGGGTCGCGGCGCAGCAGCCACAACAGCAGGTCGGTCAGCGGCCCGGCCCTGCGCGGTGGGAGCACCGGATCGCGGGCCACCTTGTGCAGCAACGCGATCGCGTTGTCCTCCAGACCGAACGGCGGCGCGCCCTCGATCGCCGCGTACAGCGTGGCACCCAGCGAGAACACGTCCGACCGGGCGTCGGCCTCGGCGCCGTTGGCGACCTCGGGCGCCAGGTAGGCGGGGGTGCCCGCGAGGATGCCGGTCGCGGTCACCGACGCGAGCCCGGCGGCCCTGGACACGCCGAAGTCGGTGATCTTCGCGGTGCCGTCCTCGGTGAGCAGCACGTTGTCCGGCTTGACGTCCCGGTGCACCACCCCGTGCGCGTGCGCCTCGGCGAGCGCGGCCGCCACCTGCGCGCCGATCGCGGCCACCTCCCCGGGTGGCAGCCCACCACGCGTGGCCGCGACCTCGGCGAGGCTCTCCGCGGGCAGGTACTCCATGACCAGGCACGGGAGGCCGCCGTGCATGACGACGTCGTGCACCGCGATCGCGTTCGGGTGCCGCAACCGGGCCCCGATCCGGCCCTCCCGCATGGTCCGCGCGACGGCGTCACCCGCGACACCACCCGTGCCGTTACCGTCGGTGCCGACCCGCAGCTCCTTGATCGCGACGTCCCGCTGGAGCCGCTCGTCCCGGGCCAGCCACACGACACCCATCGCCCCACGCCCGACAACGGACACGACGCGGTAGCGGCCGGCGACCAGCTCACCCGGTTCCATCGCGCACAACCTAGCGCGCCAACGGGTTCGGCGGCACCGGTCACGCCTGTGACACTGCGCGCCCGACTTTCGCTTGACCGAAGAGAGTTCGGGAACCGTCCCGGCGTACCCGTCCGACTATGAGACTGGGACCGCCGGCGCTGGGGAACGGGAGTGGAATGCACTGGTACGAGGACGAGGATCTCTGGATCGACTTCCAGTCCGTCATGTTTCCGGAACTGCCGGAGCGGGCGGCGGAGGAGTCGGTCGCCGCGTCCCCGTTGCTCAAGGTCCGGCCGGGGATGCGGGTGCTGGACATGGCGTGCGGACCCGCGGTGTACGTCGTGGCGCTCGCCCGGCGGGGGGCCGAGGTGACGGGGGTCGACCTGTCGCCCGCGATGCTGGCCAGAGCGCGCGCCACCTGCGACCGCGCGGGGGTGTCGGCCTGGTTCGTGCGCGCGGACATGCGGGAGCACGTCGAGCCCGGGGCGTACGACCTGGTGCTCAGCACGCACACCTCGTTCGGCTACTTCACCGGGCCCGGCGACAACCTCACGGTGCTCCGGAACGCGTACGCGAGTCTCACGCCCGGGGGGACGTTGCTGGTGGACGTGCTCGGCAAGGAGGTCGTCGCCAGCCGCGTCGGCCGGCGCGGCGCCATCGACATCGCCGACGACCACGGCGGTGGGACGGTGTTCACCCGCGACACGATCCTCGACGACTGGACCCGGTTGCGCACGGACTGGACGCTGGTGCGCGGGGCGTCGGCCCGGCACGCGTCGATCGTCTGGTCGTTGTACAGCGCCGCCGAACTGCGGTCGCTGTTCGAGCAGGCCGGGTTCGTCGACGTCGAGTGCTTCGGCGGGTTCGACGCCTCCCCGTACGACGATCGCGCGCGACGGCTGGTGGTGCGGGGCATCCGGGCCGAGTGACCGAATGGCACCGGCGTCAGTGCCACGGCTCCGCCGCCACCCGGGCCACGCGGTCCGTGTCGGCCGACTCCTCGACCGCGAGGGCGACGCGGTGGTCCTCGATGCCGTCGGCCAGCGGGTAGGGCGGCGGGCCGTCGCCTGCCGCCCACGCCGCGGTGTCCTGAAGCAGCGTGGCGATCGCGATCTCCTCGTCGTTCCACCGCTGTCCCTGGTACGGGTTGCGGTACAGCACGTCCGCGCCGCAGGTGACGTGGTCCGTGTCGAACCCGTCCAGGTCCAGGTCGTAGCCGGTCTGCCTGCGCACGAGCGGGGTGCGGACGATCGTGCGGTCGGCGGCGAGGCGCACCACCTCGTCGTCGCGCAGTTCGCCGTGGGTGCCGCGGACCAGCAGCCTGCGGTTGAGCAGCTGGTTGTGCCACTGGTTGTCGGTGAAGTCGTAGACCCCGAAACCGCCGCCCGCGAACGTGATCGTGGCGATCGTCGTCGTCGTGTCGCGGACCTCGACGGGGTCGGCCCACCCCGCGCGGGACAGCGGGTCGGCGAGCGGCGCGACCGTCCGCACGGCCCGCACCTCGACCGGCCCCCGGCCGACGCCCAGCAATGCGCGGATCAGCGAGACCGCGTGGTACTGGTGCGTCGACGACACGTCCGCCCGCGTCGGCGCGCCGATCGTCCCCGACCGCACGAGCGCCAGCCGCGCCGCGTGCGCCGGCATCCGGGTGTACTGCTCGGCCACCTGCACCAGCCCGCTCGCACCGACCGCGGCCCACAGCGCCCGCAACCCGTCGAGGTCGGGCGCGGGCGGGGTCTCCGCGAGCACCCGCACACCCCGCTCGACGAGCGCCGCCACCAGCGACGGTGTCACCGCCCACGGCACCGCGGTGACCACGAAGTCCGGCTTGGCGGCGGCGAGGCACTCGTCGAGCGACACGTGCACCGGCACCGGCAGGTCCTTGGGCGCCCGCGACACCACACCGGCGCAGTCCAGTCCGTCGAGCGCGGCGGCCAGCCGCCAGAAGTACTCGGCCCGCCACCCGGTGCCGACGATCGCGAACCTGGTCACGACAGCCTCCTCGCCAGGGACAGCAGTGCGTCGGTGACGTTCTCCGCCCTCGGCGCGTCGTCCGGGTCGAGGAGGTGCTGGACGAGCACGCCCGACATCAGTGCCAGCTGCACCGAACCGATCGAGCGGATGTCCGTGTCGTCCAGTTCGTCCTCCGGTACGCCGACGAGTCCCGCCGCCAGGCCGCTCCGGCCCTCGCGGAGAGCCGCGCTCATCAGCTCGCGGACGCGGGGGTTGTGCTCGGCCTCGACGGCCGCCTCGACCGACGCGAGCCACAGGCGGCGGTTGGCGCCGTAGGACTCGATCACCGTGCGCCAGAAGGTCTCGTAGCGTTCCCGTGCGGTCGCCGACGGGTCCAGCGCGGCACGCACCGCGGTCTCGACCTCGCCGCCCCACTCGTCCATGGCCTGCACGAACGCCTCGATGAGCAACGCTTCCCGGGAGCCGAAGTGGTAGCCGATCGCGGCGTGGTTGACGCCGGCCGCCGACGCGATGTCGCGGACCGTCGTGCGTGCCCAGCCCTTGTCCTTCAGACACCGCAGCGCGCCTGCCAGTAGGTCTTCCCGGTTGCCCATGCCGGTGAGCTTAGCCAGCCACACGGTTTATCCACTTGGATTGACCAGTTGGATAAACCGGCGGTAGTGTCGTCGGCATGAACAGATCAGTGCTCATCTCCGGCGCGGGCATCGCCGGACCGTCGCTCGCGTACTGGCTCGGCAGGCACGGTGACCGCGTCACCGTCGTCGAACAGGCGCCCGGGCCGCGCGCCAGTGGTTCCGCCGTCGACTTCCGCGGCGACCAGCTCGCCCTGCTGACCCGCATGGGCGTTCTCGAGAAGATCCGGGAAGCCCAGACCGGCATGGGGGACCAGGTGATCGTCAACGCGGCGGGTCGCAGGCGGTCGGCGTACCCGGCGGCGGTGTTCAGCGGCGAGGTCGAGATCGACCGCGCCGACCTGGCGCGCATCCTGCATGACCACAGCGCCCCGCACGCCGAGTACGTGTTCGGCGACCGCGTCACCGCGATGACCCAGCACGCCGACGGGGTCGACGTCACCTTCGCGCGCGGCGCCGCACGCCGGTACGACATCGTCGTCGGTGCCGACGGGCTGCACTCGGCCGTGCGCGGGCTGACCTTCGGCGCCGGGCACACCCATTACCTCGGCTACCACGCGGCCTCGTTCGAGGTGGCGAACACGTTCGGGCTCGACCACTCCGGCGTGATCCACAACGCGCCGAACCGGTACGTCGGCGTGGCCAGCGCGCGCGACGCCGGCCGCGCGATCGTGTCGCTCATGTTCGCCACGCCGGAGCCGGCCTACCGGCGAGATGACCTGGACGGGCAGAAGTCGTTGCTGGCGCGGCACTTCGCCGACGTCGGCTGGCGGACCCCCGAACTGCTGGCGGCGCTGCGGGACGTGACCGAACTGTACTTCGCCCCGTTGAGCCAGGTCCGGCTCGACCGGTGGTCGTCAGGGCGGGTCGTCCTCCTCGGCGACGCGGCGTGGTGCGCGGGCCCCGGCGGCAACGGCACCGGGCACGCGATGCTCGGCGCGTACACCCTGGCGGGCGAGCTGGCGCGGGCCGGGCACGAGACGGCGTTCGCGCGCTACGAGGAGGTCATGCGGCCGCCGGTCACCAAGTCGCAGAAGTTCGCGGCGGGCGCGGGCAAGCACCTCGCGCCGCCGACCGAGAAGGCGATCCGCCGACGCGACAGGACGTTCCGGGTGCTGTCCTCCCGGCCGATGACGGGCCTGCTCACCTGGTTGTCCACCCGCACCGCCGACACCGGTGAGCTGACCGACTACCCGTTGCCCGCCGTCACGGGGTGAGCAGATCCTTCTCGATCAGTTCGGCGAGGAACGTCGGCCACCGCGAATGCTCCGCCATTTGGCCCCTTCCGGGTTTCCGGTCCCCGAGAATAGCCTGAAGCGCCTGACCACCGGGAGGAAATCGTGGGTGAGAACGCCGTTCGCCGTTACTACGAACTCGTCGACCAGGGTGACGTCGACGGGCTCGTGGCGTTGTTCGACCCCGAGGCCGTGTACCACCGGCCCGGGTATCCGCCCTTGTGCGGCAAGGAGGAGTTACTCCGGTTCTACTCGTCGCAACGCGTGATCAAGGAGGGGAAGCACACCGTCGGGACCCTTGTCGCGAATGGTGCCGAGGTCGCCGTGCACGGTGAATTCCACGGCACGCTGCACAGCGGCGAAACCGTGGAAGCGCGTTTCGCCGACTTCTTCCGGTGCCATCCCGACGGGACCTTCGCGCGCCGGGACACGTTTTTCTTCGTGCCGCTGATCTGAAACCCTGACCTCCTCCCGTCACCGTTGCGCGGGTCGCCCAGCGGGGGATCGGCGGCGAGCAGGTCAGCGACCAACGTCCACTCGTCCGGCAGTACACAGTGGACTCCGCCGATGCCGGTCATGACCACTCCGTCAGCGCGTACCGGGACAACGCGAGCTGGCAGATCTCCGAGCTGCCCTCGATGATCTCCATGAGCTTCGCGTCGCGGTAGGCCCGCGCGACCGGGTGGCCGTCGCGGGCCCCGGCCGAACCCATGACCTGCACGGCGGCCGCGGCGCCCCGGGCGGCGCTGGTGGCCGCGTGGTGTTTGGCGAGCAGCACCGCCGCCACGGTCTCAGGGGTGGCCGCGTCCCAGCAACGACTGGCGTGGGCGCACGTGTGGGTCGCGGTCCGCTCCGCGACGTGCAGGTCCGCGAGGTGGCGGGCGACCAGCTGGTGCTCGGCGAGCGGCGCCCCGAACTGGGTGCGGGTGGTCGCGTGCGCGGCCGTCGCCTTGAGGCAGGCACGCAGGATGCCGACGCACCCCCACGCCACGGACAGGCGGCCGTACCCGAGCGCGGCGCTCGCGAGCAGCGTCACCGGCAGCCCGGCGCCGCCGAGCAACCCGTCCGCGGGGACACGGACGTGGTCGAGGTGGACGTCGGCGTGCCCGGCCGCACGGCAGGCCATCGGGTCGGGTACCCGCTCGGTCCGGACACCCGGGGTGTCGGCGGGGACGACCACGATCGCGGCCCCGTCGCCGAACCGCCCGAACACCACGAGCAACTCGGCGTGGGCCGCGCCGGTGACCCACACCTTCTCGCCGGTGACCACCACGGAGTCGCCGTCGCGGGCGATCTCGGTGGTCATCGCGGCGAGATCGCTGCCCGCGCCCGGCTCGCTGAACGCGACCGTGGCGAGCGCGCCGAACGTGAGCCGCGGCAGGTACGCGGACTGCTGGTCGGCGCTGCCGAACCGGGACAGTGTCCACGCGGCCATGCCGTGCGAGGTCATCAGGCTGCGCAGCGACCCGCACAGCGCACCGACCGTGGCCGTCAGCTCCCCGTTGTCCACACTGGACAGCCCGAGCCCGCCGTGTTCGGTCGGCACCTCCGCGCACAGTACGCCCTTGCCGGCCAGCGCGGCGATCACCTCGCCCGGGATGCGGCCCGCGAGGTCCCACGCGCCGGCGCGGTCGCCGACCAGCTCGGTGACCAGCGTGGTCGCGTCGTGTTTATTCACGGCCACGGATCCGTGACACCAGGTCGGTCACGGCGCCGACGGTGCGGAAGTGCTCGAGCTTCAGTTCGTCCGGCCCGATCGCGATGCCGAACGCGCTCTCCAGGTGCATCACCAGCTCCAGCGCGAACAGCGACGAGAACGACCCGGACGCGAACAGGTCCTGCTCGGGATCCCACTCGGTCTTCGCGCGCTTGCCCAGGAACTCCAGCAGATTCCCGCGGATCGCTTCCGCGGTGATCGTCGACGCGCTCACTGCACCCCTCCGTGCTCGTAGAAGCCCTGTCCGGTCCCGCGGCCGTGCTCGCCGAGCAGCGTGGCGAACGCGGGCTCGTGGGCGGCCAGATGCGCCAGGCCGGGTGCGTCGGGTGTTCGTTCGCGCCACGTCGCCACGAGAGCCGCGACGCCGGAGCTTTCTTTCGTACGACAGGGAGTAGCCACCGCCCGTAGTCCCCCTAGCGCGTATGGTGACGACCTGGACAGGGAGTCACCGTCCAACCACACAAGGCTCCACAGTAGAGCGGGAGTCGGCGTACAACACAGCTCCAATCGGCCTTATCGGAACGTCGGTCCGACTGGCCCATATGGTCGAATGTTCACCGGCTACCTGCCGGTTACGTGGGACACTCGCGAGATGGAGCAGATGTTCACCGCGGGCACCGCCGCCGCGATCGGTCGTGCACGTCAGCACTCGGTGGGGGACCTCCTGCACCGCACCGCACGGCGGACACCGGGCAAGCTCGCCGTCGTCTCCGGCGATCTGCGCGCGACCTACGCCGAGTTCGACACGGCTGTGAACCGGGCGGCCAACGCACTCGCCGCCCGGGGGCTGGCCAAGGGGGACCGGCTGGCGCTGCTGTCGCACAACTGCTGGCAGTACGGGGTGCTGGCGTACGCCACGGCCCGGCTCGGCGTGGTGCTGGTGCCGGTGAACTTCATGCTGACCGGGCCCGAGGTCGGCTACATCCTCGAGCATTCGGGCGCGTCGGGCATCGTCGCGGAGGACGGGCTGGTGCCGGTGGCCGAGGCGGCGATCGGCGACCGCCCCGTCGGCCTCCGCGCCGTGATCCCGCTGACCGGCGCGGCGTCGGACTGGGAGAACGTGGACGACTGGTGGCGGACCGGCCCCGCGGACGCCCCGGACGTGCCGATCGCCGACGACGACCCCCTGCGGCTGATGTACACGTCGGGCACCGAGTCCCGCCCCAAGGGCGTCATGCTGTCCAGCCGATCCCTGATCAGCCAGTACGTGAGCTGCGCGATCGACGGGGAGATGTCGGCGGACGACGTGGAGGCGCACGCGCTGCCGATGTACCACTGCGCGCAGCTCGACTGCTTCTTCTCGGTGGACGTCTACCTGGGCGCCACCAGCGTCATCCTGCCCGGCCCCGACCCGGCCACCCTGCTGGCGACGATCGAACGGGAGAGCGTGACGAAGCTGTTCTGCCCGCCGACGGTCTGGATCTCGCTGCTGCGCCACCCGGCGTTCGACACGACGGACCTGTCGAGCCTGCGGAAGGGGTACTACGGCGCGTCGCCGATGCCGGTGGAGGTGCTGAAGGAGCTGCGGGAACGGCTGCCGGACGTGCGGCTGTGGAACTTCTACGGCCAGACGGAGATGGCCCCGCTGGCGACGATCCTCCGACCGCACGAGCAACTGCCGCGGGCGGGCAGTGCGGGCCGGGCGTCGGTGAACGTGGAGACGATGCTGGTCGACGACGCGGGCCGGCCGGTCCCGCCGGGGGAGGTCGGCGAGATCGTGCACCGCAGCCCGCACGCCGCCCTCGGCTACTACAACGACGAGGAGAAGACCGCGGAGGCCTTCCGCGACGGCTGGTTCCACTCGGGCGACCTGGGCGTGATGACCGAGGACGGCTACCTGTCGGTGGTGGACCGCAAGAAGGACATGATCAAGACCGGCGGCGAGAACGTGGCGAGCCGCGAGGTGGAGGAGGCGATCTACGAACTCGACGGGGTCGCGGAGGTGGCCGTGTTCGGGATCAGCCACCCGCACTGGATCGAGGCGGTGACGGCGGTGGTCGTGCCCAAGCCCGGGGTGGCGCTGACCGTGGAGGGGGTGCGGGCGCACGCGAAGGGGCGGCTCGCGGGGTACAAGCAACCGAAGTACGTGGTGATCGCCGAGGCGCTGCCGAAGAACCCGAGCGGCAAGATCCTCAAGCGGGAGCTGCGGAGCGCACACGCGGACCTGGCGGAGCAGGCCGCGCACTGAAGGGGTCCTTCAGCACGCCGGGCCGGCCACCCCGGCGACGACCGGGGGTCCGCTACCCGAGGGACGTCGCCACGTACTGCTCCGGAATGGCGAACGCGTCCACCAACGTCCGCGCGTGCGGCCGCAGTTCCCTGCACAACGCGTTGACCTCGGCCAGCACCCGCTTGGCCACCGGCGGCGTCAGCCGTCCGTGCTCCAGGAACCACCCACGCTCAGCCTCGATCGTCGACAGCACGTACAGATCGCACACCCGGTTCAACAACGTCGCCGCCGACGGCGAAGCACACCGCTCGATCCCCGCGACGAACGCCTCCAGCACCACCTGGTCGATGTGCGCACGACCGGCCAGCAACACATGGTCCTGCGCGTCGTTGAACACCTCGAAGGGATCAGCGTCCGACGAGGCCGCCGCCCGCAGTCGCCGCGCCAACCCGGCCAGCACGTGCTGCGCCCGGTCCGCGAACAGCTCCCGGTGCCAGGCCCGGTCGAACAGCTCGGGGCTCCCGAGCTTGCGCGCGGGCAGTCGCTCCAGCACGGCTCCCATCAGCTGCTCGGCCACCAACCGGGCGGTGGCCAGCGGGCTGAGGTCGGCGAAGTTGTCCCGGTAATCGGTCAGCAACCCCTTCGCGACCAGTTGCAGCAGCACCGTGTTGTCGCCCTCGAACGTGGTGAACACGTCCGTGTCGGCCTTCAGCCCCGGCAGCAGGTTCTCCGCCAGGTAGCCCGCGCCGCCGCATGCCTCGCGGACCGCCTGGATCGTGCTGGTCGCGTGCCAGGTCGCCACCGCCTTGACACCTGCCGCGCGAGACTCCAGTACCCGCTGTGCGCGCTCGTCCTGCGAAGGGGCCGAGTGGACGTCGTGCAGCATCGCGACCAGTTCCTCCTGCGCGAAGTGCAGAGCGTACGTGGTCGCGAGCGCGGGCAGCAGCTTGCGCTGGTGCGCCAGGTAGTCGAGCAGCACGATCTCCTCGTCGCTGCCCGGCCGCGCGAACTGACGGCGGGTCTCGGCGCGCCGCACCCCGATCGTCAGCGCGCGCTGTGTGGCACTGCCCGCGCTGCCCGCCACGCTGACCCGGCCACGCACCAGCGCGCCGAGCATGGTGAAGAAGCGGCGGCCGTCGGAGGTGATCGGGCTCGTGTAGGTGCCGTCCTCGGCCACGTCCGCGTACCGGTTCAGCAGCGCCTCCCGGGGCACGCGCACACCGCTGAACCACAACCGCCCGTTGTCGACGCCGTTCAGCCCTGCCTTCGGGCCGCAGTCCTCGATCCGCACCCCCGGCATGGGCCTGCCGGTCTCGTCGCGGACCGGGACCATGAACGCGTGCACGCCGTACGACCGGTCCCCGATCACGAGCTGCGCGAACACCACGGCCATCCGTCCGTCGCGGGCCGCGTTGCCGATGTAGTCCTTGCGTGCGTCGTCGTCGGGGGTGTCGATCGTGAAGCCGCCGTCGGTGAACGTGGCGGTGGTGCGCAGGTGCTGGACGTCCGAACCGTGACCGGACTCGGTCATCGCGAAGCAGCCGGGCAGGTCCAGCGTCATGATGTCGCGCAGGTACCGCTCGTGGTGGCGTCGCGTGCCGAGCATCTGCACGGCGCCGCCGAACAGTCCCCATTGGACACCGGCCTTGACCATCAGCGACAGGTCGCCGTAGCCGAGCAGCTCGAACGACACGACGGAACCGCCGATGTCGCCCTCGCCGCCGTACTCGCGGTCGAACCCGAGCTTCGGGTGCCCGGTCGCGACCAGCTCACGCAGCTGCTCGAACACCTGCGCGCGGTGTGTCTCGGGGTCGAGGTCGTAGGAGTCGGCGAGCTTCGTCGCCGTCATCCGCTCCCGCAGCTGCCCGCGCAGCCGTGCCCAGCGTCCATCGAGGACGGTCGTGAGCGCGTCCACCACCTGTTCTGCCATGGCTCATCAGTACCCCAGCGGGCCGGTCGCCACACGTCCGCGCGCGGCAACGCCTCACCGCGGCGATCTCGTCCGGGTGCGACAGCGCCGTTCGGCGTCGAGGAACAACAGGTCGACCGACCCGACGGGGGAGCGCGGACAGCGCCGCGCCACGCGCCGCTAGGTTGTCCACGTGGCCCGTGCACTGCTCGTCCTCGTGCTGCTCGCGTCCTGCACGGCGGCCGGGGACCCGATTCCCCTGCCGCCGCCGCACGCCTTGTGGGACTACCAGATCGGCGGGCCCTACACCCCGCCCGACGGTGTCGCGGTGGTCGCCCGCGACCACGGCGCCGACCCGGCCGACGGCCTCTACAACATCTGCTACGTCAACGCGTTCCAGGCCCAGCCCGGTGCGGAGGACGAGTGGGGCGACCTGCTGCTCCGCGACGCGGCCGGGGAGATCGTGTACGACGCGGACTGGGGTGAGGCGATCCTCGACACCAGCGCGGGCGACAAGCGCGACCGCATCGCGGACAAGGTGAACGCGTGGGTCGACGGGTGCGCGGACAAGGGCTTCCAGGCGGTCGAACCGGACAACTACGACTCGTTCACCCGCGTCCCGGACGGCCTGCTGAGCGCCGAGGACAACCAGGCGCTGATCCGGCTGCTGTCCGCCCACGCGCACGCACGCGGCCTGGCGATCGCGCAGAAGAACACCGCCGAGCTGGCGGGCGCCCGCGACGCGAACGGGCTCGACTTCGCGGTCGTGGAGGAATGCGGCCACCACGACAGCGAATGCGGTACCTACACCGAGGCGTTCGGCGACCACGTGGTGGTCGTCGAGTACACACAGGAGGGCCTGGACCGGGCCTGTGCCGGGTGGGCGGACGAGCTGAGCATCGTGCTGCGCGACGTCGACGTGTCCACACCGGACGACGACGGGTACGTGTACGGGACCTGCTAAGTGGTGGCGGTCAGCAGGAACGCGGGGGAGGACCAGTAGTCGTACAGCGGCTGCATCGTGACCTCCCGGTACCCGCACGCGGTGAGCTGCGCCGCCCACGCCGTCGCGGGCTGCTCCCACGTGTTGCGGGTCGCGCCCGGGGTGAGCTGGCCCGCGAGCACCGGCATCAGGAAGCCCTGCGCAACCACGTCGCGGTCGGCCTCGTACTCGGCGAGGCCCTGTTCGTAGGTGTCCGCGAGGAATGTCAGGTGCTCGGGGCTCCCGGGCGGGTCGTCCGGCACGTCGAACTCCACCAGCGCCAGCCGGGACACGTGCCCGCGCAACGCGGTCAGCACCGCCGAGCGCTCCTCGTGCGGCAGCGTGTGCAGCGCGAACGTCGACTCGGCGAGGTCGAACCGGCCGGTCAGCGCCGACACGAACGTCGCGGCGTCGGTGTTGTGCGCGGTGGCGCCGGGCAGCTGGGCGACGGCTTCGTCGAGCAGCGCCCGCGACGGTTCGACCAGCGTCACCGCCACGTCGCGGCCCTCGACCGCGGGTACGACCGCCTTGCCGTCGCCGCACCCGATGTCGACCAGCGTCGTGACCTCGTGCCGGTCGTACAGCTCGGCGAGCGCCGAGGAGACCGCCCGGTACAGCCCCACGTTGCCGCCGCCGCGGATGAACGCCGTGAACGCGGCGGGCTGGTCGTACACGCGCCCGTCGTCGCCGGCGGTGAGGTACGTGCGCAGCGCGGCGTTGAGCAGCGGCCGCGTCACCTCGTTCTCGAGTGCCGCCCGCGCCCCGGTCACGTCCCCGTCCGTCAGCGCGCGCAGCGCCGCCACCTCGTTCCCCACCATGCGGAGACCCTAGCCGGTCCCACGATCTGGAAAACCGGCGACGGCTGTCGGTGGTCTCGCGGAGGATGCGGCCATGACCACGATGCGTGTGGACCGGGTGGAGCCCGGTCCGATCCCGAGGGACGGCCTGGTCGCGCTCGCCGGGCGGGCACTGGGCGCGGTGCCGCCGCCCGCGCAGGTGCTGGCCGGGATCCTCAGCGTGCAGGTCGGCGCCGCGCTCGCCAAGCAGCTGTTCGGCGTCGTCGGCTCCGCGGGGACGGTCGCGCTGCGGTTGTTCTTCGCCGCGCTGGTGCTGCTCGTGGTGTGGCGGCCGACCATGCGGATCGGGCGGCCCGCGTGGACCGTGGTCGCCGGTTACGGGCTCGTGCTCGGCGCCATGAACCTGTGTTTCTACCTGGCGCTCGCGAAGATCCCGCTGGGCATCGCGGTCACCATCGAGTTCCTCGGTCCGCTCGCGGTGGCGATCGGCGGGTCGCGGCGCTGGCTGGACGGGCTGTGGGCGCTGCTCGCCGCCGGTGGGGTCGTGCTGCTGACCGAGGGCCGCGGCGACCTGCACATCGCGGGCATCCTGTTCGCCCTCGGCGCGGCCGTCTGCTGGGCGAGCTACATCCTGCTCGGCGCGGCGCTCGGCAGGCACTCGAGCGACGGCGGCGGGCTCGCGCTGGGCATGGCGCTGGCCGCCCTGGTCGTCGCCCCGGTCGGCATCGTCGACAGCGGCGCCGCGCTGCTCGAACCGTGGGTGCTCGCGGTCGGGCTCGGCGTCGCGCTGCTGTCGTCGGTCATCCCGTACTCGCTGGAGCTGGAGGCGCTGCGCCGGATCCCGCCGCGCGTGTTCGGCGTGCTGATGAGCCTCGAACCCGCGGTCGCCGCGGTCGTCGGGCTGGTCGTGCTGGGGGAGGTGCTGGCCCCGGTCCAGTGGGTGGCGGTGCTCCTCGTCGTCGCCGCGTCCGTCGGCGCGACCAGGACGGTGCGGAACACCGCCACCTGACCGGTCAGACCGCGCGGGCCACGGCGATCGCCCCGGACAGGCGCTCACCGGCCTCGTAGAACATGTACTCGACGCCGCCTTCGGTGCCGAACGACGGGGCCGCGCAGCGCCCGTTGTCCGGGGCACCGGAGAGCGGTGTGTGGAACACGCCGAGGTGGTCGCGGCGCGTGAAGCCGTTGCCCACCTCGGTGATCAGCAGGGTGCCTCCCGCCTCCTTGTTGCAGTGGTAGATCACGTACGCGCTGCCACCCCGTTTGACGAGGTGCGGCCCGCTGATGTTCTGCACACCGACGTCCTGCGGGCGGATCAGCGGGGTCTGCGAGAACGTCCAGTCGCGCCCGTCGCGGGACCAGCCCCAGCCGATGGAGCGCCGGTTGGTCGTGTCGTTGATCATGAAGAGCATGACGTAGCGGCCGCCGACGGCGGGCAGGTCGTGGCGGAACACGCGGGCGTAGGACGCCTCGGTGGCGCCCGGGTACAGCATGGACGTCGACAGGACCACCTTGTCGTAGGTGAAGTCGATGCCGTTCTTCGACCTGGCGAGGCGGGTCGTGGTGTTCTCGCCGTGGAAGTACAGCCACATCTCGTTCACGTCGTCGTTCCACATGACGTGCGGGGACGAGATGTGCGAGACGGTGTAGTGCGGCGCCCAGTTCCGCGTCACGATCGGGTTGCCCCGGTACTCGGTGAAGCGTTCGTACAGGTGGTCGCCGTAGGCGAGGCAGATGCCCCCGGGCGCGTCGTGGGGCGCGTAGTACAGGTAGTAGCGCCCGAGCGCGTTCGGCACCCGGCCCGCGGTGCCGCGGATACACGGGAAGATCAGCTCACCGGTCGGGTTGTAGGCGAGCGCGTTCTTGTCGAACGCCACCCCGAGGAACCGGTAGTCGGGAAACCCGCCGGGCGCGGCGGCCGCGGCGGCAGGGAGGGCGCCACCGAGCCCAGTACCGACACCGAGGCCGATACCGAGGCCGGCGGCCGCGCCGAGGACCGTTCGTCTGGTGACCATCGCAGGGCCCCTCACTTCGTCGACGTTGACCTGTTGCCCCGACCGTCCGTGGTGGCGGGGGCCGAGGTCAAGACGCCAATACGTATTAGTCCTGGAACGGACGGAAATCGGACAAAGGGTTGACGGCCGGTCGTCGTGCCCTGACGCTCGAACTGATACGGATTGGCGAGGGGAGGGTGGGATGCCGCCGGGCCGCCCGCCGAGGCAGGTCGACATCGCTCGCATCGCCGGGGTGTCGCAGGCGACCGTGTCCGTGGTGCTCGGCGGCAACCGGGCAGGCGTCCGGATGGCGGAGTCGACGCGGCGGCGGGTGCTGGCGGTGGCGGAGGACCTCGGCTACGTGCCCCACCCCGTGGCGACGCGACTCGCGTCGGCTCGGACCAACATGATCGGCCTGTACACGTTCCGGGCGACGTTCCCCACCGACGTGGCCGACTCGTACTACCCGATCCTCGTGGGCGTGGAGGACGCGGCGGCGGCGCTGGGCCAGGACCTGGTGCTGTTCACGGGGGCGGCCGGCCAGAGCCCGGAGGCGATCCGCCGCGTACGGGTGGCGGACGGCTGCCTGTTCTTCGGTCGTCACGTACCCGACGAGCCGATCGCCCGCCTGGTCGACTCGGGCTTCCCGATCGTCTACATCGGACGCCGCCCGGAACTGGGCGGCCGCATCCCCTACGTGGGCGCGGACTACGTGACCGCGTCGGCCGATCTCGTGACCCGGCTGCGCGGGCTGGGCCATCGGCGCGTCCGGTACGTCAGGGAGACCGACGACGCGCCGTCGTCCGCCGACCGGGAACAGGGGGTACGTCGGGCCGCCCCGGACACCGCGGTCACCCGGCTCGACGGCCCGCTGTCCGTCGACGCGGTGCGCTCGTGGCTGGCGGACGGTGTGACGGCGATCGTGGTTGAGGAGACCGACACGGGCGTGGCCTACACGGCGGTGCGTGCGGCGCTGTCGGCGGCGCGGCTGTCCACACCTGAGGACGTGTCACTGGCGGTGCTCGGCCGCCCGCCCGGCGTGGCCCCGGACGTGACCGGTTTCGAGGTCCCGTACCGGGAGATGGGTGGCGCCGCGGTCCGGCTGCTGGTCGACCTGATCACTGAGCAACCGACGACGTCCCAGCGCCTGCTGCACTGCCCACCGGTACCCGGCGGCTCGGTCGGCCCCGCCGCCGGCGTGCGCTGACGGCATCCCCGCGATCTGGCTGGTCAGGGCGCGTTGCCCGTTCCGTGCAGTCCGAAGATGTCCATGCTGCGGCCCTTGCGCTCCATGTACGTGCCGTCCGGCTCGGCGAACCCGAACGGGCGGTACAGCTCGTGCGCGTCCAGGGTGTGCAGCATCCACCGGAAGTACGGGCCGGGCCCCTCCTCGATCATGGCGTGCACGAGCGCCTTGCCGACGCCGTGCCCACGCGCCTCCTCGACCACGAACACGTCGGCGAGGTAGGCCTGCGCCTCCCCGTCGGACACCGCACGCGCGTACCCGAGCATGGCGCCGTCGGACGTGCGGTACGCGGCCACGACGCGCCACGCGCCCGCCAGCTGCCGCTCGATCTTCTCGCGGTCCCGGAAACGCCCCCAGTAGGCCTTCGTGGACAGGAACTCCCACAACACGTCCCGGTCCACGCGGCTCCGGTCGTCATCGATCTCGAACTCCACGTGCCGCAATCTAGCGCGCGATGTCGGCGGTCGTGGCACAACCGTGGTGCGAGGGCGGCGTGGGTGCCGGGTTACCGCGCGTCGATACGTTCGGGACGGTTGTCGGCTCGAATGCGAGCGGGGGTGCGGTGTGACGGTCACCGGCACGGGACGGATCGCTCCGGCGTACGGCTGGACGGTGTCCGATCGGGTTCCCGACGAGGTGGCGGCGAGCTGCCTCTACGACTCCGCGGGGTGGCTGCGGGGGTGGGAGCGGATCGGCATCGAGCAGCGCACGCGGCACGCGTACGTGTCCGCGGGGCAGGACGTGCTGCCGCTGTACGAGACCACGTTCTCCCCGTTCTGGCACGGCTACGAGCTGCAGTGCGAGCTGTCCGGCCGGTTCGGCGACCCGATCGTGTTCGCGGGCTCGCCGTACTCGATGTACGGCAAGCGCGGCCCGGTCGCCGAGCCGCTCGTCGAGGGCGCGTACGCGACCGCGATGGACTGGATCCGCGGCGGTGCGGCCGACGTGCTGGTGGTGCCGAACCTGACGAGCGAGGGCGTCGACAGCTGGCTCGCGGTCGCGGGGCCGCCGGTCGGCACCGTCCACCTGGAACGGACGTACGCGATCGACGTCGCCGGCACGTTCACCGACCACCTGTACCGGGTCGACAACAAGATCCGCCGCGACGTCGAGCGGCGGCTGCGCCGCGGCGCCGAACGCGGCCTGACCGTCCGGATGGTCGAGGGCGACGAGGCGCACGCACTGGTGCCTGCCGCGTTCCCGCTCACGGTGGACACGAGCGACAAGAACGAATGGCCCGCGCTGTTCGACGAGGCGGCACTGCACGGCATGCTCGACGTGCCGGGCGCGCTGCTCGCGGCGGCCGAGGTCGACGGCAGGCTCGTCGGCGTGTTCTTCGGGTTCCGCCGCGGCGACGAGGTCACGTTCATGTGCGGTGGCGTCGACTACCCCAGCCTCCGCGAGTACAGCACGTACATCGCGCTGATGTACCGGTCGACGCAGTGGGCGTACGACAACGGCATGCGGCGCATCGAGTGGGGCCGCGACAACTACCGCTTCAAGGAGCGGCACGGGCTCGCCGCGACCGAGCTGTGGGCGCTGGTGTACGCGCCGAACCCGCGGCCGGAGCTGGCGCTGGCGGTGCGCGGCATGCACGCCGTGCTGCACGCCTACATCGAGGGCAGCTGATGACCTCCGGCCGCAGCCGTGCGTTGCTGCTGCTCGTCGCGGTCGTCAGCGTCAACGCCTCCTACACGGTGTTGATCCCGTTCGTGCCGGACCTGGAGGAGCGGGTCGGCGCGGGCCCGGTGACGATCGCGCTGGTGTTCGCGTTGTTCGCCGCGGCGAAGGCGTTGTTCCAGCCGGTCGGTGGTTGGTGGGTCGACCGGTGGCGGCCGCGCGCGGTGGCGTGCGTGGCGCTGAACGTGGCGGCGGTCGGCATCGTGCTGACGGCGTTCGCGACCGACGCGGTGACGTTGCTGGCCGGCCGGTTCGTGTGGGGCATCGGTGAGGGCCTGGTGACCCCGGCCCTGTACGCGGGCATGTCGGCGCTGTGCAAGCGGTACGACATCGCGGCGGGCCGGATGATGGGCAACTTCGGGTCGGCGGCGGTGGCGGGTTTCCTGCTGGGGCCGCTGATCGCCGGGGTGGCGGCGCCGTTCGGGCTGGAGACGTTGTTCGTCGTGGGCGCGGTGGCGACGTCGCTGACCGCGTTCGGGTTGCTGCACGCGATCCCGGACGCGCCGGTGGAGAACGAAGCACTGTCCGAGTCCGCGGGCGGCCGCAACCGCTGGTGGGCCTGGGTGCTGGTGCTCGGCGTGCTGGACCTGTTCACGCACCTCGTGTACACGGCGCTGGAACCGTTGCTGCCGCTGTACCTCTCCGGCGCGGCGGAGGGGTCGGCGCGCGGCGCGATCTCGGTCGTGTTCGTGGTCGGCCTCGCGACGTCGGCGGTCAGCATGTGGGCGCTGGGCCGGTACACGGAGCGGTTCGGTCTGGTGCCGATGATCGGCGCGGGCTTGGCGATCCTCGGTGTCGGGCTGGCGGCGATGGCGATCAGCGCGTCGGTGGTGCCGGTGGCGGCGGCGTTCCTGGTCGTGATGGTCGGGTACGCGATCCTGTTCCTGACCGCGCGGCGCGGCATCGTGGAGCTGAAGTCCGCGGCGGACAGCCAGGGCACGGCGTTCGGGTTGTTCGGGCTGGTGTCCGACGTGGGGAACGTGGTGGGCCCGGTCGCGGGCGTGGTGCTGTACGAGCTGACCGGCCGGACGTCGTTCGTCCTGCTGGGCGCGTTCAGCGGGTTGCTGGTGGTCGTTCTGGCGTCGCAGGCGTCTCGGTGGCATCGGCACTTCCCGCGATCCGCAGCTGCGACAGCAGAAGTCCGGCCAGCACGATCAGACCACCCAGCACCGTCAGCAGCGTCAGAGGCTCCCCGAGCAGCGTGACGCCACCCGCGACGCTCACGACGGGGTAGAGGTTCAGCAGCAGCCCGGCCTGCGGTCCGGGCACGCGGGACAGGCCGTAGTTCCAGAGCAGCATCCCGATCAGGTTCGGCCCGAGCCCGTAGAGGAACAGGATCAGCCATCCGGTCGCGTCGAGCGAGGTGGCGAGGATCCCGGGTGCGCAGATGGCGAGCAGCGGCACGGTCCCGATCCACATGGTCACCGCGGACACCCGCAGCGCGCCGTACCGCCGCACGAGCGGCCCCACGGCCACCGAGTAGGCACCCCACATGAAGGCGCCGAGCAACACCAGTGCCGCCCCGCCGAACATGGACGTGGCGACCGTGAGGCCGTTGCCGACGCTCAGGGTCACCACCCCGGCGAACGCGACCGCCAGGCCCCAGGCGAGCGGCCTGGTCAGCCGTTGCTTCAGCACCACCACCGACAGCAGGGCGATCCACAGCGGTTCCGTCGACAGGAGGATCCCGGCGAACCCGGCGTGCACGTCGCGGATCCCGAGCGTCATCGGCACGTTGTAGCCCACCACCCCGACGACCCCGCAGGCGGCGAGCATGCCGAGCGACCGCCGGTTCCACCGGACCTCGCCCAGCTTCAACCACGGCAGCACCGGCAGGTAGCACAGCGAGCAGAGGGCGAACCGGATGCCGAGCACGCCGAGCGGGTCGGCGTTCAGCACGAGGTAGCGGGTCGCGACCGGCGCGAGCCCCCACAGGACGACCGACACCAGGATGGCCAGGTACGCGACACGGGACGGCACCAGGCCGAGACTACTGCCGCAGCTCGACCGCCAGGTGGTTCAGCGCGTCCCGCAGCACGTCGGTCGCGGCGGCGTACTCGGTGAACGAGATGTGCTCGTCGTCGGTGTGGTCGAGCGCGGAGTCGCCGGGCCCGTAGACGGCCATCGGCACGCCCCACACCGGTTCGACGATGTTCAGGTCCGCCGTGCCGGTCTTGAGCTTCAGCGTCGGCCGGGCGCCGCGAGCCCGAATCCCCGCGCACAACGCGCGAACGGCCGCGCCACGGTGGTCGACCCGGACTCCCGGCGTGCGGTCGTCGATCTTGAGCACGCCGTCGCGGGTGACGCCGCCCAGGAACTCCTCGAACGCGGGCAGGTCGAACCCGGGCGGCGTGCGCACCGAGATCACCAGCCGGGCCGACTCGATGTCGCCGGTCATCTCGTTGAGGGTCGCGATGGGGCGCTCGAACGCCTTCTCGCTGGTGGTGACCGAAGCGCAGTACGACACCACGTCCTGCCAGAACCCGACCGCCGCCTCGCTCGCCTTCTCCTCGGGCGACGCCGTGTGCACCGACGGGCGCGAGACGCTGTACCGCAGCATGACGCGGCCCTTGTAGCCGATGCCCACTCCGGCCCACCCGTTCGGCTCACCCACGAACGCCACGGCGGGCCGGAAACATTCGGCGAGGTGCGTCGCGCCCTTGCCGTACGTCTCCTCCTCGACGACGCCGGCCACCACGTACCGCACCCCGTCGACCGACGCCTCGGCCGCCGCGCAGATCATCGCGGCGAGCGGCCCCTTCGCGTCCACGGCACCACGTCCGTACAGCAGGTCGCCGTCGCGGCGGGGTGCCGGGCCGCCCGGCACGGTGTCCATGTGCCCGGTCAGCAGGATCATCGGCGCGTCCGTGTCGCCGCGCTGCCCGATCGCGTTGCCCGCCTCGTCAAGGTGGGTCTCGAAACCCCACTCCCGCATCTCGTCGACGAGGAACCGCGCGAGCGCGTCCTCGTTCCCGGACACCGACGGGATCCCGACCATCCGCGTGAGCAGGTCCTCAGCTCGCTTCGACATGACGCTCCTCCACGAACCTGGTCCCGGCACCCGCACACGCCGTCAGGACGGGCGAGTGCACCCGCCCGTCGGCGAGGACGACGTTCCGCACGCCACCCGCGCGGGCCTCCGCCGCGGCACGCACCTTCACCTTCATCCGCCCGTCCGCTGCCGCGAGGTGCGCGTCGAGCGATCCGGTCGGCACCCGCGTCACGAGGCTCGCCGGGTCGTGCCGGTCGGCCAGCAGACCGGGGACGTCCGACAGCACGACCAGCCAGTCCGCCGCCAGCGCGACCGCGAGCGCCGCCGCGAACCGGTCCGCGTCCACGTTCAACGTCTCGCCGCCGGTGCCCAGCGCGGGTGGCGAGACCACCGGCGTGAAACCGCCGCCCAGCAACGTCTCCAGCACCGCCGGGTCGACGGACGCGATCCGGCCGGACAGGTCGTCCCGCACCACCACCTCGACGCCGTCGACCGTGGCCCTGGCGGGCTTGTTGCGGGTCGCGGTGACCAGCCCACCGTCCACACCGGACAACCCGACGGCGCGGACGCCCAGGTTCACCAGTGCCGCCACGAGATCCGGTTTGACTCGCCCGAGGATGCCGAGCCGCAGCACGTCGAGCGCGGCCGCGTCGGTGTACCGGCTGCGTCGTCCGCCGCGCCCGGTGAGGTACCGGGGCGGACGGCCCAGTTCGGCACCGACCCGGTCGGCCGCGGCGCCACCGCCGTGCACGACCACGACCTCCGCGCCGGCCGCGGCCAGCTCGCGGATGTCGTCGCACGGGCCGGTGATGTCGGCGTCGAGCGACCCGCCGAGCTTGACGACGTACCGCTCAGACCGGGTGGAGCCCGATGAAGCCGAGCCCGCTGGTCTCGTCCCAGCCCGCCGCGATGTTGAGGCACTGGACGGCATTCCCCGCACCCCCCTTGACGAGGTTGTCGATCGCGGACACCACGACCAGGTGCTCGCCGCCCTCGTCGAGCGACAGCCCTATGTCGCAGAAGTTGGTGCCGGACAACAGCTTCGGCTCCGGCATCCGGTGCAGCGCCGACCGCTCGCGCACCAGCCGCACGAACGGCTCGTGCCGGTACGCGTCGCGGTAGACCGCCCACACGTCCCGCTCGGTGACCGGCGACGGCAACATCACGTGGCAGACGACCTGCACACCCCGGACGGCCTCGACCGCGGTCACCGACATGTACACCGGGATCCCGCACGCCTGGATGATCTCGGCCATGTGCCGGTGCCCGTGGGGCTTCGCCATCCGCAGCACGCCGCTGCGCTCGGGGTGGTGGCTGCCCTCGTCGGGCACCCGGCCCGCGCCGGAGGACCCGGTGCGGGCGTCGACCAGCACCGTGCCCGCGACCATCCCGGTCGCGGCGAGCGGGTGCAGCGCCAGGATCGCCGCGTTCGCCATGCACCCGGCGACCGCGATGTGCGTCGCGCCGCGCAGTCCGTCGCGGTTCAGCTCGGGGAGACCGGCCTGGAAGCGTGCGAGCCACTCCGGGTCGGGCACGCCGCCGGGGTAGTAGCGTTCGCGCAGGTCGGTGCTCTGGATGCGGTGGTCGGCGGACAGGTCCACGACGCGGGGTGCGAGCGCGGCCCAGCGGTCGATCTCCTTCATGGCCGCGCCGTGCGGCACGGCGAGGAACACCACGTCGGACTCGCCGACCTCGCTGTCCGGGGTGAACGTGAGGTTCGTGCGGCCACGCAGGTTCGGGTGCGCGGTCCGCAGCGGTCGCCCCGCGTACTTGTTCGAGGTGACGTACGCCAACTCGACCTCGGGGTGGCCGAGCAGCAGCCGCACCAGCTCACCGCCGATGTAGCCGCTGCCGCCGACGACGGTCGCCCTCATGCCGCTGCCTCCAGTTCGACCGGGCTGTTGCGGTCGACGTACGCCACCACCAGGTCGGCGACGTCGACGTCCGCGACCGCCGACAGGCCGTGGAACTCCATGGTGTGGTTGACCTCCGTGACCAGCAACTCGCCGTCGGCGCGCTCCAGCAGGTCCACGGCGAGGATGCCGCCGCCCACCGCCGCGGCGGCCCGCGACGCCAGGTCACGCAGTTCGTCGGTCACGGTGCACACGGCGGTGGTCGCGCCACGCGCGGTGTTGGTGATCCAGTGGTCCGAACGCCGGTACACCGCGGCGACCACCTCGTCGCCGATGACGATCACACGGATGTCCCGGTCCGGCTTGTCCACGTACTCCTGGACGTAGTACACGTTGTGGATCGGCGACTTCAACGACTGCTTGTGCTCGATCAGCGTCTCGGCCGCGTCCCGGTCGTTCACCTTGGACAGCAGACGGCCCCACGACCCGACCGCGGGCTTGAGGATCGCCGGGTAGCCGACGTCCTCGATCGCCCGCAGCGCCGCGTCCGGGGTCACCGAGACCACCGTCCTCGGGTGGGGGAGACCGGCGTCGACGAGCGCCAGCGACGTCAGGATCTTGTCGCCGCACACGTCCACCACGTGGCTGCTGTTGAACACGCGGTGCCCGGTCGCCTCGAAGATCCGTGTCGCGTAGACGCTGCGGGTGTGCGACATGATCCGGTTCAGCACACCCCGGTAACGCGGACCGCCGGGTGCGCCGAGGCGGTGGACCAGCGTGCGGTCGTCCACCTGCGCGTAGGCGAGCCCACGCCGCTCGAGGGCGGCGAAGATCAGCCGCTCCTCGAGCCGCGTGCGGGTCGTCAGGACCGCGAGGGTCATTCCCCGAAGTCTTCCTCGATGTCGGGCGCCAGCGCGTACTCGACCGGGTCGACACCGATGACCTCGAGCTCGGCCTGGCAGCCGGGGCACTCGACGATCGAGGTGACCCGGACGTCGCCGTCGGCGGGGACGGCCTCGGTGCAGTCGGGACAGGTGCTCACCGCGGTTGTCATGGTTCCTCCTTCAATCCCAGATGGACGTACACAGTGGACTGATCGTGAGCGCGGCGGACACCACGTGCGCCGCGGAGACGCCTGCCTCGGCGAGCTGTTCGGCGTGCGTGCCGGGGCGGCCGCAGAACACGTCCGCGATCCCGACCCTGCGCACCGGCACGGGCCGGTGTTCGGCGAGCACCTCCGCGACCGCACCACCCAGACCGCCGAGCACGGAGTGGTCCTCCACGACCACCACGCCTGCGGTCTGCTCGGCCGCCGCGACGAGCGCGTCGACGTCGATCGGCTTGATGGTGTGCACGTTCAGCACCCGCGCCGCGACGCCGCGCGCGGCCAGCTCGTCGGCCGCGTCGAGCGCGAACCGCACCGGCAGCGCACCGGCGGCCGCGATCGTGACGTCGTCACCGGACCGAAGCTCGATCGCCTTCCCGACGGTGACCGCGACCTCGCCGGTGTAGACGGGGTCGATCGGGTTGCGGCCCAGCCGCAGGTACACCGGGCCCGGCAGGTAGGCCGCCGCGTTGACGAGCCGGACGGTCTCGCCCGCGTCGGCGGGGGTCAGCACGGTCATGTTCGGCAGCGACCGCATCGCCGCGAGGTCGGACTGCGCGTGGTGCGTCGGGCCGTAGTGCGCGGCGGAGAACCCGGCGTGTGTGGCGGCGATCCGCACCGGCAGGTCGTGGTAGGCGATGTCGAGCTTCACCTGTTCCAGCGCACGGGCCGACGCGAACGCCGCCATCGTGTTCACGAACGGCAGGATCCCGCTCTTCGCCAGCCCCGCCGCGATCGACATCAGGTTCGCCTCGGCGATGCCCACGTCGACGTACTGGTCCGGCAGCTCGGCCTGGAACTGCTTCTCCAGGCCGCCCATGTCCGAGTCCAGGCACCAGACGCGCGAGTCGGCGCGGGCCAGGTCCACGAGCGCCGCGCGGTACGCGGCCCGGTCGGACTCGGCCAGTACGGTCGTCACGCCGCCGCTCGCAACGCCGTGACCGCGCGCTCGTACGCCTCCGGCCCGAGCTTCGCGAAGTGGCTCTGCTTGCGGTGCTGGAGGTGCCGCACCCCGCGGCCCTTCACGGTGTCGGCGACCAGCACGGCCGGGCTGCCCGCCGAGGGCGGGGTGCGCAGCGCCGGGACCAGCTGACCGAAGTCGTGTCCGTCCAGTTCGGACGTCTGCCACCCGAACGCGCGCCACTTGTCGGCCAGCGGCTCGAGACCCATCCGGTCCTCCGTGGACCCGCTGATCTGCAGCCGGTTCCGGTCGACGATCGCGGTCAGGTTGTCCAGTTCGAAGTGCGCGGCCGCCATGACGGCCTCCCACACCGAGCCCTCCTGCAGTTCGCCGTCGCCCAGGAGCACGAACACCCGCTTGTCCTTACTTGCGCGCTTGGCGGCGAGCGCGAGCCCCACGCCGAGCGCGAGCCCGTGCCCCAGCGAGCCGGTCGCGAACTCCACGCCCGGCACCGCGGGGGTCGGGTGGGCCATCAGCCGCCCGGCCGACCGCCCGTAGGTGCCGAGTTCCTCGACGGGGAAGAACCCGCACTCGGCGAGAGTGGCGTACAGGGCGGCGGAGGCGTGCCCCTTGCTGAGGATGAAGTTGTCGCGGTCCGGCCAGTCCGGTTCCTCGGGCCGCACCCGCAGCACCTCGCGGTAGAGCGCGACCAGGATGTCCACAGCGGACAGCGAACCGCCGATGTGGGTGCCCACCGCGCCGGCGCCCATCGAGAGCACGTGCTCCCGCACGGCCAGCGCGGTGCGGTGTAAGCCGACCAGGTCGCCGACGGGCGAGGGGCCGGCGAGAGCCTCGACGCTCATGCCGCTTTCGCCTCCGGGAGTCGCGGCCCGTTCGGCACGGCGTGCCACGGCGGCTCGTACGGCAGGGCTCGGGCGAACTTGCCGATGCGGTCGAGGTTGTCCCAGACCCGCTCGAACGCGCTGGCGTACTCGTCGAGCGCGGGGCCCGCGTCCGGGTTGAGGTGCATGCGGCGCAGGCACAGGGAGTCCTCGATGACCTGGCACGTGACGGGGTAGTCGGCGAGGTCGTAGCGCTGCGGGTTGGTGCCGGGCAGCGACCAGGGGAGACCGTTCGGGTAGGCGCTCTTCTCCTGGAACACGGGCTGCCCGGGCAGCGGGATGATCTGGTAGTGCGTGAGCGGCACGCCCTCGGCGAGCAGGGCCCTGCGCAGTGCGGCCCGGAATCGCCCCGGCGTGACACCGTGCAGCCCGGCGGCCTTGGGGTCGAACCGGAACCGCAGCATGTGCCACATGTGGGTGCGGTCGTCGGGCACGGTCGGCACCACGATGCCGGGCAGCTGCGCGAGCCGGTCGACGAACACGGGCGTGTTGGCGTCGCGCTTGTGCTGGTAGTCCCAGAACCGCGCGAGCTGCGACCGCGTGAACGCGGCGAGCACCGACGACAGCTTCAGGTTCGACCCGCGGGTGGCGGAGACGTACAGCCGTTCCTCGGTGGACAGGTCCTCGCCGAGGATGCGCAGGCTCCGGATCTGCTCGGCGACGTCCTCGCGGTCGGTGACGACCAGGCCGCCCTCGCCGCAGGTGGGAATGCTCTTCTCGACGTTGAGGCTGAAGACGGCGGCGTCGCCGAGGGATCCGCAGGTGCGCCCGCGGTAGGTGCCGCCCTGGGCCTGGACGGCGTCCTCGACCACCAGGAGGTCGTACTTCTTCGCGAGGGCCAGGATCTCGTCCATCTCGGCGGGCAGCCCCGCGAGGTGCACCGGCACGATCGCGCGCGTCCGGTTCGTGATCTTGGCCTCGATCTGAGACACGTCGATGTTGAAGGTCACGGGGTCGATGTCCACGAACACGGGGATCGCCAACGAGTACAGGGGTGCCATCGCGGTGGCGACGTAGCTCAGGGCCGGGACGATCACCTCGTCCCCCGGCTGCAACCCGAGCGCCGCCAGCGCCAGCTCGAGCGCGACCGTGCCGCTGTTGACCGAGACGGCGTGGCGGGTGCCGCAGAACTCGGCCCATTCCCGCTCCAGACCGTGGATCTCGGCCTCGTTCTTAGCCCCGACGGTGAACTTCCGGCTGTCGAGCACCCGCTCGACCGCCGCCCGGTCGGCGTCGGTCACCACCGGCCACTCGAGTCTGCGGTACTCTGCCCGCACCGCGGGCTTCCCGCCGAACATCGCAAGATCCGTCTTCATGACACTCCTCACCGCGCCACGAGCCCTCACGTCGTAAACACAAGGTAGAAATCGGGGCTCTCTTCGCGGTTTCCCCGCACTCGCACGGCGGAGTTCCTGGCGATCATGCGGTTCGAGCGGGGCGCAAGTGGCGGATGACCGGGTGCTGGGCTAACCTCACGCACCCGAAAAAGGAGGTGTGCGTTGGGCGGATCTGCCTGGCACTACGTCGTCGACCACCAGGACGACGTGAAGGCCGCGTTCGCGACGCTGCAACAGAAAGTCCTGGCCGAAGGGGACTACTACCCCGGCTTCGACAACGAGTTCGCCTTCGCATCCTTCGCTGAACTCGACGAGGCGAGGGAGGACGAGGACTTCTGGGAGGCGGGCACGCACTCGATCCTCGACATGGTCAGGGTCGTCCAGGCCGAGGAGGAGCAGGACGTCGCCGTCGTGCGGGTGCTGCGTGCCGACGAGGTACGCGCACGGTTCGGTTCCGACCAGCCGACCGCGGCGGACTTCGAGCGCCTCGTGTCCGACGGCTGGCCGATGACCGGCTGGGAAGGGCACGTCACGGCGCTGTACGAGAACGGTAAGCCCACCGGTCTTGCCTTCTGGGGTGCGTCCGGCGACTGAGGCCCGGTGGGAGCCGCCACCGCGCGCGGCGGTGACGGCTCCCGTGGCTCACGCCGTGACCAACGACAGCCCGTAGACGCCGAGGATCTCGTTCACCGGCTGGAACCAGGTCTGGCCGCCGGTCGAGCAGTTGCCCCAGCCGCCGGACGTGACGCCCTGGGCCTGCTCACCGGTGATGAACGAACCGCCCGAGTCACCGGGCTGTGCGCACACGCTGGTCTTCGTCATCTGGTACACCGCGCCCTGCGCGTAGTTCACGGTCTCGTTCTTCGCGAGGACCGTGCCGCAGTGCCAGTGGGTGGTCGACCCCGAACGGCAGATCGACGACCCGACCGGCGCCACCGCGGAGCCGCGCACGAGGCGGTCCGGCACGGTGCCCCAGCCGAGCACGACCGGTGCCGTCCACCAGCCACCGCCGATGCGGATGAACGAGTAGTCGTTGCCGGGGAAGGACGAGCCCGCGAACGTGCCCATCCACGACCCGTCCCAGCCGACGACGTTGCTGCCCACGCCGCCGCAGTGGCCCGCGCTCACGAACCCGCCGTGCACGGAGAAGCCGATCGAGCAGCGGGTCCTCCCGTCGATGTAGTACGGATCGCCGCCGACGGTGCCCGCCGAGAACGTCGTCGGGGCTGCCGAGACCTCCTCGACGACCACCGGGGCCAGCTTGCGCGCCGCGGCCACGAAGGCCGTCGCGTCGCCGCCCTCGCGGACGGTCACGACGAGGCTGCCGGTGCGCGGTTCGACCCGCCAGGCCGCCACGTCCGCAGGCGCCTTCACCTTGTCCAGCTTGGCTTTCGCCGCGTCCAGCACGGCCAGCGGCTGCCCGACCCGGACCACCGTCGCGCCGGTCGCGCGGACCGCGTCCCGCACCGAGGCGTCCGCTGTGGACAGGCCGACCACCAGCTGGCCGGTCTTCGCGTCGAACCACGAGCCGCCGTAGGACTTCCCGGCGGCGGCCTTCGCGGCCGGTTCGATAGTCATGGCCGACGCTTCCTGGCGCATTCGGGTGCGTGCCTGCTCGGCGGTCAGGCCGAGGTCACGCTGCATGGCGGCGAGGAAGCCGTCCTCCGCCACCGGGGCCGCAGGGCTGGCGGCGGACGTGCCCCCACCAGCCAGGATGGCGCCAAGCGCTAACAGCGCGCCCGCGGCGGACGCGCAGATCTTCCGTGTTCTGTTCATCGTGGTGCTCTCGTTTCTCAGCAGGGTCGAGAGTGGTGAGAGCGCTCTCACGGATAACCGTGGTATGTGAAGCAGCGGTTCGTCAAGGTCTAGACCACAGTTCGACTTTGTTCACCCGTCGAACAGTGCCGCCAGGCGGTAGTCGATCAGCGTGGTGGCTTCCTCCGGGGTGTGCAGGCCGATGAGCACGGCGGACGCCAGCCCGGCCGCGGTGCTCAGCAGCGCGTGGCTCTCGGGATCGGCCAGCGCAGGCCGAGCAGGCATGCCCGCAGGATCTCCCGAGGGTGTCCCGGAGCCGACGCCGCGGACCTCCGCACCCGCGATCCGGCCTGTGTCAGCAGCCGTTCCAGGCACGCCGTCGACATGCTCGGCGAGGCGGGCCGCAATGTGCAAACCGCGGCGATGCCGGACGCGCCGTCCCACGCGGCATGGCTCGACGCGGTCCTCGCCGGGCTCTCCCGCGGCGGCTGGCTCGCGCTCGACCAGGCGGTGCACCGGCCCGCGCGGGTCGCGGCCGTTACCGCGTTCGACCCCGGTGGGTTCTTCGCGCCGGGTGGCTGGCGGGCGTACCGGTGGATGGCCACCGGCCCGCTGCTGACTCTCGCGCCCGCCGCGGTCCGGGTGGCGGCCCGCATCAGGGCCGTGAACCCGGCGGTCCGCGTCGACGTCGCCGAGCCCGGTGGCACCCGCGTTGACGCCCAGCACCCCGGGCTCGGCGAGCGGGTCGCGCGCGACGGCCAGCATGACCATGCCCGCGAGGCCCAGGGCGGCGCCGAACAGCACGGCGAGCACCGTGCGCGGCAGCCGTTCGTCGTGGACGAAGAGGTGGTCGGTCCTGGTGGGGTCGAAGTGCGGGACCGCGTCGAGGACGGTGGCGGGCGGGATGCCCTTGGCCCCGACGAGCAGGCTCGCCGCGACGAGCCCGAGAACCGTCGAACTCAGGGAAGGCAACAACACTTGATCGTGCCACCTCGCACACGGGGTCGGTGGTTCAACCAAATTCGCACGTTCCGTCGTCGGGTCTTGACCGTACGTGTTCGCCCGTTCGACGATGGCAGGCACTGAGGGCATTCGAGGATCGGGGCTGCGCGATGACGCGTCGGGCCGTGCTGGGTGGGGTTGTCGTCCTGTTGCTGGCGGGTGTGACCGTCGTCGGGTCCTCGGCGGGGCCGGGAGCAACGCCCGCGTTGGCCCTCGAGAACGGGCTCGCGCGAACGCCCGCCATGGGGTTCAACAACTGGAACGCGACCCACTGCCGCGCCGAGTTCAACGAGCAGATGGTCCGGCAGATCGCGGACATCTTCGTCGAGCGCGGACTCGACGACGCGGGCTACGAATACGTCAACCTCGACGACTGCTGGGCGCTGCCGCAACGCGACGCGGCGGGCAACCTCGTGCCCGATCCGGCGCGCTTTCCCAACGGCATCAAGGCCGTCGCCGACTACGTGCACAGCAAGGGCCTCAAGTTCGGCATCTACACCAGCGCGGGCACCAGGACCTGCAACGAGCTCGGGTTCCCCGGCGCCATCGGGCACGAGCAGCAGGACGCGAACCTGTTCGCGTCGTGGGGCGTCGACTACCTCAAGTACGACAACTGCGGAGACCACCTCGGCCAGTCCGCGCAGGAGCGGTACACCAGGATGCGTGACGCCCTGCGGGCCACCGGCAGGCCGATCCTGTTCTCCATCTGCGAGTGGGGCGCCAACGCGCCGTGGGACTGGGCACAGCCCGTCGGCAACAGCTGGCGCACCACCGGCGACATCTCCGACAACTGGGCGAGCATGCTCGGCATCTTCAAGGCCAATGTCGGGCTCGCGGTCAACGCGCAGCGCGGTGCCTGGAACGACCCGGACATGCTCGAGGTCGGCAACGGCGGCATGACCGGCACCGAGTACCGCAGCCACTTCTCGTTGTGGGCCATGATGAACGCGCCGCTGCTGATCGGTTCCGACCTGCGCCGCGTCGGCCAGGAGACGTTCGACATCCTCACCAACCACGACGTGATCGCGCTCAACCAGGACGGGCTCGGCGTGCAGGCGGAGGAGATCGACTCCGCGAACGGCCGGCACGTGCTGACCAAACCGCTCGACAACGGCGACGTCGCGGTGGCCCTGTTCAACGAGACGTCCGCGACCGCGACCATCTCGACGACGGCCGAGGCGGCGGGCCTCGGCAACGCGACGTCGTACCGGCTCAAGGACCTGTGGACGAAGGCGGTCACCACGATCAGCGGGACGATCAGCGCGTCGGTGCCGCCGCACGCGACCGTGGTCTACCGCGTCAGCCGGGCGGGCACGTTCACCGCGCCGCCGACGGGTACCACGCAGGTGTCGGCGCTGCCCGCGAGCCTGTCGGCGAGCGCGTGGGGCCCGGTGGAACGCGACCGCAGCAACGGGGAACGCGCCGCGGGCGACGGCCGAACGCTGACGATCGGCGGCACCACCTACGCACGAGGCCTGGGTGTGCACGCCCGCAGCGAGGTCCGGTACTACCTCGGCGGGCGGTGCACGAGCTTCCAGGCATGGGTGGGCGTCGACGACGAGACGGGCGCGAACGGCAGCGTGTCACTGGAGGTGTGGGGCGGTGGCGGGATGCTCGCGACCAGTGGCGTGGTGCGCGGCACCGACGCACCGAAACGCATCACCGCGAACGTGACCGGGCTGCAGTACGTCCACCTGGCGGTACTGCCCACCGTGGACGGCCCCCGCTACGACCACGCGGACTGGGCCGACGCGACGATCACCTGCTCGTGACGCGGGCTCAGCGCCGGAACGCGGATGCGACCCAGCTGTCGAGGTTGGCCTCGACAAGCGGATAGCGCTCGTTCCACGCCTTCCTGATCTCGTAGATGACCCATCGCGGTCGATCCAGTTCTCGATCGCCTGCTTGCCTTGGCGTTTGACCTCCTCCCACTGCTGGGAGTTGAGCAGGGGCTGGCCTTCGACGACGCCCATCTGCATGATCCCCTGCACGCGCCACGCGTCGCGCTAATAGTGAAAGCTGTAGAAAACCGCCATCTCGCTTCCTCTCGTTCCTCACCCGAGGCCGGTGAGGAACGTCTTCGTCACCGAGACCGCGGTCGTCGACGTGCCCGCGTCCTGGACGAGGACCGCGAACGCGAGGTCGTCGCGGTAGCCGGTGAACCAGCCGTGTTCGCTGCCGCTCGTCTCCGCGGTGCCGGTCTTGCCGTGGACCGCGCCGAGACCGGCCAGGTCGGTGGCCCGGCCCGTGGTCACCACCTCCCGCATCATGGTGCGCAGCGAGCCGATCACCGCCGCGGGCGGTGCGTCGTAGCCCGTCGTCACCTCGGTCGGACGGTTCGGCCACAGGCGCGGGGTCACGGGCCCGCCCCTGGCCACGGTGGCGCTCATCAACGCCACCCCGAACGGGCTCATCCGCACCTGGCCTTGGCCGATGCTGTTCTCCACCTGCTGCGTGGTGTCCGCGGCGGGTGGGACGGTGCCGACCTCCGTGGCGATGCCGGGGATGTCGAAGTCGGCGCTCGCGCCCAGCTGGTTCGCCGCGCGGACCAGTGCGTCCCCGGGCAGATCACCGGCCAGCACGGCGAACGACGTGTTGCACGACTGCGCGAACGCCGTGCGCAACGGCACGTCGCCCAGTGCGAAGTCGGCGTTGCGCACGGTCCGCTGGCCGATCGTGGCCGAGCCGGGGCACGGGACGACCGTGCCGACGTCGGCGGCGCCCGCCTCGATCAGCGCGGTCGCCGTGGCGATCTTGAACGTCGAGCCCGGCGGGAAGAGGCCCTGCAGTGCCTCCGTTCTGCCGCCTGCGGCGCTGTTCTGCGCCACCGCGAGGATGTCACCGGTCGACGGCTGGAGGGCCACGAGCACGGTCGGCAGCTGCTGGGCGTCCACCGCCGCCTGCGCCGCCCGCTGGACCGGTCGGCTCACCGTCGACTTCTGTGCCGGCGTCTTCGTGCCGTGCAGCACCGCGACGTCCGTGCCCGCGTCGTCGGTGAGCGCCACGTACCACGCGCCCTGCCCCGCGAGCCGGCCCATGGCGGGCAGCAGGAGTGGTGCCGTCGCCGGTGCCGCCGCTGTCGTGCCGGTCGCGGTCCACTCGAGCAGCGGCTCGCCGTCGCGGTCGAGCACCGCCGGCCGACCGACCTGGTCGCGCAGCGACAGCGTGTGGCCCGCCGTCAGCTTCGGGTGCACCAGCGCCGGATCCCAGTGCACGCGCCAGGTCTCCTTCTCGACGAGGTGTAGCGCGCTCTCATAGGTCCACGTGCGTTCCGGGCCGAAGGTCCACGTCATCGTGAACGCCTGCGTGGACTCCGCGAGCGTGCCGCGGCTCGCGGTCGCCGACGTCGGCGCCAGCGACCGCCACAGCTCGGTGAGCTGCGCGGTCGCGTCGTCCGGGGCGTCGGTCAGCGCGCCGGCCGCGGCCGCGTCCCCGGACGAGAACGCCGTCAGGAACTCGGCGCTCACGTCGGCCGCGGTCGGGGGTGGTGCCTCGGCGGCCTGCGCGTCGCCCGCCGGCGCGTCGTCGGGCAGCAGTTGCATGACACCCAGCGCGGTGATCACGACGACCAGCAGGACGCCCGCGGTGATGATCACGCCGTTGCGACGAGACACGTAGCCCCCAGGATCTCGCCCCGACCCTGTCGTGACAGTACCGTGGCGTGTCGAGATCCGGTCGCTGGTTCCGACTCTCGGTCGACAGGAAACTCCCGACTACGAGGAGAAAAACGTGCCGAAGACCATCGCCGTGCCGGGTGCCCGGCTCACCTACGACGTCACGGGCTCCGGTCCGGTGCTCTTCCTGGTGGGCACCCCGATGGGCGCGACCGGCTTCGCCGCGCTGGTGCCGCACCTGGCGGAGGACTTCACGGTGGTGACGTTCGACCCGCGCGGCATCGCGCGCAGCACCGCCGACGACCCCACCAGGCAGGTCCACCCGGAGGACACGGCCGACGACCTGGCCGCGGTGCTCGCCGAGGTCACCGACGAGCCGGCCTACGTGCTGGGCAGCAGCGGCGGCGCGATCGGCACTCTCGCGCTCGTCCTGCGCCACCCGGACCGCGTGCACACGGCGGTCGTGCACGAGCCACCGCTGTCGGTCCTGTTGCCGGACGCCGAGGAGATCCGTGCCACCACGCACGAGATCGTCGACACGCTGCACACGGCGGGGTGGCAGCCCGCCATGGGCCGGTTCTTCGACCTCACCGGCGTGCTCACGTCCATGTCGGTGAACGACCAGCCGCCGCCCGCGCCGAGCGAGGAGATGGCCCGCGGCACGGAGTACTTCATCGCGAACTACCTGCGCACGGTGGCGCTGTGGGCGCCGGACCTCGAGGCGCTGCGGGCCGCGCGGCCACGCGTCGTCGTCGCGGCGGGCCGGACGTCGACCGGTCAGCTCGCGAACCGCACCGCTGTCGCGCTGGCGGCGGCGCTGGGCACGGATCTCGCCTTGTTCTCCGGTGACCACGGTGGTTTCTCGGGCGAACCGAAGGCTTTCGCCGCGGAACTGCGCGCGGCACTGGCCGGCTGACCGCCCACGCCGAGGCGGCCACCCACGACCGTCCGGGATCGGGACCCGGGGCTCAGCGGTCGACGCTCGACGACAGGCGCCGCACCCGCCGCGGAGTGGTGTGCGGCGCCTGCTGGTCCGGATCGGGAAGGGCGAGCAGCGCGTCGATCACCTCGTAGGCGCTGCCCCTGGTGTGCCAGAGAACCGTCTCCGCGAGCATGATGTTCGGTTCGCTGTCGGGCAGGCGGGTGGCGGTGGCCTCGTCCTCTCCGTACAGCTCGAAGACGTCGATGACGCCGTCGTGGACACGCACGCCCACGAGCGCCTCGATCGAGCCGTCGGCCGCCTGGTCGGTGGCGAACTCGAAGTGCAGCGCGCGCATGGCCTGGAGCCGGGCGCTGATGTCCTCGGAGGTCCCGTCTCGTTCGGCCATCTCGATCTGCCCCCACCCGGGATGCGGTCGCGGCGGGCGAGGGCGGGGACTCGGCCTTCCCGACGCTGTGTGAAAAGACACCGTACCGGATGTGTGCACTGTATGCAGCGCCCTGTGCCGCTTCTGTCGCGCGAAAGTCCGCCCCTCGCGGAGGACGGTCGATTGGATCTTTCTCCGCCGGAGCCGTCACCTGATCGACGGTCCCTCGTTAGGGGTATGACTGTCGCCGCAGGCTGGAGGGCTGATGAACCGTCGTACCTGGCGTGTCTCCGCACGCGGGCTGGTCGCGGCGGTCGCCGCGGCGCTCCTCGTTCCCCTGGTGCCGTCCGCCGCCGCGGCGCCGTCCGTGCTCGCGCCGCTGTCGTCGTCGCTGTCCGCGACGCTCGGCGCGGCGGCCGACGCGCTGCCCGTGACCGTCCTCGTGCACGGCACGAACCTCGCCGCCGCGGACGCGGCCGTCACCGGGGCCGGTCTGACGAAGATCACGAGCTTCCGGCGCGTCGGGGTGGTCGCCGCGCACGGCACCGCCGCCGAGGTCCGCGCCGTCCGCGCGCTGCCGGGCGTGACCTACGTCGAGGGCAACGACCCGATCCGGTTCTTCGCCACCTCCGGCACCGCCGCCACCCGCAGCCGCCTCGCCCAGCAGACACTCGTGGGCGCGAACGGAGCGAAGCTCGACGGCACCGGTGTGTCCGTCGCCGTGATCGACAGCGGCATCGACCCGACCCACCCCGCCTTCCGGGGTGCCGACGGCAAGACCCGCGTGGTCCGCAGCCTCAAGGGCGTGTGCCTCACCGAGACGATGGTGAACTGCCTGGTCGACGTGCCGACGTCGGTCGACACCGACCTGCTCGCGGTGGGCGGCCACGGCACCCACGTGAACGGGATCGCCGCGGGCACCCCGTACACGCTGGGCAACGGCTCGGTCGTCGGTGGCTCGGCGCCCGGCGCGAAGATCGTGTCCCTGTCGGTCGGCGCGGCGATCGTGATCCTCGGTGCGGACGCGGCGCTGAACTGGGTGCTGGAGAACCACGAGGCGCCCTGCGGCGCGGGTGTGCCCGCCGCGACCTGCCCGCCCATCAAGGTGATCAACAACTCGTACGGGCCCTCCGGCGGCGGCGAGTTCGACCCGAACTCGGCGACCGTGAAGATCCAGCGGCAGCTCGCGGCCGAGGGCGTGGTCACGGTGTGGGCCAACGGGAACGACGGCGGCGACGGCTCGGAGAACCTGTCCAACCCGCCCGGTACCGACCCGACCCCCGGCATCCTGTCCGTCGCCTCGTACCACGACCTGGGCACCGGCACCCGCGACGGCGCCGTCTCGGACTTCTCCTCCCGCGGTGCCGCCGCCGACCAGGGCACGTGGCCGGACATCTCGGCGCCGGGCGAGAACATCCTGTCCGCGTGCCGGCTGTACCTGCCGATCTGTGCCACCGGCCTGCAGCCCGTGAACGGCCCCGGCGTGCTGGACGTCGGCACCTACAACGTCATCAGCGGCACGTCGATGGCCGCGCCGCAGATCACCGGCATCGTGGCGCAGCTGTTCCAGGGCGCGCCCGGCGCGAGCCCCGGCGACATCGAGCACGCGCTGAAGTCGACGGCGTACCGGTTCGCGGCGGGCGCCGCATACCAGCAGGCCGGTCCGTACCTGTCGAGCTACGACAAGGGCACGGGCCTGGTCGACACCGTGGCGGCGGCGACCGCCCTTGGTGCGCGCCCGGCCTGACTCACGCCAGGAAACCGGTGATCGACGAGGCGAACCACGCCGGGTCGTCGAGCCACGGGAAGTGCCCGCCGCCGGGCTGCACGACCAGTTCGGCGGCGGGGAACAACGCGGCGTAGACGGCCGCGCACTTCGGCGGCAGCCCGACGTCGTACCCACCCGCGACCAGCAACGTCGGCGCGGTCAGCCGGGTGAGCGCGGCGCGGGTCGCCGCCGGGTCCAGCGCGTCGCCCGAGTAGTACCCGGCCGCGGCCTCCGCGTTGACCTCGTCGGCCTCCCGTGCGGCGAAGGCCTGCCGGTCGGCGTCCCAGCGTCCGTGGGAGAACGGCGCGATCGCGGAGAAGTTCGCGTCCGAGAACTCCCCGGCCCAGATCCGTTCGAACGCCGCGAACGCGTCCGGGAACCACGGCTCGCCGCGGCGCGGCTCGGCGACCGCCCTGCGGTCCGCGTCGGCGATCTCGACGCCCACCGGCCGGGGGCTGGGGCAGACGAGCACGAGCCGCCCGACGCGCTCGGGGTGGCGGGCGGCGTAGAGCACCGCGAGCGAGCCGCCCGCGGAGTGCCCGAGCAGGTCGATCCGCGGCAGGCCGAGGTGTGCGCGCAGGGCCTCCACGTCGTCGACGAGGCGGTCGCACCGGTAGGTCGCCGGGTCCGCCGGGGTGGCCGAGTCGCCGGTGCCGCGCAGGTCGAGGCGCACCAGCTCGCGGTGGCCGGTCAGCCCGCCGAGGTCGCCGAGGTACGTGGACGCCTGCATCGGCCCGCCCGGCAGGCAGATCAGCGGGTCGCCCGTGCCGGAGCGGTGCGCGGCGAGCCGGGTGCCGTCCGGGGCGTCGAAGGTGATCACCGGCGAAGCATAGGCATTACGGTGTTCGTCGCACGTTCACCGGGCTGGTTCGCAGGACACGAACGGCCCGGCCGGCGTCGGCCGACCGGGCCTGCTGTTCATGTCGCGTCAGTTGGCGGCGAGACGGCGGGCGAGCATGTCCTTGCCCTGCTCGGCGCCCTTGCGGCTCTCACCCTGTGCGCGGCGGAAGAAATCGGCCAGTTCGCTGTCGCCGGCGCGCTCCGCGTCCTGGATGTAGGTCTCCAGTCGAAGGGCGTTGGACAGGCAGGCTTCCACGAACCAGATGATGTTGTAGTCCTTGTCCTGCGTGCCGGTCACGTTGCCGGTCTCGGCAGTGGTGGACATCGTGCCTCCTTCGAGACGCTCGGTTGCCTCTGCGACCCGGCTACCCACTTTCCCGCGAGTGATGCGTCAGCCGGTCTCGTCGGTGCTGACGTGCGGCGCGCCGACCGGCTTGGACTCCGGGGAACCGCGTTGCCGCAGGTAGATGCTCAGCACGGCCATCGACCCGATCGCGAGGAACTCCGACTGCCAGTTCTGCAGGGTGCGGTTCCAGAACTCCGCGGACCCGAGGTACTCGGGCCAGCTGACGGTGTCCTGGTGCGCGGCGAGCTGGTCGGCGTTGTACACCACCAGACCGGCGACCGACTGGGCCAGCCACGACAGCACGAAGATCGCGGCCATGACGAGCCCGAGCGAGTTGGAGAACACGGTGGTGCGCCAGCCACCCGTCCGCGCCCACTTCGGCGAGTCCTTTGTGGAGTGTTCGCCGAGGTGCTGCTGCTCGTCGGTCTCGCGTCCGATGCGGTCCGGCGGCTTGGACTCCGGCGACCCGCGCTGGATGAGCCACACGGTTGCCAGGATGAACAGGAAGAACTGCAGGTACTCCGACTGCCAGTTCTCCGCGACGTCGACGGCGAAGTCGCTGCCCGTCACGTACTGGGCGAGCGTCACGGTCGCACCGCCGTCGGCGATCTGGTTGTTGTTGTAGTCCGCGTGCCCCGAGATCGCCTGGCCGACGAGGGAACCGAGGAACAGCAACCCGAAGACGACGCCGAGACCGTTGTCGCGCAGTGTCTGCTTCACCCAGTCCCCCTACATCCGCAGCAGTCCGATGACGATGAAGTACGCCAGCCCGGCGAGCACGCCGCCGAGGTAGAGGACGAAGATCGGATGACGCACGTCAACCACCCACCAGACAGTGGTAGGGCGCGTCCTCGTCCGGTCGGCAGCCGGCCGCGGACACCAGCCAGCCGGACTCGAACCTCGCCAGGAACAACGTCCCCGCCTCGGTGTCCACTTTGGCCCAGTCCGACCACGTGTCGGTGCGGGTGACCGAACCCGTCAGCTCTTCGGCGGGAAGCGCGGCCGGGCACGGGCCGTCCTCGGTCACGATGTCGTCCAGGGTGCGCGGGGTCAGCAACGCGCAGGCGGTCTCGGCGTCACCGTCCTGCGCGGCCTGGAGGAACCGGGTGGCCGCGTCCGCGGCGTCGCCGCGCTCGCTCTGCGACGCGCAGCCGGCCGTCGCGATCGCAAACGCCACCGCGGCGCCCACCGTCCTCGGCCAGGCTCTCACGAGCACCGGGGTTGCCAGAAGCGATGATCTCCAAACCTCGCCGGGCCGAGGCCGGTTTTCCCTGCCGAGCTGCCGGGTAGTCAACCGGGCAGTGCTGGTGAGAGGGGTGACGATGCCGGACCGGATCGCCGACCCGTGGGGCCCCAGGACGCCCTACGGACCAGGGGAGCAGTGGCCGGTGCGAGTCGACTCGCACCTGGCGGACGGGCTGACCGAGGACGACGTCGACGCGTGGGTGCGCACCGCCGCGGTGCTGCACTCCAACGGGGACGGGCTGGACCTCGCGGTCAAGGACGGACGGCTCGCCGGGGTGCGTGGCCGCGCCGACGACCGGGTGAACCACGGCCGCGTCGACCAGAAGGACCTGTACGGCTGGCAGGCGAACAACGCGGCCGACCGCCTCACCACCCCGCTGGTGCGCGACGGTGACCGGCTGGTCGAGGCCGGCTGGGACGAGGCGATGCGCCGCGTCGTGGCACGCAGCAAGGCGCTGCTGGACGAGCAGGGGCCGAGCGCCATCGGCTTCTACACCAGCGGCCAGCTGTTCGCCGAGGAGTACTACACGCTCGCCGCGATCGCGCGGGGAGCCATCGGCACCAACCACGTCGACGGCAACACCCGCCTGTGCACGGCGACCGCCGCGGCCGCGTTGAAGGAGACCTTCGGCTGCGACGGCCAGCCCGCGTCCTACGCCGACGTCGACCACGCCGACGTGATCGCGTTGTTCGGGCACAACATGGCCGAGACGCAGTCGGTGCTGTGGGCGCGGGTGCTGGACCGGCTCGCCGGACCCGAACCGCCCGCGGTGCTGTGCGTCGACCCGCGCGAGACACCGGTGGCGCGGGCCGCGACTCTGCACCTCGCACCGCGGCCCGGCACGAACCTCGCGCTGATGAACGGCATCCTCCACGAGATCGTCGCCGACGACCGCGTGGACCACGACTTCGTCGAGAAGAACACCGTCGGCTACGCCGACCTCGCGAAGCTCGTCAAGGAGTACCCGCCCGAGCGGGTCGCGTCGATCTGCGGTGTGCCCGCCGACGAGATCCGCGCCGCAGCCCGCCTCCTCGGCGGCGCACGACGGCTGCTCTGCACGGTCCTGCAGGGCTTCTACCAGTCACACCAGGCGACCGCGGCCGCCGTCGCGGTGAACAACCTGGTGCTGCTGCGCGGGATGCTCGGCAGGCCCGGCTGCGGTGTGCTGCAGATGAACGGGCAGCCGACCGCCGAGAACACCCGCGAGTGCGGCGCCGACGGCGACCTCACCGGCTTCCGCAACTGGGGGAACGACGCGCACGTCGCCGAGCTGGCGAAGCTGTGGAACGTCGAGATGAGCACCATCCCGCACTACGCCCCGCCGACCCACCTCATGCAGATGCTGCGGTACGCGGAGAACGGCACGCTCCGCTTCCTGTGGATCTCCGCGACGAACCCGGCCGCCTCGCTGCCGGAACTCGCGCGGGTGCGGTCGATCCTCGGCCAGGAGCGGCTGTTCGTGGTGGTGCAGGACGCGTTCCGCACCGAGACCGCCGAGTTCGCCGACGTGGTGCTGCCCGCGGCGATGTGGGGTGAGAAGACCGGGACGTTCACCAACGCCGACCGCACCGTGCACCTGTCGGAGAAGGCCGTCGACCCGCCCGGGCAGGCACGGCCGGACCTGGACATCCTCCTCGACTACGCCCGTCGCATGGGGTTCACCGACGTCGACGGCGCGCCGTTCCCGCCGTGGCACGACGCCGAGTCCGCGTTCGAGGCGTGGAAGGCCGCGTCGAAGGGCAGGCCGTGCGACTACAGCGGGCTGAGCTACGACAGACTCCGCGCGGTCAGCGGGATCCAGTGGCCGTGCGACGACGAGCACCCCGACGGCACCGAACGTCTGTACGCCGACGGCCGCTTCTTCGCCCACCCGGACTACTGCGAGAGCTACGGCCGGGACTTGGTCACCGGCGCGCCAACCGAACCGGACGCCTACCGCGCCGCGAACCCCGACGGGAAGGCGATGCTGAAGGCGGCCGAGTACCTGCCGTCGCACGAGGAACCGGACGACGAGTACCCGTTCCGGCTCGTCACCGGCCGCGTGATCCACCACTTCCACACCCGCACCAAGACCGGCCGGGCACCCGAGCTGCGGGACGCGGCACCCGAGGTGTGGGTGGAGCTGTCGGCGGGGGACGCGGGACGGCTCGGCATCGCCGAGGGCGACTTCGCCGAGATCCGCACCGCGCGCGGGGTCGTGTACGCCCGCGCCCGCATCGGCGGCATCCGCGACGGCGTGGTGTTCCTGCCGTTCCACTACGGCTACTGGGACACCGACGACCCGACGGGGGAGAAGGGGGAGCGGGCCGCGAACGAGCTGACCCGCACCGAGTGGGATCCCGCGTCCAAGCAGCCCCTGTTCAAGACCGCGGCGGCGGCCGTGACCCGCGGAGGACCACGATGAAGATCGGTCTCGCACTGCGTGAGCTCCACCGTTCGGAGACCGCACTCGCCCGTGACCTGCTGCGGGTGTCCGACCGGCACGCGGCGGAAGGCGAGGTCCACCACGTCGCGCGCGACCTCGCCGGGTGGTCCCGCGGGCACGTGGCGCTGCTCGCCGATGCCGCGGGCACGTACGGCATCCGGCTGAGCGCCGACGCGGCCACGTCCTCGGGGCTCTTGGCACCGGTGCGCAGGACGCTCAGCGAGCTGGCCCGCGGGCGTGACGTGACCGGGTTGCTGCTGCTCGCGGACCTGCGCAGGCTGCACCGCAAGGCCGCGGGCGTGTCCCTGGACTGGGAACTGCTCGCGCAGGGTGCGCAGGCGGTGAAGGACACGGACCTGCTCGAGCTGGCGAGCGGGTGCCATCCGGAGACGCTGCGTCAGCTCACCTGGACCAACGGGATGCTCAAGCAGCTCTCGCCGCAGGTGCTCGCCAGCTGATTAGCGTTCACCGCAGCGGGTAGCCGCCCGCCATGAGGATCGTGGTGACTGGGGCGAGTGGCAACGTCGGCACCGCGGTGGTGCGGGCGCTGGCGGCCGACGGGCGGGTCGATGCGATCGCCGGTGTCGTGCGTCGCGAACCGGAGTGGCAGGTGCCGAAGCTGCGCTGGGTCACCGCCGACGTCGGGAAGGACGACCCGGACGCGCTGGACTCGGTGATGGCCGGTGCGGACGCGGTGATCCACCTGGCGTGGCTGTTCCACCCGGCGCGCGCCCCGGAGGTCACCTGGCGCACGAACGTGCTCGGCAGCGTCCGGGTCTTCGAGGCGGCGGCCCGCAACTCGGTGCCCGCGCTGGTGTACTCGTCGTCGGTCGGCGCCTACTCGCCGGGCCCCAAGGACCACGGGGTCGACGAGAGCTGGCCGACGCACAGCTGGCCGACCGGCGCGTACACGCGCGAGAAGGCGTACGTGGAGCGAGTGCTGGACGCGTTCGAGGCACGGCACCCCCGGACGCGGGTCGTGCGGATGCGGCCCGCGTTCCTGGTCCGGCGTGAGTCGGCGAGCGAGCAGCGCAGGCTGTTCGCCGGGCCGCTGCTGCCGAACCGGGCGGTGGGGCTCGTGCCCGTCGTGCCGGACATGCCGGGGCTGCGGGTGCAGGTGATGCACACCGACGACGCGGCGGAGGCGTTCCGGCTGGCCGTCATGGAGGACGTGCGGGGCGCGTTCAACCTGGCGGCCGACCCGGTGGTGGACGCGGGTGTGCTGGCCGAGGTGCTGGGTGCGCGCGTGGTGCGGACACCGGTGTGGCCGGTGCGCGCCGCGGTCGTGGCGGCGTGGCGGCTGCGGCTGGCACCCGCCGCACCGGAGCTGTTCGACGCGGTGCTGCGGATGCCGTTGATGGACTGCACCCGCGCGCGGACCGAGCTGGGCTGGACGCCGCGGCACGACTCGGTGTCGGCGCTGAAGGAGTTCGTCGCCGGGCTGAAGGAGGGGGCCGGGATGCCGACGCCCCCGCTCGCGTCGAAACTGCCCGGCGGCCGCCTGCACGAGCTGTGGACGGGCGCGGGCAGCAGGCACTGAGTCAGCGCCGGCGTGACCGGCGGCGCCTGCGTTTCGGCGTGACCAGGCCCGCGGTGACGTCGGCCAGCAGCGCGCCGACCGTCTCCGCGGCGCAGGACTTGTTCGCGCCGATCCCGCCGTTCGGTCCGCGCTTGATCCAGCCGACCACGTACGTGCCGGGGCGCACCCGGCCCGCGGTGTTCGGGATCGTGCCCGCGCCGTCGTCGAACGGCAGTCCGGGCACCGGCGTGCCCCGGTAGCCCACCGCGCGCACGACCTGGCCCGTCGTGATCTCCGTGCCGCCGCTCACCCGCAGGCCACGCACCTCGTCGTCGCCGACGACGGCGTCGGGCGCCGAGTGGAACCGGAGCACGACGCGCCGCCGCTCGTGCGGTGGTGGCGCCGACCAGTCGACCGCCTCCTGCCGCACACCCCGCAGCAGCGCGGCCTTCCCACCCGCCTCGATCGCCGCCGTGACACGGGGGTCGTGCGTGTCGACGACGAGGTCGACCTCCGCGCGTTGTGCGAGCGCGAGCAGTTCGGGGGCCGTGTAGGCCGCGTCCTCGGGCCCCCTGCGCCCGAGGAGCACGACCTCGCGGACCTTGCCCGAGGTGAGCGCGGCCAGCGCGTGCGGTGCGATCGACGTGCCCGCCAGCGTCGCCGGGTCGGCGGTCAGCACCCGCGCCACGTCGACCGCGACGTTGCCGTTGCCCACCACGACGACCCGTTCCGCGGACAGGTCCACCGCGTCCGCCCGCACGTCCGGGTGGCCGTTGTACCAGCCGACGACCGTCGTCGCGGCGATCGTCCGGTGCGCACCGGGAACGTCGAGGTCACGTGCCCCGGCCGCGCCGACCGCGTAGATCACCGCGTCGTGGCGGTCCGCGAGCTCGTCGGTGGTCACGTCCCGGCCCACCTCGACGCCGAGCTTCAGCCGCAGCCTCGGGTGCGTGTGGAACCGCGCGAACGTCTCGCCGATCCGTTTGGTCGACGGGTGGTCCGGCGCGACCCCGTAGCGCACCAGACCACCCGCGACCGGCAGGCGGTCGATCAGCGTCACCGTCGCGTTGGTGTGCGACAGCAGGTCAGCTACCGCGTACATGCCCGCGGGACCGGTGCCGACGACCGCGACGTCCAGCGGTGCCAGGTCGGACGGGATGACGCGGTCGAACGTCGGCGGCGCCCACGTGTGGAAGTTCGGCGCCGGGTCGGGCGCCTCAGCGGGCTTGTCCGCGTAGTACCGCGCGTTGATGTCCGCGTACGACTTCAGCGGCGCGGTCAGCGCGTCGACGGGGAAGATCGCGTCGACCGGGCAGGCGTCCGCGCACGCGCCGCAGTCGATGCAGGTGCGCGGGTCGACGTAGAGCATGTCGGTCGCGCCGAAGTCCGGCTCGTCCGGTGTCGGGTGGATGCAGTTGACCGGGCACACGGCGACGCAGGACGCGTCGCTGCAGCAGGTCTGCGTGATCGCGAACGCCATGGCTCAGATCAGGTTGGCGCGCTGGTAGAAGTACGTCGCGGGCCGGGTGAGCAGCCCGCACGAGTCGAGGAACTCCATCAGGCCGGCGCAGCTCGAGCGCAGCATCGACTTGTGGTGCTCGTTGGCCTTCGCCTCGCGCACCGCCCGCTTGGTGTCCAGCCCGGCGTTCGCGTAGACCTCGTCGCTCCACATGCTCGTGACGATGTGGTACGCGGCGATCGACACGACCAGCGCGGTGAACTGCCTGCGCGGGCGGCTCGCGCCACGCAGCCGGTCCCTGGTCTCCTCGCGGGCGAACTTCATGTGCCGCGACTCCTCGACCACGTGGATGTTGTTGATGGTGCGCACGAACGGCACCACCCGCTCGTCGCGCATCCAGTCGCGCTGCATGACGTCGAGGACCTCCTCGGCGACGAGGATGGCCGCGTACGCGGCCTCCCCGAACGCGACCGCCTTGAACGCGCGCCCCAGTTCGACGACGTGCCGCTTCGGGCGGTAGGCCGGTGCGCCGAGCTTCGCGGCGCCACGCGCGAACATGATCGAGTGCCTGCACTCGTCGGCGATCTCGGTCAGCGCCCACTGGAAGGCCGGGTCGGTCGGGTCCTTGGCGTAGAAGTCCCGCAGGATCATCTGCTGGAGGATCATCTCGAACCAGATCCCGGTGCTCGCGACGGACGCCGCCTCCTGGCGGGTGAGCTCGCGCCGCTGCTCCTCGGTCATCTCGTCCCAGTACGCGGTGCCGTACAGCGTGCTCCACTCCGGGCTGGTGCCGTGGTAGTCGGTGTCGAGGGGCGTCTCCCAGTCGACCTCCCGCGCGGGGTCGTACGACAACGTCTCGGAAGACTCGAGCAGCCTGCGCGCCACGGACTGGCGGTCGGCCTGGTCGTGCGTGTCGATCGTGGTCATGGGAAGCTCCCTGTGACGCCTGTTACCTCCGTTTACTGTTACCAACGGTAACATGAACTTGTGCGGCCGCGCGAGACGTCCTGACCTGCGCGAACCGGTTTTGTCGGTGCTCGGGTGCATGATGCCCGCATGGCTGTGACAGGACGTTTGGAGCTGGCCGCGTTCGACGCGCCGGACATCTCGGGGCTCGCGGAGTTCTACACCGCGCTCACCGGGTGGCAGACGGTGCGCGACGTGGGCGACTGGATCACGATCCGCGCGAGCGACGGACAGGAGATCGCCTTCCAGAAGGCGCCCGACCACGTGGCGCCGCGCTGGCCGGGGCAGGAGCTGCCGCAGCAGTTCCACCTCGACCTGTTCATCGAGGACCACGAGGCGGCCGCGAAGCGGGCCGAGGAGCTGGGCGCCACCCGCCTGGCCGACGGCCCGCACTGGATCACGCTCGCGGACCCGGCGGGGCACCCGTTCGACCTCTGCCGCAAGGACGGCGTCGGACCGGAGATGACGTTGTTCGCGGTGACCATCGACGCGCCGGACGCGGTCGGGCTCGCCCGGTTCTACGCCGCGCTGATGGGTATGGAGATGACGTACGAGGGCCCCGAGGGCGCGCTCATCGCGGGGGACGGGAAGAGCGTGATGTTCCAGCAGGTCGCCGAGTACACGCCGCCGCGGTGGCCGGACCCGGCCGCACCGCAGCAGGCGCACCTGGACATCCTCGTCGACGACCTCGACGCGGGGGAGGCGCGGGCGCTGGAGCTGGGCGCGACCCGCTTACCGGGCGACGAGAAGACCTTCCGCGTGTTCGCCGACCCGGCGGGGCACCCGTTCTGCCTGACCTCGTAGGACTCACAGGTCCGTCACCCCGTCGTACTCGCCGACGGGGGCGGCGCCGACGGGGAGGTATTCGAGCAGCAGCAGGCCCTGGGGCGTCGCCTCGTGCCGGACCAGCCGCAGGCCGGTGGCCGGGCCCGGGTGGGTGAGCAGCCGCCGCCCGGCGCCGAGCACGGTGGGCGCGACGACGAGCCGCAGGCTGTCGACGAGCCCGGCCGCGAGCAGCGCGTTGCCGAGGCGGGCGCTGCCGTGCACCTGGAGCTCCCGGCCGGGCCGTGTCTTCAGGTCGGCGATCGCCCGCACGGCGTCGCCCCGGAGCACGGTCGTCGGTGCCCAGTCGCCGTGGGTGAGCGTGTTCGAGAGGACGTACTTGGGCAGCCGGTTCATCCGCTCGGTGTACGGATCGTCGGGATCGGTGATCCGCGGCCAGTCCCTGGCGAACGCCTCGTAGGTGCGGCGTCCGAGGAGGAGCCCGTCGGCGAGGTCGAGCCACTCGGACGTGCGCCGGACGAACACGTCGTCGAGGTAGGGCACGAGCCAGCCGCCGAGGGTGAACCCGTCGGTGGTGTCCTCGGTCGGCGAACCCGGGCCCTGGCTCACGCCGTCGAGGGAGACGAACTGTGTGAGGGTGAGTTTCATCGTGCCTGCTCGACGAAGTGCGCGAGCTGGGCGGTGACGCCGCCCCACCCGTCGGCGAACCCGAGATCGGCGTGCCGCGCCCTGGTGGCGGGGTCGCCGTGCCGCACGACGACCCGGTAGTCGGTGCCGTCGGGGTGATCGGCGAGAACGACGTCGGCGGTCATCGCGACGGGCTCGGGACTGGCTGGCCGCCACGAGCTGTCGACGGCGTTGGTGAACACGATGCGCTCGAACGGTGCCACGAAGAGGAAACAGGCGTCGAGATGTGGTGCGAAGGTGGTGCCGTCGTCGCTGACGCGCGTCACGAAGGCGCCACCCTGCCGGACCTCCAGGCGTTCGACGCGGCAGCGGGCGGGGGCCGGTATCCACCACTGGGCGAGGCTGGCGGGGTTGGTCCAGGCGTCCCAGACGGCGTTGCGGGGCGCGCGGATCAGCCGCTCGATGCCGAGGTCGAGATCGGGGTTCACGGATTCTCCTGGTCGTTGGTGGTGACGAACCGCTCGAGCCGGTCGGTGCGGTCGAGCCAGATCCGGCGTTGCTCGGCGAGCCAGTCCTCGACGAGCGCGAGCCGCTCGCGGTTGAGGACGCAGGTGCGGACCCGGCCGGACTTCTCGGTGCGGATCAGGTCGTTCGACTCGAGCACCCGAACGTGCTTCATGAAGGAGGGCAGCGTCATGGGCGCGTCCCGCGCCAACTCGCCGACACTGGCCGGGCCGCGTCCGAGTCGACGGATCACGGCCCGCCGAGTCGGATCCCCGAGCGCGACGAACACCCCGTCGAGCACCGCCGAATACTGAGCCATATGGCTAAGTATTCATGTCCACGACAGTTAGCGCAACGGCTAAATGTCGAGGTGTCTCGGGGGGGGGTGTACGAGGCAGCGGGGCGTGGCCGGTCCGTGGGGCACGGCGGGTCAGCCCATCCACATGCCGCCGTTCACGTCGACGACCGTGCCGGTGATGGATGCGGCGGCGGGGGAGCAGAGCCAGCCGACCGTGCCCGCGATCTCGGCCGGGTCGGTCACGTGACCCAGCGGGATGGACGCGCGCAACCCCGCCATCTCCTCCTCCGTCAACCGGTCGAGCATCGGGGTCGCCACCGGGCCCGGCGCCAGGCAGTTGACCCGCACTCCCCGCCGGGCCTGGTGTTTCGCCAGGTGGCGGGTGAGCCCGATGATCCCCGCCTTGGCGACCGCGTACGCGGGCCCCGACAGCTCGTTCCCGCCGTGTCGCCCGTTCACGGAACTGAACAGCACCACCGAACCGCCGGGCGTCATCGTCGGCAGGGTCTGGCTGGTCACCACCGCCGCCGACGTCAGGTTGTCGTTCAGCACCCGGTGCCACTCGGCCAGGTCCAGTTCCTCGATCCCGCCCTTGCCGACGGAGCCGGCGGCGTGCACGACCACGTCCAGCGCGGGCACGTCCGCCAGTGCGGCGGCCACCGAAGCCGGGTCGGCGGCGTCGTGGCCGAGCGACCGGTCCAGCACCACGACCTCGTCGCCCCGCGCGCGGAACCAGTCGGCGCACGCCCCGCCGATGCCGCCCGCACCGCCTACCACCAGCGTTGTCGCACCCATGGGCGCATTCTGGACACAAACCGGCCCGGGCGCGCCGTGTCATACCTCACGGTGATCACCTAGAATCCGTCGGCATGGCGGCCGAGCGGGTGACACGTGGGCCCGTCCCGTCGTCCGCGGACAGCGAGGACGGCGAGACGAGCAGCGGGATCACCCGTGCCCTCAAAGTGATCTTCGCCGTCGCCGAGTCGCCCGAGCCCGACGTGGGGGTTTCCGAGCTGGCCCGCACCCTCGGCTACAGCAAGACCGTGGTGCACCGGGTGGTGCGGACGCTCGTGGCCAGTGGGTTCTTCCTCGTCGACGAGCGCACCCGCCGCTACCGGCTCGGACCCGGCGCGGTGAGCGTCGGGCTGGCCGCGCTCGCGCGTATGGAGGTCCCGAGCATCGCGCAGCCGCACATGGAGCGGCTCGTCGCGGCCACCTCCGAGACCGCGACCCTCTCGGCCCGCTACGGGGATCAGCGGATGTACCTCGCCCAGGTGCTCTCGCCGCAGGAGATCCGCATGGCGGTGCCGCTCGGGCAGTTGTTCCCGCTGCACGTCGGCGGCTCCTCGAAGGCCATCCTCGCCTCGCTCGCGCCGGACGAGCTGGCCGCCTACCTTGACCGGGCGCTCGCCGGGACCGTGTCGGTCACCAGCCGCGAGGAGCTCGAGGAGCAGCTGCGCCGGATCCGCCGGCGCGGGTACGCCGTGAGTCGTGGTGAGCGGCAGGTCGACGCGGGCTCCGTCGCGGCGCCGGTGTTCGACGCGACCGGTCGTGTTTACGGAGCGTTGTCGGTCTGTGGTCCGGTCGGGCGGATCAGCGAGGACAAGATCGAGGAGTACGGCACCCTCGTCACCGAGGCCGCCGCGGCCGTCTCGATCGGACTGGGTCACCGGCGCACCGGCGCCTGATCGTTCACCGCAAGGAATCCCCGTTACGGCGGCGTTTCGGCCGCAGCTCACGTGTCCGGTGAGGACAGTTCTGACGGTCTGATGGGGATCGTCGTCGTGACGCACTGCGGCCGTGTCCGTGCGCACGGTGGGTAACGAATGAATTCATGCGCAATTTGGCTCGACGATGCCTTGACCGTCGTTCGAACGCGGACCTAGCATACCGGCATCCGTTACGGCGTTCCGCTTAGCGATACACGGCGAGCGTCCAAGGATCCCGTGGAGGACATTCGCATGGTGAGTGCGACGCAGGCCCCAGCCCGATCCGAGTCCCCGGCCGCCCCGCGCGCGCCGCGTAAGGAGACCGGCCCCCGCTGGCTGTTGTGGGTGACCACACCGGTGATCTTCGTGGCGATCATCGGCCTCTGGAAGCTGTACACGGTCGTCTCCGGCGTCAGCGAGCTGATCATGCCGCCACCCGAGGCCGTGTGGACCGCGCTGATCGAGCTGCTCGGCGACTCGATGATCTACGAAGCGATGTACGTGACGTTCTACGAGACGATCGTCGGCTTCGGCCTCGCGGTCGTCGTCGGCGTCGCGCTCGGCATCCTGCTCGGCAAGATGCGCTCACTCGAACGGGTGCTCTCGCCGTTCCTCGTGGCGACACAGGTCGTGCCGAAGGTCGCGATCGTGCCGCTTCTGTTGCTGTGGTTCGGTTTCGGCCTCTCGTCCAAGATCTTCATGGCCGCGATCATCAGCTTCTTCGTGATGATGCAGAACACGATTCTCGGCATCCGCTCGATCGAGGCGGGCCACCGCGACCTCATGCGCGTCATCCAGGCGCCCTGGTGGAAGCGCGTGATCTCACTCGACATCCCGTCGTCGCTGCCCGCCGTGCTCACCGGCATCGAGCTGGGCATCGTCTTCGCGATCACCGGCGCGATCGTCGGTGAGTACCTCGGTGGCGACGAGGGCCTCGGCGCCCTTGCCACCGTCATGCTCGCGGCGCTGCGCACCGACCAGTTGTTCGCCGTCGTGATCATCATGACCGTTCTCGGATTCCTGCTCTACGCCGTGGTGGCGGGCATCCGGCGGTTCGCGATCCCCTGGCACGAGTCGTCGGGGCGCGCCACCAGCCTCTAAGTCCTCTGTGGACCCAAGCAGAACCCAGGAGTCCGGCATCATGGATCGACGTTCTTTCCTGCGCAACAGCGGCCTTTTCGCCATCACCACCGCCGCTGGCAGCACCTTCGTGATGGCGTGCGCGCCGAGCACCGGGAACGACTCGGCGGGTCAGGCCGCGGCCGACCCGAACGCGAAGGACGCCACGTTCATCACCCCGTTCCAGCACATCATCAACTACGCCGACGTCTACGTCGCGATCCAGGAGGGCTACTTCGCCGAGGAGGGCCTGAACATCGACGTGGTCGGCGGCACCGGCACCGCGAGCTCCATCTCGCAGGTGTCCGCGAACCAGGGCCTGGTCGGCAAGGCGGCCGCGATCACCACCTGCCCGCTGATCGCCGACACGGGCGCCGGGATCATCACGGTCGCGCAAGGCGATCAGAAGTCCCAGTACAGCGTCGCGTCCCTGCCGGACAACCCGCTGACACACCCGGAACAGTGGCAGGGCAAGACGATCGGCGTCATCTCCAAGGGCGGCTCGACCGAGCTGCTGCTCGACGCGATGTCCGTCGCGGAGGGACTCGACCCCAAGAAGGTGAAGAAGGTCGTCACCGGCGCGGACGTGGGCTCGCTGGAGTTCCTCAACCGCGGCGAGGTCGACGGGTTCATCACCTACATCGGCTCCGAGGCGGCGTTCAAGCAGCGCAAGATCGAACTGAACTACCTGAACACCGACGAGTTCGCCAAGATGCCGGGCGACTCCTACATCGTGAAGACCGCGGACCTGGAGAAGGAGGCCGAGGCGATCACCGGCTTCCTCCGCGCGTCCCGCAAGGGTTACGAGTTCGTGGAGAAGCCGGAGAACCTCGACAAGGTGCTCGAAGCCGTCGGCGCGTTCAACAAGGTCGAGGTCAGCGACGAGGAGCTGGCGAAGCTCAAGGTCGAGGCGCAGCCCGTGGTCTGCAAGCCGGCGTCCGGCGACTACCTGTCGGTCGACCTGCCCGCGTGGGAGTCGGCGGTCGAGCTGATGCGCAAGTCCGGGATCATGAAGGACGCGAAGCGCCCGGTCGAGGACTTCGTCACCACCCAGTTCGTGGACCAGATCTGAGTGGGTGACGACATCAACGCCACGGACAGGGCGGATCTGCTGATCGTCGGCGCGGGCACCGCGGGCCTGCCGGCGGCCATCGAGGCCGCGCGGGCCGGCCTGCGGGTCACCGTCGTCGAGCAGGCCGACCAGGTGGGCGGCACGCTGTGGCGGTCGTGGGCGCAGCTGTCCGCGGCGGGCACCGCGCTGCAGCGCGCCCGCGGCATCGACGACAGCCCGGACCTGCACTTCGACGACGTCATGCGGATCAGCAAGAACACCGCGGACCCGAAGCTGGTGCGGCTCGCCGTCGACCACGCGGCGGAGACCGTCGACTGGCTGATGTCCGCCGGGTTCGAGATGGACCCGGCGGCACCCGCCATCCTGTACTTCCACGAGCCGTACCGCGTGCCCCGCACCTACTGGGGCGTGCGCGGCGGGTTGTCGGTGCTGGAGGTGCTGATCCCGCGGTTCGAGCGGGCCTGCTCGGACGGCTCGGTGACGTTGCTGCTCAACACGACCGTCACCGCGTTGCGCGCCGACGGCTCGAACCGGGTCGCGGGCGTCACCGTGTTCGGGGCGGACGGTGTCCGCGCCGACCTCGACGCGGCCGCGGTGCTGCTGACAAGCGGTGGCTACGCGGGCAACGCGGAACTGTTCCCTCAGCTCACGGGCGGTGCGCCGCTGGTAGGACCCGGTGCCCCGACATCGACCGGCACCGGCATGCTGGCCGCCCTGGACCTCGGCGCCCGCACCCACGGCGGGGACAAGTTCCTGCCCACGTACGGCGGCGTGCTGCTGCCGGACAGCCCGTCGAAGACGGTCCCGCTCGACGACTACCCGCAGCTCACGCCGCAGTCGCGGCTGCCGTGGGAGATCCACGTCAACGAACGCGGCGAGCGGTTCGTCGCCGAGGACGCCGACAGCGTCGACGTCCGGGAGAACGCGCTGCTCGACCAGCCGGGCCTGCGGTTCTGGGTGGTCTACGACGACGGCGTGCGGCAGAAGGCACCCGCGTTGTTCCCCACCTGGGCGGACGAGGACCTGGGTGAGGCGTTCGCGACGCACCCGTCGTTCGCCACGGCCGACACGATCGAGGAGCTGGCCGAGCGTGCCGGGATCGACCCGGCCGGGCTGCGGCGGTCGGTCGACGAGTACAACGCGGCGGTCGAGTCCGGTGTGGACGCCCTCGGGCGCGCGCACCTGCCGCTGCCGATCGAGAAGGCGCCGTTCTACGCGGTGCGCAACCACGGCTCGACGCTGAAGAGCCCGGCCGGGCTGGTCGTCGACGCGGACCTGCGGGTCCTCGGCGGCGCCGGGCCGATCGAGAACCTGTACGCGGCGGGGGAGGTGCTCGGCGGCAGCACGCTGTCGGGCAAGTCGTTCGTCAGCGGCATGAGCGTGACGCCCGCGATGTCGTTCGGACGTCTGCTCGGCCGCCGGATCGCGGGGAGTGCCTGATGTGGAACAGGTCCGATGTGGACTTCATCGACAGCGCGGACGTGCCGTGGGAACGCCCCGCGCGGGGCGAGTTCGGCTTCGTCGGCGGCGGCCGCAAGCGGGTGCTCAGCCGGGACCTCGGTGACGGCGCCGAGACCGCGGTGCAGCGGGTGGTCGACCCGCAGCGCGGCGTGCTCGCCGCCGAGGCCGACATCTACGTGCTGTCCGGCGGCGGTGTGCTGAACGGCGAGCCGATCGAGGTCAACGACTACGTGCACGTCGCGGCGGGCGCCGAGGTCGACCTGGTGCCGGGCGTGCGCGGACTGGTCCTGTACTGCGGGTTCTGGGGCACGCCCGCCTTCGAGCCGGGTGACGGGGACACGGGGGTCGTCTCCGTCACCCACACCGAACGTCTCCAGTGGACACCCGCGACGTGGAGCGGTGAGGTCGAGCTGCAGCCCGGCGCGATGCTCAAGACACTGCGCAAGGACGACCGCGCCTACATCTACCTGGCCGCGATGATGCCGGGCTGGCGCTCGGAGTCCGAGGAGGCGCACCCGGTGTACGAGGAGTCGTACAAGATCTACGGCGACGTCCTCATGGGAGCCCGGGGTGTGATGCGGGAGGGCTCGTACTTCTTCCGCTCGCCCGGGATCTTCCACGGGCCGCTCTATTCGCGCGGCGGGACGATGTCGTTCATCCGGTCCGACGCGACCACCACGACCGAGTACCGGGACCCCGCGCCGGGTGGCGCGTGGGACGAGCTGGCGAGGCAGGCCTATGTCGACTGAGCGAAGCTTGCGGAGCGAACATCGTGATTGACAGCACCACCCGGGAGAGTGCGATGACCGAGAACGTGATCGCGGGGGACGCGATCTCCGTGCGTGGCGTCGGCAAGACCTACGCCGCGAGCGCGGGCCCCGTCCAGGCGTTGCTGCCGACCGACCTCGAGGTGAAGCCCGGGGAGTTCGTCGTGCTGCTGGGCCCGTCCGGCTGCGGCAAGACGACGCTCCTGCGCATGCTCGCCGGGCTGATCCCACCCACCGAGGGCACGATCGAGATCGGTGGGAAGCCCCTGTTCACCGGCCGCGACATGAAGCCCGCCCGCGACACGCTCGGCTCGCTGGGCTTCGTGTTCCAGGCGCCGAACCTGATGCCGTGGCGCAAGGTGTGGCGCAACATCGCGCTGCCGCTGGAGGCCAAGGGAGTCGGCCGTGCGGAGCGGAAGGCACGCGCGGAGGAGCTGGCCGGGCTCGTCGGTCTGGAGGACTTCCTCGACCACTACCCCAAGCAGCTGTCCGGCGGCATGCAGCAGCGTGTCGCGATCGCCCGCGCGCTCATCCACCGCCCGTCGATCCTGCTGATGGACGAGCCGTTCGGCGCGCTCGACGCGATGACCCGCGACTCGATGAACCTGCTGCTGCAGCGGCTGTGGCTGGAGACCGGCAAGACCATCGTGCTGGTCACGCACTCGATCTCGGAGGCGGTGTTCCTCGCCGACCGGGTCGTGCTGCTGTCGCAGCGGCCAGGCCGGGTGCAGGACGTCATCGAGGTCGACTTCGAGCGGCCGCGTGACCTGTCGGTGTCCGGCGACCCCCGGTTCGGCGAGATGGTGGGGCAACTGCGCAAGCAGCTCGGTGGCCACGCGTGACGGCCGTACCACAGACCAGGGCGATGGCCGCGTTCGCGGCTCGTCTGTCCTATGCGGACCTGCCGGACGCGGTGGTGGCGAAGGCGGGGGCGTTGCTCACCGACTTCGTCGGCGCGGCGGTCGGCGGTGCCCGGACACCCGAGGTGTCCACCATGATCGACCTGGTGCGCTCGCGCGGCGGGCGGCCGGTCGCCACCGTGTTCGGTGCCGGGTTCTCCGCCCCTGCACCGGACGCGGCCTTCTGCAACGGCGCCGCCGCGGACGTGTTCGAACACCAGGACGGCTACCGGTTCGGCGGCTTCCACCCCTCCCACACGTTGCCCGCGCTGCTCGCGGTCGCCGAGGAGACCGGTGCCGAGCTGCGTGACCTGCTCACCGCCGCCGTCGTCGCGTACGAGGTGGCCGACCGCATCGGCCGCGCCACCCACCCGAGGGCGACGCAGGCCGGCTGGTTCCCGATCGCGGCGACGTTCGGCGCGGCCGCCGGGTGCGCCAGACTGCTGGGGCTCAAGGAGGACGGCATCGCCGACGCGATCGGCGCGGCCGCGTTCTTCGCCCCGGCCGTCCTCATCGAGTCGATCTTCGCCGGTCCGTCGGCGAAGCCCGCGTTCGCGGGACAGCTCGCACGGGCCGGGGTCGAGGGCGCGCAGCACGCCGCCGCCGGGCTGACCGGCTGGCGAGAGGTGGTCGAGCACCCACGCGGGCTCGTCGCGGTGCTGGGTGGCGAAGAGGTCACCGACACGACCGACGACCTCGGTACCGAGTGGACGATCCTCGACGTGCACCAGAAGCGGTACGCGGGCTGCCGGCACACGCACGGCGCCGGGCAGGCCGCGGTCGAGCTCGCGATCGAGCACGACCTCGACCCGGCGACCGTCACCGACGTGGACGTGGAGACCTACGACATCGCGCTCCTGCTCGTCGACCGGCCCGTCGGCACCGATCCGTCCACGGTGGCCTGCACGTTGAGCCTGCCGTACGTGGTGGGCGCGGCGGTCGCCGACCGGGACGTGACCGGCGCCCAGTACGACGAGGGCCGCCGCACCGACCCGGCCGTGCTGCGCGTCGCCGACCTGGTGCGCCTGCGTCGCGCCGACGACCTGGAGGCGCGCTACCCGGAGTACACCGCCACGCGCGTCACGATCACGACCGCCGACGGCACGAGGCACACGAAGACAGTGGACGTCCCGGCCGGGGACAGCCGTGCACCGCTCACCCGCGAGCAGCTCCTCGCCAAGTTCGACGGCTATGTCGGGTCCGCGTTCGGGGAACGGATCGCCCGACAGACGGCCGACCTGCTGCTCGCTCCACCCGAGGCCACGCCCGTGCGCGAGCTGACCGCGCCGCTGGCCACGCGCCCGTGAAGGAGAACCCCGTGACCGATATCCACACCGACATCTTCACCATCACCCCGGAGCCGGTCACCGCCGAGGCGTTCGCGCCGTTCGGCGAGGTCGTCTCGCTGGAGACCACGCAGAAGCTGCCGATCGACCTGTACAACGGCCTCAACGCCATCCACGGCCCGGTCGTGCTGCAGGTCGACGAGCGGCCCGAGTTCATCCTGTTCCGCGTCGGCTACCGCGGCGGCGACATCCGGTACATGGAACGCCACCACGGCATGACCCAGACGTTCATCCCGCTGAACGGCGACCCGTTCGTGTCGGTCGCCGCCCCGCCCGACGCGCCGCTCGTCGACGGGTTCCCCGACTTCTCGTCGATCCGCGCCTTCCTCGTGCCCGGTGACGTGATCCTGAACATCCACCGCGGCACCTGGCACGAGCCGCCGTTCCCGACCAAGGACGGCCAGAAGTTCTTCATCACCTCCACGCCCGGCGTCACCGGCGGCCTCCAGTCCGCTGTGGACGGCAACGGCGAGGTGCACAAGCTCGACGTCGACAAGCGCAACCCCGTGTACCGCACCGGGAGGCGCCTGCGGGTGGCGATGCCGTGATGACGGCACCCGCGGCACCCGTCCAGGCCGGTATCGGTGCGTCCCCGCGCAAGCGGGACGGCGCCGCGCTGCTGACCGGCCGCGCGACCTTCCTCGACGACATCCGTCCCGAGGGGCTCCTGCACGCGGTCGTCGTGCGCAGCACGGTCGCGCACGGGCGGATCGTCTCGATCGACACGACCGAGGCGGAGGCGGCGCCCGGCGTCGCGCTGGTGCTGACCGGGGCGCAGGCCGCGAAGCACGCGGGGCCGGTGCCCTACTTCATCGACCCCGCCGCGCGGGGCGGCAACCGCACGGACATCCGGTGCCTGCAGGTCGACAAGGTCGTGCACGTGGGACAGCCGGTCGCCGCGGTCGTGGCCGCGTCGCGGCTCGAAGCCGAGGCGGCGGCCGACCTGGTGCGGGTGGAGTACGACGTGCTGCCGCACGTGCTCGACGCGGACGCCGCGATGGCACCCGGCGCGCCGCGGCTGTACGAGGACTGGCCGGGCAACGTCGTGTCGCACAACCGGTACGGCTCCGGCGACCCCGACGGCGCACTGGCCGCCGCGGACGTGGTCGTCGAAGGTGAGCTGCGGATCTCCCGCACCACCACCGCGCCGATCGAGCCGCGTGGCTACCTCGCGTCGTGGCGCGACGGCACGCTCACCGTGCACGCGTCCTGCCAGAACCCGCACCAGCTGCGGTGGATGCTGTCCGTCAGCCTCGGCGTCGACGAGAGCCGCATCCGGGTGATCACCGCGAAGGTCGGCGGCTCGTTCGGGCTGAAGATGCAGGGCCATCCCGAGGAAACGCTGGTGGCGCTGCTGTCGATGCTCGCCGGGGCACCTGTGAAGTGGGTGGAGGACCGTCGCGAGACGCTCATGGCCGGTGCCCGCGAACAGGTCCACCGGTTCCGGGTCGGCGCGACCCGCGACGGCCGGATCACCGGGCTGGTCAACGAGATCGTCGCCGACATCGGCGCGCTGACCGCACAGGCCGGCTGGGCGATGCCGAACATGTCCGCCACCACACAGCCGTCCGGGTACGCGGTTCAGAACGTGCGCGTCGAGCTGGACATCGTGTGCACCAACAAACCGCCGCTCAACGCCGCCCGCGGGTTCGGCAAGGACGCCGCGCACTTCGTCATGGAGCGCGCGGTCGACCTGGTGGCCCGCGAGCTGGGCATGGACCCGGCGCAGGTTCGCCGCCGCAACTTCGTCCGCGAGTTCCCGTACCGCACGGCCACCGGCCTCAACATCGACAGCGGCGACTTCGTCGGCCTCCTCGACAAGACCCTGGCCGAGGTCGACTACGCCGGGGTCCGTGAGCGGCAGGCGGCACTGCGCGCGCAGCAGCGGTACCTGGGCATCGGGCTGGGTTTCGAGCTGACGCCCGAGTCGTCCGACAGTCCCGGCACGTTCGTCTCCGGGTTCGACACGACGACCGTGCGGATGAGCGTCACCGGCATGGTCACCGTGCTGACCGGCGTCACCTCACCGGGCGGCGGCAACGACACCGGCATCGCGCAGATCGTCGCCACCGAGCTCGGCGTGCCGATCGAGTGGGTCGAGCTGGTGCAGGGCGACACCGACCGGTGTCCCAACGGGTTCGGCAACTTCTCCGGGCGCAGCATGGTCGTCGGCGGCGGCTCGGCGGCGCTCGCGGCACGGGATGTGCGGGCCAAGCTCCTCGCCGTCGCGGCACTGCTGCTGGAAACCGAGTACGTGGACATCCGCGGCGGGGTCGCGTTCGGCGGGGGCCGGGAGGTGCCGGTGCGCGAGGTGGCCCGTGCGCTGCTGACCCGCGCGTTCGCGATCGGCGACATCGAGCCGGTGCTCGAGTCCACCCGCGCCTACAAACCCGGCAACATCGACCACGTCCCCGACGAGCTGGGCCGCATCCAGCCGTACCCGACGTACTCGTCGAGCCTGCACGCCGTGGTGGTCGAGGTGGACGCGGAGACCGGCAAGGTCACGCTCGCCGACTACGTGATGGCCCACGACTGCGGCACCATGATCAACCCGCTGCTGGTCGAGGGCCAGGCGCGGGGTGCGGTGACGATGGGTCTGGGCAGCGCGCTGTCCGAGCAGCTGGTGTTCGGTGCCGACGGCAGCCTGGCGTCCAACCGCTTCAAGACCTACCTGTTGCCGCGCGCCGGTGACATCCCGTTGCTGCGGATGATCCACCAGGTCACCCCGAGCCCGTTCACCATGCACGGCAACAAGGGCGCCGGTGAGGCCGGGGTCGGCGGCGCGCAGGCGGCCGTCGCGAACGCGGTCGAGGACGCGCTCGCCCCGTTCGGCGTCACCGTCCGCGGTGTTCCGCTCAGCCCGCCGAACGTGCTGGCCCTGATCGACGAGGCACGCCCATGAGGTACACGAGACCCTCCGATGTGGACGGTGTGACCGCCGCGCTCGCCGACGGCGACGCCGTGGTGGTCGGCGGCGGCACCATGGTCGTGCCGGACATGACGCACGGCAAGGTCCGTCCCGCCGCGGTCGTCGACCTCGCGAAGGCCGGGCTCGCGGGCATCACCCGCGGCGACGGCGGCTGGGTGATCGGCGCGATGACCACGTACACCGAGCTGGAACGCTCGGACGTGCCGCTGCTCGCGACCGTCGCCCGCGGCATCACCGGCGGCCCGCAGATCCGCAACCGCGGCACCGTGGGCGGGTCGGCGAGCTACGCGAACCCGTCGTCGGACGTCCCCGCGGCCCTCGTGGCGCTGGGTGCCCGGCTGCGCCTCGCGAAGGCCGGGGGAGTGCGTGAGGTCGCGGCCGCCGACTTCTTCCTCGGCGCGTTCCGGACCGTGCGTGAGCCTGACGAGGTGCTCACCGCGATCGCCGTGCCGGACCCCGCCGGGGCGCTTGGCTACCTGAAGTTCAAGCTCGTCGAGGGCAGCTGGCCGATCGTCACCGCCGCCACGGTCGTCGGGCCGACGATCAGGGTCGTGCTGGGCGGCGCCGCGGCCAAGCCGGTGACCGTCGAGGTGGCACGGGAGTCCTGGCGGGAGCAGCTGCGGCCCGCCGTGGACCGGGTGCTCACCGAGCCGTGGGACGACGTGCTCGCCCCCGGCCACTACCGGACGCGGATCGCGCCCGTGATCGCCGCCCGCTCGGTGGCCAGTGCCTTGGAGGAGGCGGCATGAAGCTGACCGTCAACGGGGTCGAGCACGAGTTCGACGTCGACTCGCGCACGCTGCTCGTGCACGCCATCCGCGAACAGGTCGGCCTGACCGGCACGCACGTCGGCTGCCTCACCGGCGACTGCGGCGCCTGCACGGTCGTCGTCGACGGGCAGACCACCAAGTCGTGCTCGGTCCTCGCACTGTCGGCGGACGGGGCGAATGTCGAGACCATCGAGTCGCTCGCCGACGGTGACGAGCTGCACCCCGTGCAGCAGGCGTTCTGGGACGAGTTCGGCTTCCAGTGCGGGTTCTGCCTGCCCGGCATGCTGCTCACGGCCAGGGAACTCGTGGAGTCCACACCGGACCCCAGCCGCGACATCACCGACGACGACATCCACCGTGCGATCAATGGGAACCTGTGCCGCTGCACCGGTTACAACACGATCGTCGCGGCCGTCCGGAAGGCGGCGGGGAAATGAAGTTCGTGGACGACTACCTCGCCGCGGTCGAGGAAGGCCGCCGGGACGACGCCGCCCGCCACCTCGCACCGGACGCCGAACTGGTCTTCCCCGGCGGGAAGCGCTACCGCAGCCTGGACGAGTTGGCCGCGGCGAGCACGGGCCGCTACCGCTCGGTCGGCAAGCACCGCGACCGCTACGAGACGGGCGAGGACGGCACTCTCGTCTACTCCATCGGCAGGCTGTTCGGCGAGAACAACCACGGCGTGCGGTTCGACCACGTGCGGTACGTCGACCGGTTCCGCCTGCGGGACGGCCTGATCGTCGAGCAGTGGGTGTGGAACGACCTCGCCGAGACCGGCGTGCTCGACGCCCGCACCACCGACGACCTGGCGCCGGAGTGGCGGCCATGACGCCCTACCCCCACGTCTTCTCCCCGGTCGAGGTCGGCGGGCTCACCCTGCGGAACCGGGTGTTCGTGTCCGCGCACACCACCAACTTCGGCGCGGACTTCCTGCCGACCGAACGCCACGTCGCCTACCACCGGGAACGCGCCCGCGGCGGCGCCGGGCTGATCATCACCGAACCGCTGCGCGTGCACACGACGAGCCTGGGCCGCGCGGGCGGTCTCGCCGCGGACCCGGCGGCGCTCCCGATGCTGACGAAGATCACCGAGGCGGTCCGGACCGAGGGCGCCGCGGTGTTCAGCCAGATCACGCACGCGGGGCGGCACAGCGAGAACGTCTTCCGGCGCACCGCCGCGTGGGGCCCGACGAGCCGCCGCTGGACCGCGGGCGGCCACGTCCCGCACGCCATGACCCGCCGCGACATGACCGAGGTCCGCGACGCCTACGTACAGGCGGCGAAGCTGGCCGTACAGGCCGGTTTCCAGGGCGTCGAGGTCCACTTCGGACACGGGCACCTGCTGCACCAGTTCATCTCCCCGGCCAGCAACGACCGCGGCGACGAGTACGGCGGCAGCGAGACCCACCGCCTCCGCTATCCCCTGGAGGTACTCGACGCGGTCCTGGACGCGGTCGGTGACCAGGTCGTCGTCGGCGTCCGCATGTCGGCCGACGAACTCGTCGCGGGCGGCCAGGACCTCGACGCCGGGCGGCGCATCGCGCACCTGCTCGACACCACCCGTCCCATCGGGTTCCTCAACGTGTCCCTCGCCTCCTACACGGTCCCGTCGATCGGCCACCACGTCGCCGACATGAGCGAGGGCCACACCCCGTACCTGGACGACACGCTCGCCGTGGCGAAGGAGTGCACCCACACGCCCGTGTTCGCGGCGTGCCGGTTCCTCGACCTCGCCGACGCGGAACGCGGGCTCGCCACCGGGCTGCTCGCCGCCGTCGCCATGACTCGCGCGCACATCGCCGACCCGAACCTGCTCGCCAAGGCCGCGGCCGGTGAGGAGCACCGGATCCGGCCGTGCGTGTCCTGCAACTTCTGCATCGGTGAGATCGCCGGCCACCGGCCGATGACCTGCATGATGAACCCGCGCGTCGGGCGTGAGGCGGAGTGGCCGGAAGAGCCGGGCACGTCGCCGGAACCCGCGCGGGTGCTGGTCGTCGGCGGGGGACCGGCGGGGATGGAGACCGCGCGCCTGGCCGCGGCGCGCGGGCACTCCGTGCAGGTGTGGGAGACCGGGCCCGAGCCGGGCGGTCAGCTGCGGATCGGTCGTCGCGGTGCAGGTCGTGGGGACCTCGACCGGCTTCGGGCCCACCTACAGGGCCGCCTCGCGGACCTGGACGTCCCGGTGCGGACGAGCACACCGGCCACAGTGGACGAGGTGCTCGCAGCACGATCCGACACGGTCGTGCTCGCCACCGGCGCCCGGCACACGGCACGCGACGTGCCCGGCTGGGGCCGTGCGCTCACCGCCCACGACGTCCTGAGCGGCGCGTCCTGGACGGACCGGACGCTGCTGGTGCTCGACGACGACGGCGGCTGGACCGCCGCGTCCGTCGCCGAGACCGCGGCCCGCGGCGGCGCCACCGTGCACCTGGTCACCGCGGCGGGCACCGCGCTGTGGGGCGTCACCGAGTACAGCCGCATGACCGCCGTCGAACGGTTGCGGAACCTCGGCGTCCAGCTGTGGACGTCCGCCACCGCCACCGTCGACCACGGCGCCGTGCACATCACGAGCACGCTCGTCGACGCGGCCACCACCGTCCCGGACGTGACCGACGTGGTCGCGCTCGACCCACCCGCCGCACGCGACGACCTGGCGGCGCCGCTCGCCGACGCCGGGCTGTCCGTGCACGTCATCGGCGACGCGGTCGCCCCGAGAACCCTGCTGGAAGCGATGACCGAGGCGCACGTCCTCGGCCGCGCGCTCTGAGGAGGAGACACACCATGGCACGCAAGCTCGTCCTGCTGACCTACAACATCAAGCCCGGCGTCCCGCTGGAGGAGTACGCCGAGTACACGAGGACGGTCGACTACCCCGTCTTCCGCCGGCACCCGGGCATCCAGAACTACGCCAACTACGTGGTGCGGCAGAACGCGCGTGGGCAGGAGTGGTTCCGCCACTTCGACCTCATGTTCGTCGACGACCTCGACGCGTTCCACGCGGGCGGCAAGCTCCACCACGGCGACCCGGCGGTGCTCGAGCACGCGGCGAAGTGGCGGGAGAAGTGGGGCCAGGACCCGGAGACGGGCTGGCACACGGACGTGAACATCACCTATGCCGACGAGATCTGGGGTTGACCCCGGCCCGTCGCGCGGTCACGCTCGCCGTCCTGATCGGGGCGGGCTACATGTTCCCGCTCTACCTGGTCGGGGCGGTCGGCGTGGCGGTGCGGGCGGACCTCGGCCTGTCGGCGACACAGCTGGGTGCCGTCGTCTCCGTGTTCTTCGGGGTCGGCGCGGTGCTGTTGCCGGTCGGCGGCCGGATCGTCGACCGCATGGGCCCGCGCACCTCCGCCCGCCTGGCCATCGCGGGTGCGGCGGCCTGCCTGACCTCGGTCGCGGTGCTCGGCGGGACGTACCCGGGGCTGCTGGTGGCCATGGCGATCGGTGGCGTCGGGTCGACGGTCGCGGCACCGGTCGGCGGGATGATCATCGTGCGGGTCGTGCGGGCCGGACGACGGCCGCTCGCGTTCGCGCTGGAACGGTCGTCGATCCCCGCCGCCACGCTGATCGCCGGGATGTGCGTGCCCACGCTGGCCGCGGTCGTGCACTGGCGGGTCGTGTTCGGGATCGGGGCCGTGCTCGTGGTGCTGGTCCTCCTGCTGCCCGTGCCCGCCATGGCCGGTGCGGACCGGCCGGTGACACAGGCGCCGCTGCAGCCGATCACGCCGCTGCTGCTGGTCACCGGGATGTTCTTCCTCGGCTCGGCGGCCGCGACCGCGCTGTCCACGTTCTTCGTCGGCCACGGCGTGGAGCTGGGGATGGCGGCGGGCACGGCCGGAGTGGCCCTCGCCGCGACCAGCGCGGCGACCATCGGCGTGCGCATGGTGCTCGGGCTGCTGGGTGTGCGGGTGCCCGGCCGGGCCACGTCCGCCGCGCTGCTCCTGGCCGGGGCCGCCGGGTTCGCGTTGCTCGTGGTGCCTTCGGCGCCGACCGCTTGGGCGGGCGCGCTGCTCGCCGGTGCCGCGGGCTGGGGCTGGACCGGCGTGCTCGGGCTCGCCGTCGTGCAGTCCCATCCGGACGCACCCGGCGCGTCGACGGCGCTGGTCCAGGCGGGTGGCTGCGCGGGCGGGATCGCCGGTCCGCTGCTCGTGGGTGCGCTCACGGAGCGGTACGGCTACGGCACCGGATGGCTCGCCATGGCGGCGTGCGCGGCGGTCGCGGGCCTGGTCGCAGCGGTCAACGGCGGCATCTGGCGATGGGTCTCACACAAGGTGCGGCCCGCTGAGGTTGACCCTGGCGTCGCCCGCGACTTAACCTCTGAGCGGACCGGCGTTACATATAGCGGAACAGGACCCATTGGACAGGGGGATTGATGCAGGACGGACCTCTCACCGGGGTGCGGGTGCTGGACGTCTCGACGATCCTCGCCGGCCCACTGTGCTGCCGGATCCTCGGCGACCACGGCGCGGACGTGGTCAAGATCGAGCACCCGGAGGCGGGTGACGGCATGCGCGGCCACGGCGAGGCCAAGGACGGGATCCCGTTGTGGTGGAAGGAGATCTCCCGCAACAAGCGCACCGTCGGCCTGAAACTGTCCACTCGCGAGGGTGCGGACCTGCTGCTGCGCCTCGCAGCCACCGCCGACGTGCTCGTCGAGAACTTCCGCCCCGGCACCCTCGAGCGCTGGGGCATCGGCCCGGAGCAGCTGCACGAGGTCAACCCGGCACTCGTGATCGTGCGGATCACCGGCTTCGGCCAGACCGGCCCGTACGCCCCGCGCGCGGGCTTCGGCACGCTCGCCGAGGCCATGAGCGGGTTCGCGCACCTCACCGGCGAGGCCGGCGGCCCGCCCACGCTGCCCGCGTTCGGGCTCGCCGACAGCATCTGCGGCATCGCGGCGTCGTCGGCGGCGGTGATGGCGCTGTACGCCCGTGAACGCAACGGCGGCCGCGGCGAGATCATCGACATGAACCTGCTCGAACCGATCATGGACGCGGTCGGGCCCGGCCCGACGGTGTACGACCAGCTCGGGATCGTCGGCGAGCGGCACGGCAACCGGTCCACCAACAACGCGCCGCGCAACACCTACCGCACCAAGGACGGCCGCTGGCTCGCCGTGTCCACGAGCGCGCAGCGGATCGCCGAACGGGTCATGGAGCTGGTCGGGCACCCCGAGGTCGTCGACGAGCCGTGGTTCGCCACCGGGCTCGGCCGCGCCGGCCACGCCGACCTGCTCGACGAGTACGTGGGCGGCTGGATCGCGGAACGCACCGAGGCGGAGGTGACCGCCGCGTTCGCCGACGCGGGCGCCGCGATCGCCCCGATCTACAGCGCACGCGACCTCGTCGAGGACGAGCACGTGCGCACCACGGAGATGCTGACCACCGCGCAGGACGAGGACTTCGGGCCGCTGCTGATGCACAACGTGATGTGGCGGGCCGAGCGCGCGCCCGGCCGGATCCGGTTCACCGGCCGGGCGCTGGGGGCGGACACCGACGACGTTTTGGGGGAACTGGGAGTGGACGCGGACGAGCTGGCGCGCCTGCGCGCGGAGCGGGTGGTGGCCTGATGACGACAGCACAGACGACCGAGACGTTGCTGCAGGCCGTCGAGAGTGGACTGACCGTCCACGACCTCGGCCGCGAGCTGCGGGTCGGGATGCCGCAGTCGCCCAACCACCCGGCGTTCTGGCACGCGCTGCCGCGCCGCCACGGCGACATGGTCCGTGCCGACGGTGGGTCGGCCGCCAACGACATGATCACGATGGGCACGCACGTCGGCACCCACATCGACGCGTTCGCCCACGTCTCGCACAACGGCAGGCTGGTCGACGGCTCCGACGCGTTCGAGGCCGGACGCGGCGGCAAGTTCGTCGAGCTGGGCGCGCACACCATCAAGCCGATGGTCCGCCGCGGCGTGCTGCTCGACGTGCCTGCCGCGCTCGGCATCCCGGTCGGCTGCGACGCGGGCTACGAGATCACCCCGGCGGACCTGGAAGCCGCGGAGAAGCGGCAGGACACGCCCGTGCGTGCCGGTGACGTCGTGCTGGTGCGCAGCGGCTGGGGCCGGTTGTTCGACGACCCGGATCCCTCGGTGTACCAAGGGAAGTCCACGGGCGTGCCCGGTGTCTCGGAGGCGGGTGCGGTCTGGCTCGCCGACAAGGGCGCCCACGCCGTCGGCGCGGACACCATCGCGTTCGAGCGCCTCGCCCCCGGCGCGGGCCACACGAGCCTGCCCGCGCACCGCGTGCTGCTCGTCGAACGCGGCGTCTACATCATCGAGGCGCTCAACCTGGAGGGCGTCGCCGCCGCGGGCGTGCACGAGTTCCTGTTCGTCCTGTCGCCGCTGCCCCTGTTCGGCGCGACGGGCTCCCCTGTGCGGCCGCTCGCGGTGGTGGGCGCGTGACCACAGTGGAGTCTCCAACTCTCGCGCAGCGGCTCGCGTCGTTCGCGGCGCGGACGTTCGCCGACGGGCCACCGGCCGACGTCGTCGCGTCCGTGCGGCAGCGCGTGCTCGACGTGCTCGGGCTGTGCGTGGCCGCGCAGGCGCTGCCGACGAGCCAGGCGATCCTCGCGCACGCCGCCGAGCAGGGCGGCAGGCAGCAGGCGAGCGCGATCGGGCTCGCCGAGCCGGTGCCCGCCGCGAGCGCCGCCTTCGTCAACGGTGTCCTGGCCCACTCGCTGGACTACGACGACACGCACCTGCCGTCGGTGCTGCACCCCAGCGCCAGCGTCGTCCCGGCCGCCCTGGCCGCGGCCGAGGCGGCAGGCGCGTCCGGCCGGGATACGGTCGCCGCCGTCGCCGTCGGGCTGGAGATCGCGGTCCGGCTCGGCATGGCGGGCTACGACCGCGACCTCGGCAACTCCGTCTACTTCGAACACGGCCAGCACGCCACGTCCATCTGCGGCGCCATGGGCGCGGCCGCCGCCGCCGCGTTGCTCTTCGGGCTCGGCGAGGAGGGCGTGCTGCACGCGCTCGGCGTCACCGCGTCGTTCGCGTCCGGCGTCATCGAGGCCAACCGCACCGGCGGCACGGTCAAGCGGCTGCACTGCGGGTGGGCCGCCCAGTCCGCGGTCACCGCGGCCGGGCTGGTGCGGCGCGGGTTCACCGGTCCGCCGACCGTCCTCGAAGGCCGGTTCGGCTTCTTCCAGGCGTTCCTCCGCGACCAGACCGACCTCGACCAGGTCGCGGGCGGCCTCGGCGAGGAGTGGGCGGTGCCGGGCATCTTCTTCAAGCCGTACCCGGCCAACCACTTCACCCACACCGCCATCGACGCGGGCGCGGAACTGCGTGCCCGGGGCGTGCCCGTGGACGAGATCGAGTCGATCGAGCTGCGCGTGCCGACCGCGGTGATCCGCACGATCGGCCAGCCGATCGAGACCAAACGTGCCCCGGCCACGGGGTACCAGGCCCAGTTCAGCGGCCCCTACGCCGTGGTGACCGGGCTGCTCGGCGGGCAGGGCCTCGGTGCCGGGCTCGCCGACTTCACCGACGCGCTCGCCGCCGACCCGGCCCGTCGCGCGCTCATGGCGAAGGTGACCGTCACCGGCGACGACCGCTGCGACGCCATCTTCCCCAACCAGTTCCCCGCGATCGTGACCGTGCGCACCGCCGACGGTCGCGAGTGGACGGCCGAGGTGCTCGCCAACCGCGGCGGCCCGGCCCGGCCACTGTCCGAAGCAGAGCTGGCGGCGAAGTTCACCGACAACGTCGCCGGCCGTCTCGCCCCCGCCACCGCTGCGACCGTGCGGGAGCTGGCGCTGACCCTCGACTCGGTCGCCGACCTCGCCGCGTTGCTGCGCCCCCTCACCCGCCTAGAGTCACCGGGAGACGATCATGACTGAACAGCTCGACCTCCTCGTCACCAACGTCAAGGTCGTCCACCACGACCGGCCGGAAGCCCAGCGCGCCGACATCGGCGTCAAGGACGGGAAGATCGTCCGGGTCGTACCGGGCATCGACCCGGCGACCGCCACGTCCGTCGTGGACGGTGGCGGCAAGCTCGCGTTCCCCGGCGTGGTGGACGCCCACCAGCACTGGGGCATCTACAACCCGCTGCCGGTCGACGCCGCGTCCGAGAGCCGCGCGTGCGCGCAGGGCGGCGTGACGTCCGCGCTGAACTACATGCGCACCGGCCAGTACTACCTCAACAAGGGCGGCGCGTACGCCGATGTGTTCCCCGAGGTGCTCTCGCTGACCGACGGCAAGGCCTACGTGGACTACGCCTACCACCTCGCGCCGATGATGCGTGAGCACATCGACGAGATCCCCGCGCTCGTCCGCGACCACGGCGTGACCTCGTTCAAGGTGTTCATGTTCTACGGCAGCCACGGCCTGCACGGCCGGTCCGCCGACCAGAACTCGTTCCTCATGATCCCCGAGGGCGAGCGGTACGACTACGCGCACTTCGAGTTCGTGATGCGCGGCATCCAGGCCGCCCGCGAGCAGTTCCCCGAACTGGCCGACGAGATCTCGCTGTCGCTGCACTGCGAGACCGCGGAGATCATGACCGCGTACACCAAGCTCGTCGAGGAGGAGGGCGCGCTCACCGGCCTCGCCGCGTACTCGGCGTCCCGCCCGCAGCACTCCGAGGGCCTCGCCGTGTCGATCGCGTCCTACCTGGCGCACGAGACCGGCCTGCCGACCATCAACCTGCTGCACCTGTCGTCGGCGAAGGCCATGGACGCGGCGCTGCGGATGGCGACGGCGTTCCCGCACATCCGGTTCCGCCGCGAGGTCACGGTCGGGCACCTGCTCGCCGACATCGACACCGCGTCCGGGCTCGGCGCCAAGGTCAACCCGCCGATCCGCCCGCGCGCCGACGTCGAGGCGCTGTGGGGCCACGTGCTCGCCGGTGACGTCGACTGGGTGGTGTCCGACCACGCGTGCTGCCGCGACGAGCAGAAGTTCGGCGACCCGCGTGACAACGTGTTCCTCGCCAAGTCTGGCTTCGGTGGTGCCGAGTACCTCCTGCCCGGCCTGGTCACCGAGGGCGCGAAGCGGGGCCTGCCGCCCGGCGAGATCGCCAGGCTGACCTCGTGGAACCCGGCCACCCGCTTCGGACTGCGGAACAAGGGCGCCATCGGCGTGGGCTTCGACGCGGACATCGCGCTGGTCGACCCGACCGTCGACTGGACCGTCCGCGCGGCCGACTCCGAGTCCACGCAGGAGTACACGCCGTTCGAGGGCTTCTCGATGACCGCGGCCGTGACCGACACGTTCGTCCGCGGCCACCGGGTGCTGGAGTCCGGCAAGGTCGTCGGCGAGCCGGTCGGGCAGTACCTCAAGCGGCCGACGGGCGCATGACGCCGCGCAGTTACCTGTACGTCCCCGGCGACCAGTCGCGCCTGCTCGACGGCGCGGCCCGCCGGGGCGCGGACGCGCTGATCGCCGACCTCGAGGACGCCGTCGCGGTGGCGAACAAGGGGGCGGCGCGGACCGCGGTGGCGTCCTATCTGGACACGGGCACCGCGTGGGTGCGCATCAACGCGGACACGCCCGCCGACGACCTCGCGGCGGTCGCGGACCGGCCGGGGCTGGCGGGTGTGGTCGTGCCGAAAGCCGAGCCCGCTCTCCTGTCCGAAGTGGACGTGCTGTTAGGGTCGCGACGGGTGCCGGTGCTGGCACTCCTGGAGACCGCGCGTGGGTTGCGCCATCTGCACGCGGTCGCCGAGTCGCCCCGCGTGGTCCGCCTCGGGCTGGGGGAGGCGGACCTCGCGGGGGAGTTGAACCTGCGGCCCGGCCCCGACCGCGAGGAGCTGTGGCCGATCCGGTCCGCGGTCGTCGTCGCGTCCGCGGCGGCCGGGCTGCTACCACCCGTCGGCCCGGTCCACACCGCGGTCCGTGACCTGTCCGACCTCGAACGGACCACGGAACTGTTGCTGCGTCAGGGCTTCCGCGCCCGCACCGCCATCACCCCCACGCAGCTGGCCACGATCAACGCGGTCTTCACGCCGTCGGCCGAGGAGGTCGAGAAGGCGCGCGCGACCGTGGCCCTGCTGTCATCGGGCACCGGGGTCGCCGTGGACGCCGACGGCCGCATGGTCGACGAGGCCGTGGTCCGGTCCGCCCGTGAGGTCCTCGCCCGGTCAGAGGGCCTTCAGGAACAGTGACGGCCCGGCGTAGGTCAGCGAGGTGTCGACGCCGGCGCCGCTGAAGTCGGCGTCCTCGTTGCCTGCCCAGTCGTCGATCGGCGCGCCGTCCCGCGACAGGTGCAGGTACTTCGTGCCGTCCCAGCCGAACTGGTAGACGGTGTTCTTGTCGGCGTAGTAGGGCACCGGCGTGCCGCCCTCGGTGGTCTGCTTGGTCATCGTGTTGCGGTAGACGACGTTCCGCGGGCCGGTCGCACCGGACCACTTCACGGCCTTCTTCCCCGCACCCCACCAGATCGGGTACCAGGTCGACTCGTCGTCGCTGTCCCCGCCCTCACCGCCGCAGTTGGCCGAGCAGTTGCCGGGCGCGTGCTCGAACGGCACCGCGACCGTGTTGTTCTCGACCAGGTTGTGCCGTTCCCAGCCACCGTGGAAGTTCACGTCGGCGTCGGTGTCGTTGCCGACGAACACGTTGCCCGACGCCGACCACTGGAACGTGAAGTGCCGCAGCCCGCGCAGCGTGTTGCCCGCGTACACCGAGTCCCACACGCGGGAGCCGCGCAGGTAACCGTTGCCGCCCTTGCCCTTGTTCCACGCGCCGACGAATCGGTTGCCCTCGATCTGGAGGTTCTTCGCCTCCTCCGTGACCACCGGGTGCGAGCCGGTCATGTAGGTGGTCACACCGCGGACCCAGCCGTTGACCGCCCACTTGAACACGATGCCGTGCATCTGGTCGGCGGGGGAGAGGTTGCCGTACTCGTGCTCCGCCTCGGCCGGGTCGTGCCCGTCGACCACCTGGGTGAGGAACAGCTTCTCGATCCCGACCCCGAGCACCGGGTCGACGAGCGGCGCGGCCTTGGAGTCGTAGGTCTTGCCGTCGATCTCCGCCGACCCGTCGGACACCGAGTCGACCGGCACGTCGAACTCGAGCGGCCTGTCGATCGTGATGGTCTCGGCGTCCTCGTCCACGGCGGTGACCCGGAAGATCTGCTGGCGCATGTGGATGTTCCGCAGCTCGTGCTCGGTGGGCAGCGCGTGCTGGAAGTCGTAGAACCGCATCGTGTTGGCCGCGCGGATGTTCACGTAGCCGCCGACCTCGAACCCCTTGGGCCGCTTGGCGAGCCGGATCGTCGTGTCCCCGGCCTCGGCGGGCGCCGCGAGCTTCACGCCCGCCTTCCAGTGCACGTTCACCGTGCCCTCGAACAGGTCCCGGCGGTTGGCCGGTGCGGACTCGTGGTCCTCCTGGTAGTCCTCGTCCACGGCACGCGACTGGACGCGGAACAACCCGCGGCCCGGCCAGAGCCAGCCGCCCTTGCCGCTCTCGTGGGTCATGCCGTCCTCGTCCCAGTCGGCGCCGTCGTCGCCGAGCGAGTCGTACCGGGTGTTCTCGTCGGGGCGGAAGACGACGCGGGTGCCGTCGGCGGGGTCGTCACCGGCGCCACGCAGGACGAGGTAGTCGGCGTCGAGCGAGATCTGGCGGGACACGTCGAGCTGCCCGGCGGGCAGCGTGATCAGCGAGAGGTCGTCGTAGCTCGCGCCGGGCGAGCACTCGGCCCTGACGTGGTCGATCGCCTCCTGGAGGCCGTCGGTGTCGTCGGTGCGGTCGTCCGGCCGGACACCGCGGTCCGCCAGCTCCTCGGGGGTGACCACGCAGTTCTCGTCACCGGTGATCTCGCCGTCGCCGGGAAGCGGTTTGCCCTCCCGATACCCGGCGTGCGACCAGTCCGGAAGGCCGGGCAGCGGCGCCCGCCGGTTCGCCTCGCTCAGGTCGAGCCGCGCGGGCAGTGCGGGCAACTCGTCCGGCAGCTCCACTGGCCCGACGGTGGGTGGTCGTTGGCTCGCTTCCGTCTCGTCCCGCCCCTGCCACCAGATGATCGCGCCCCCGACCAGCGCCCCGACCACGAAGATGGCCACTCCGACGACTGCTTTCCGTACCCCGGACATGGCCTCTGGGACGGGTGGTCACCCGCGATGGTTCCGTGCACCGGCGACGCGCGGCACGGTCAGCCGCGGACCTCGGCGAGCATCTCGAGCGCCTTGCCCTCGGCCTGGTCGTAGCGTTCCGGGCAGCACGAGCGCTGGACGCTCTGCGCGAGCAGGCCCGCGGTGTAGTCCGGGTACAGCGGCTCGTTGTGGATGGCCTGGGTGAAGAACTGGGTGGCCGCGTAGGTGACGTCCATGATCTGCTCCGGCGTGCCCCAGCCCTGGCTCGGCCGCTGCTGGAACACGCCGAGCGAGTCCTTGTCGCCGCACGGCAGGTTGTTCATGTGCGACTCGACCCAGCCCGCCTCGAACCCGGCGAGCATCACCTTCTCCGACGCGCCCATGCTGACGCCGACGTCGTGGACGGTGGTGGTGACCGCGAGGTCGCGGTCCGGCGGGATCGACTCGCACTCCGCGGGGTCGATCGTCGCCGGGACGTGATCACCCGGCGCCGGGTTCGCCGCGGCGACGCCGCCGATCGTGGCCGCGGCCAGCGCACAGGCGAGCGCCAGGCCGGTCCTGCGCAGCAGGGTGCGCGTGACTGTCATGTGAGTGCCCCCGACTCCGTGTGACGTACTTGGCAGGGTCGAACACGCACAGTGTGCGAATCGTTGCCAAGTGCCCACTACCGACGAATGTCGGTGTGAAATTCACAGAAGTGGGGGCGGCGCGCTCACTCCTCTTTCAGCGACAGGGCCTGGCTGGGGCAGAGGTCGACGGCTTCCCGCACGTTGGCGAGGGTCTCGCCCTCGACCGCGTCGATGAGGAGCACGACCGTGCCGTCCTCGTCGCTCTGGTCGAACACGGACGGCTCGGTGAGCGCGCACTGCCCGGCGCCCACACAGCGCGCGGTGTCCGTGACGATTCGCATGACTCCGTACCTCCAGTCACTCACGGGAACCCTGCCGACCGTACGCGGTGTGACTTGACTCTCGCTCTCGAGGTGTCACGAAAGCCGCCGGATTTCTGTCCACACAGCGACAAGGCGCACGGGAGGAAGGGGAACGACCATGACCACGCGGATCGTGGTGCTCGGCGGCGGCTACTCGGGGCAGATCGCGGCCCAGGCGGCGGCACGGGCGAAGGACGTCGTGGTGACCCTGGTCAACGACCGCGACCGGTTCGTCGAGCGGGTGCGGCTGCACCAGGTCGCCGCGGGGGAGGACCTGCGGGAACGGCCGCTCGCGGAGCTGGTCGCGGGCACCGGCATCCACCTGGTGATCGACCGGGTCGCCGCCGTCGACACCGACGACAGGTCGGTCGTGCTGGCGGGCGGGGAGCGCCTGCCGTACGACACGCTGGTCTACGCGCTGGGCAGCCGCATGGACCTCTCGGCCGTGCCGGGTGCCGCCGAGCACGCCCACACCGTGGCAGTGGCCGAAGAGGCCGAGCGGTTGCGTGCCCGCCTGCGCGACGGGGACGTGGTCACGGTCGTCGGCGGGGGACTGACCGGCATCGAGGCCGCCACCGAGCTGGCCGAGCAGCGCCCGGAGCTGAAGGTCCGCCTGGTGACCGGCGGTGTGCTCGGCGCGGCCCTGTCGGAGAAGGCGCGCAGGCACCTGCGCCGCACCTTCACCCGGCTCGGCATCGAGCTGCGCGACCAGGTCGACGTCGCCGAGGTGCTGGCCGACGGCGTGGTGCTGGCCGGCGGCGAACACGTCCCGTCCGATCTGGTCGTGTGGACCACCGGGTTCACCGTGCCCGCGCTCGCGAAGGACGCCGGGTTCGCCGTGGACGAACACGGCCGGATGGTCGTGGACGAGACGCTGCGCTCGACGTCCCACCCGGACGTCTACGGCGTCGGCGACGCGGCGGCCGTGCGCAGGCAGGGTGGGCAGGAACTGCGCATGGCCTGCGCCACCGGGATGCCCTCGGCGCAGCAGGCGGTCAGGGCGATCCTGGCCCGCCGCGACGGCAAGGACCCCAAGCCGTTCCGGTTCCGCTACGTGAACCAGTGCATCAGCCTCGGCCGCCGGGACGGGCTGATCCAGTTCGTCAACGCCGACGACCGCCCGAAGGAGGCCGTGCTGACCGGCCGGCTCGCCGCGCTGTACAAGGAGGTCATCGTGCGCACGGCGGTCACGGTGCAGCGCCACCCGTCGATCCCGACGAGCTTCTGACCAGCTCACTCACCTGCTCTCGGCGGCCGATAGCATGCGGGGGCCAGCCGAGAGCAGGGGAGAGAGCATTGCGGGAGATCGCCGTCTTCGGCGGCAGCGCCCATCCCGAGTTGGCGGCCGAGATCTGCGACCACCTCGAGGTGCCGCTGCGGCCGGTGCGGGTGAAGCGCTTCGCCAACGACTGCATCGAGGTGCAGCTCCAGGCGAACTGCCGCGAACGGGACGTGTTCCTGATCCAGCCGCTCGTCGCGCCGGTGCAGGAGAACCTCGTCGAGCTGCTGCTGATGCTCGATGCCGCGCGCGGTGCGTCCGCGGCCCGCACGACCGTGGTGATGCCGCACTACGCGTACGCGCGGTCGGACAAGAAGGACGCGCCCCGGATCTCCATCGGCGGCCGGCTCGTCGCGGACCTGCTCGTCGCGGCGGGGGCGAGCAGGGTGCTCGCGATGACGCTGCACTCACCGCAGGTGCACGGGTTCTTCAGCGTGCCGGTCGACCACCTGCACGCGCTGCGCGAGCTCGCGGGCTACTTCCGCCGCTACGACCTGTCGAACACGATCGTGGTGTCCCCGGACCTCGGCAATGCCAAGGAGGCCTCGCACTTCGCGCGGCTGCTCGGCGTGCCGGTGGCGGCCGGCGCCAAGCAGCGGTTCACCGACGACCGGGTGGAGATCACCTCGATCATCGGCGACGTGAGCGGCCGCGACGTGATCGTGCTCGACGACGAGATCGCCAAGGGCAGCACGGTCATCGAGCTGCTGTCGAAGCTGCGTGAACGGGACGTGCGGTCGATCCGGGTCGCGTGCACGCACGGCCTTTTCGCGGCCGGAGCGCTCGGCCGGATCGGCGGTCATGCGGACGTCACCGAGATCGTCTGCACCAACACCGTGCCGATCGCCGAGCGCTCCGACAAGCTGACGGTCCTGTCCGTGGCACCGGCGCTGGCCGAAGCCATGCGCCGAATCCACAACGGCGAGTCCGTGAGCGCGCTGTTCGACGCTCCGTTCGACGCGCCTATCGCGGGTACTGCTGCTGCCGGTTGACCACCGCCGTGGCGCTTTCCCCGCTGTAGGCCGGACTTTCGGTGGGCTCGGGCACGTAGGTGCCCTGCGCGCGCATCGCCGTCTCGTGCGCCTTGCGTCGCGCCTCGCGTTCGGCGTTCGTGTACTCCTCGTACTCCTCGCGGTCACGGATCCTGCTCAGCGAGGACACCGCGATCCAGTGCGCGATCCCCAGCACGATCAGGATGATCCCCAGGCGCACCACCACGTTCTGGATCGGGTCGTCGGCCGGCACGTCGATCACGGAGATCAACGCCAGGACACCCAGGGTGCCGAGGTGGAACAGCACCGACACGAGCTTCGTCAGTGACTCCGCTGGAGCGTTGGGGGTGGCCTGCTGCAGGAATCGACGGCCGTTGCGGTAGATGATCTGCCCGTCGATCAGGACCAGCACGGTGCCGATGACGAGGAACGCCACATAGCTGCTGCTGTCCATGTGCTTGCACCTCTCGTTCCGGTGTACTTCCGACGGATACCCATCGGCAAGTTGCAGGAAACCGGCCGAATGGCGCGTTTACCAGGGGATCGCCCGGGTAGCTCAGACGCGGGCAACACAACACAGAAAGGCGTGTTCATGCTTCCTCTGATTCTGGTGCTGTTGTTGGTGCTCGTCCTGTTCGGCTTCGGGTTCGCGGTGAAGGCGCTGTGGATCGTCGCGGGTGTGCTGCTGGTCCTGTGGCTCCTCGGTTTCGTCATCCGCCGGCCGGTCGGCGGTGGCACGGGACGCTGGTACCGCTGGTAGGACGTTCAGCCGAACAGGTTTGGGAGTCGCGCACGTGGGCATCCGGTCGGGGAACCACGGCCGAGTCCGAGGGAGAACAGCATGCGCAGCGAGGACCCGGAAGCGCAGGCCACGGCACACCAGCTCCTTCACTGCGTCCTGGAAGCCGATCCGGTCGGCCTGACCGAGACGTTGGAGACCGTGGCGGCGCACCCCGATGGCGCGTTGCGCCCGTACGTGCGTGAGATCGTCGCGGAGCTGATCAACGTCGCCACCACGGCGGTGCGGGACAGTGCGGGCCCGCTGCGGGACCGTGCGGCGTTCGCGATCGACCTGCGCGACGACGACAACGACCGGGTCGGCATCGACGACCTGGAGCCCCCGGTGCGGGCGACGATCCGGGCGATGCTCGCCGAGCTGAACGGCAGCCCGGACGACGCGTCGTTCCAACTGGACCTTGCCGTGCGCGGGGTGGACCAACGGACCGGTCTCGACACCGTGCGCCGGGCGCTGACGATGACGATCGGGTTGCTGCACTGGAGCGAGCAGCCGGAGCGACTGGAGGCGGCAATGGTGGAACCGACGGCCGACGAGGCCGACATGCTCGAACAGCGGCTGGCGCTGACGGACGACGAGTCCGACGTCGAGCCGATGGACGAGACGACGGAGGCCGACCCGGCCGATGTCCAGGAGCAGCAGCGCGCCGTGCCCGAGAACGAGGACGACGAACGCTGACCGATTTTCCGTGGCACCCGGACCCCGTGGCACGGTGACACCGGGCCCCGCCGACCAGTCGGCGGGGCCCGTGGTGTTTCCGCTCCCCGAAGTTCTCAGGCGCGCCAGACGGCGCCGCGCCGCTCGTGTTCGAGCACGCCCTCGACGCCGACCGCCATGTCGGGGCCGAACTCGCGTTCCACGAGCCACAACGCCTGGTCGATGCCGGAGGTGACACCGCCGGCGGTGACCACCGTGCCCGCGTCGACCACGCGGGCCTTCTTGATGATCCCGCCCTCGGCCTCGAGCCGTTCCTTGGCGAGGTTGTGCGTGGTGCACGGGCGGTTCTTCGTGAGCCCGGCCGCCGACATCAGCATCACGCCGACGCACACACCGGCGATGATCCGCGTGCCGTCGTGGGCGTCCGCGAGGGTGCGGGGGATGACGCCGCGGGCGATCTCGACGTGCGTGCCCGGCGCCGACGGGTCCCGCCACCCGCCGCCCGGCACGACGACGATGTCCGCGTCGTCCGGCCGCCAGCGGTGCTCGACCACCATCTTCGCGCCGCGGTTCATGGTGATGACGCGGGGTTCGTCGACGGTCACGTACCTCACGTCGACCTTCGCGTCGTAGTAGACACGCGCGATGTCGAACACCTCGGCCGGGCCGATCGAGTCGACCTCCTCGACCCCGTCGTACATGAGGATCCGCACGCGTAAGGTGCTCGCCCTGCTTCGCCCGGCGGCCGTCGCGGCGGCGACGGTCGACGGCCCGACAAGCCCGGCGACCGCGGCGGCGGTGGCCGCGCCCATCGTGGAGCGGAGCAGGTCACGACGGTTCATCTTCCTTACCTCGCAAGGGATCCGACGGCAGGGTCGCATCCCAAGCTAACCTCGGCGGCGGTCCGCACCCCGGAAACGTGGAAACCGCACGGCCGATTGGTGAGGAGTTCCCGCCGAACCACTGACGCGCTCACGCGGGCGCCCGGTCCTCAACGGCCCTGCCAGGCGGCGTGCAGCAGCGCGGTCACGTCCTCCGCCGTCACCGGCCGCGGGTTGCCCGGCGGCACCGCGGGCAGGACCGCCTCGACGGCCGACGGGATGTCGGACTCGGCGAAACCGAAGTCCCGCAACGCTTTCGGCGCCTCCAGCGAGTCAAGCAACGCCGGGAGCGGCCCGCCGACGGCGTCCGCGACGCGGCGGGCCGCCTCCGGTGCGGCGGGCCCGTTGAACGCCAGCACGTGCGGCAGCACCACCGCGTGCGTCGGCGCGTGCGGGAGCCCGAACATCCCGCCGAGCACGTGGCAGATCTTGTGGTGCAGGCCGGCGCCCGCGGACGCGAACGCCACGGCCGCGAGGTAGGCCGCGTACAGCGTGTGCTCGCGTCCGGTCAGCCCGGCCGGGTCGGCGACGACCATCGGCAGCCCGGTCCGCAGGGCGCGCATCCCCTCGACGGCGAGTGCCTGGTCGATCGGGTCGGTGCGGGGTGCCCACATCGAGTCGACGCAGTGCGCGAGCGCGTTCACCCCGGACGCGACGCTCATCGCCACCGGCAGCGACGTGGTGAGCTCCGCGTCGTACACGATCGCGCGCGGCAGCACGCGCGGGTCGGTGCCGGTCGTTTTGCGCGCGCCCTCGGTCAGGCCCCAGACGTCCGTCGCCTCCGAGCCCGCGTACGTGGTCGGCACGGCCACGACCGGCAGACCGGTGGTGAGCGCGACCGCCTTCGCGAGCCCGGTCGCCGAACCGCCGCCGATGCTGACCAGCGCGTCGACGTCGTGCGCGGCGGCCGCCGACCGGGCCCGCTCGGCGACCTCGACCGGCACGTGCATGGCGACGTCGCGGTACCGCAGCACGACCGGCAGGCCCGCGGTGATCCGGTCGGCCGCCGCCGTCGCGGACGCGGTCGTGATCACCATGGCCCTGGTGATGCCGAGGAGCGTGAACTCCGCCGACAGCGCGGTGGCCGCACCACCGGAACCGAACCGGACCCGCTGGGGCCGGGTCTCGTGCACGAACTGGATGCTCATAGGCCGCCCAGTATGGGGCTCACGGTGTCTCGAACCGGGCGAGCCACGTCGTGAGCAGGGCCTCGAGCGCCGCCGCGTCCTCGGGGGACAGCCCGTCGAGCAGGCGCCGCTCGTTGCGCATGTGCTCGGTGAACGCCTTGTCGATCAGCTCGCGGCCGGCCTGTGTGAGCGCGACGACCCGGCCGCGGCCGTCGGTGGTGCTGCGCCTGCGGGTGACCAGGCCGTCGCGTTCCAGGCGGTCGATGCGCTTGGTCATCGCGCCGGTCGTGACCATCGTGAACTGGGCCAGCTCTCCGGGTGCGCGCTCGAACGGCGGGCCCGCGCGGCGGAGCGTGGCGAGCACGTCGAAGTCGCCTTCGCCGAGGCCGAACCGCCGGTACACGACCAGGAGTTGGTCGGTGAGATGGTTCGCGAGCCGGTGCAGGCGGCCGATCACGCCCTGCGGGCTGACGTCGAGGTCGGGGCGTTCGCGCGCCCACTCGGCCTGGATGCGTGCGACGTGGTCGGGCGGCATACACGGATTGTAGCTTCCCGGGAAGGTACTATAGCTTCCATGGAAGCCAGTTTGCGATGGGTGGCGATCACCGCCGTCGCGCCGATCGCGTGGGGCTCCAACTACTACGTCACGCGCGAGTTCCTGCCCGCGGACTCGCCGCTGTACGGGGCGCTGCTGCGGGCGCTGCCTGCCGGGTTGGTGCTGCTCGCGGCGTGCCGCAGGCTGCCGTCAGGGTCGTGGTGGTGGCGGTCGCTGGTGCTCGGCACGCTGAACGTGGGTGCGTTCTTCGTGCTGATCTACCTGGCCGCCCAGCTGCTGCCGACGAGTGTCGCGTCGACGGTCATGGCGACCTCGCCGGTCGTGATGATGCTGTTCGCGTGGCTGCTGCTGGCGGCCCCGCCCCGGTCCCGGCACCTCGCGGGCGCCGCGCTCGGCATCGCGGGCGTCGCCTTGATGCTGTTCACGGGCGCGGTGGCGACCGACGTCCGCGGCGTACTGGCGTCCGTGGCGGCGATGACCATGTCGTCCCTCGGGTACGTGCTGACGAAGAAGTGGAGCACGGACCTCCGCGCCGACGTCGGAGTGCTGTCCCTGACGTCGTGGCAGCTCGTGGCGGGCGGGCTCGTGCTGCTGCCGGTCGCGGTGGCGGTGGAGGGCGCGCCGCCCACGCTCGACGGCCCGGCCGTGCTCGGCTTCCTGTACGTGGCGGTGGTCGCGACCGCGCTCGCGTTCGCCGCGTGGTTCGGCGGCCTGCGCCACCTCGACGCGGGCACGGTCGGGCTCGTCGGCCTGCTGAACCCGGTGACGGGCGTGCTGCTCGGCACGGTGGTGGCCGGGGAGGTGCTGAGCCTGCGGCAGCTGTGCGGGCTGGCCCTCGTGCTGGCCGGCATCGCACTCGGCAGGCCGGTGCGTGCCCGGCCCGGCCCGGCCGCCGTCAGCCCGGTGTCTCCGGGAGCAACAGGCGGTCGAGCAGGTCCTGCAGCGTGACCAGCCCGGCGAGCCCGCTACCGTCCTCGACGAGGGCCAGGTGGTCGCGGGACTCGCGCATCGTGCTGAGCGCCGCGTACATCGGCGTGTCCGCGGACAGTGTGCGCACCGGGCGCATCAGGTCGGCGGCGGAGCCGTCCCGGCGGGTGACGGCGTCGCGGACGTGGACGACACCCAGCGGTTGCCCGTGCGCGCGCACGACGAGCCGGAGGTGACCGGTCTCGTGCGCCACGCGGGCGATGTCGGCGGGACCGGCGTCCGGCGGCACCTCGGCCAGCTCCGTGATCGGCCGCATGATCGTCCTCAGTGGACGTACGTGCGCCTCGAGCGCCGCCGCGAGGCGTTCGTGCCGTGCCGCGTCCAGCGCGCCCGCCCTGGCCGAGTGGTCGAGCAGTTGGCGCAGGTCGTCCGGGCCGCGGCCTTCCGACATCTCGTCCACCGGCTCCACCCCGACGCGGCGCAGGCACCGGTTCGCGGCGCCGTTGAGCGCGACCAGCACCGGGCGGGTCAGCCACATGAAGCCGCGCATGGGGATCGCGAGCAGCGTCGCGGACCGCTCCGGGTGCGCGATGGCCCACGACTTGGGCGCCATCTCGCCGACTACCAGGTGCACGAACGTGACCACGATCAGCGAGAGCACGAACGCGATCACGTCCGCCGTCACCTCGGGCAGGCCCCAGCCGGTGAACAGCGGCGTCATCAGGTGGTGCACGGCCGGTTTGGTGATGGCGCCGAGCGCGAGCGTGCACAGGGTGATCCCCAGCTGCGACCCGGCGAGCAGCAGCGACAGGTCACGGGCGCTGGCGAGCGCGGCCCGCGCGGCGACGCTCTTCTCCGCCGCCTCGGCCAGCCGGTGGCGCCGGGCGGCGACCAGCGCGAACTCGATGGCGACGAAGAACGCGCTCAGCACGACGATCCCGGCCGAGATCGTCAACGCGAGCCACGTGCTGAGACCGCTCATCGCGCCGCCTCCCCGAGCTTGATCGACACGGTCCCCGGCACCCGGCGGGCGATCGCGTCGACGGTGATCGTGACCGTCGGCCGGGGCGTGCCGGGCGGCTTGCGCAGCGTGATCTCGACCGTGTCGCCCAGGTCGGGCAGCCGTTGCAGCTCCGACATGACCAGCCCGGCGACCGTTTCGTAGTCGCCGTCGGGCAGGTCGTGGCCGATCAGGCGCTCGACCTCGTCGAGGTGGGTCGCGCCGGGCAGCGTCCACGTGCCGTCGCGCAGCGCGGGCGCGGGCGCGGCCTCGCGGTCGTGCTCGTCGGCGATCTCGCCGACCAGCTCCTCGGCGATGTCCTCGACGGTGATCACCCCGGCGAGGCCGCCGTACTCGTCGACGACGCACCCGAACTGCTCGTCCGCCTCCCGCAACCGGGCGAGGACCGCGGGCAGCGGCAGCGACTCGGGCACCATCACGGCGGGCCGGGCCACGTCGCGGACCGGCAGGTCGAGTTCGGTGAGCGCGAGCAGGTCGCGCAGGCGCACGATGCCGACGACGTCGTCCACGTCCGCGCCGAGGACCGGGAGCCGCGAGTGGGACGCGGCCATCACCTCGAGCGCGTCCGACACCGGCGCGCCGCCGTGCACCGTGGTGACCGACGTGCGCGGGATCATGGCGTGCTCGGCGGTCCGCTCGTGCAGGTCCAGGGTGCGGTCGAGCAGCGTGGACAGCTCGGCGGGCAGGTCGCCGCTGTCCCGGGACGCCGCGACGATGTGTTCGAGGTCGCGCGGGGTGGCCGCGTGCTCCACGTCGTGCACCGGTTCGATCCGTACCGCCTTGAGCAGCAGGTTCGACGCGTGGTCGAACAGCCGGATCAGCCACCCGAACACGGACAGGTACAGCGCGGTCGACCACGCGAGCCGCCGGGCGACCGGTTCCGGTCGAGCGATGGCGAGGTTCTTCGGGAACAGCTCACCGAACACCATCTGCACGACCGTGGAGAACAACAACGCGAACACGGTGCCCACGGCCACCCCGACCGCCTGCGGGACACCGACCCCGCCGAGCAGCTCACCGATGCCGGCGCCGACGAGCGGTTCCGCGACGTAGCCGACGAGCAGCCCGGTCACGGTGATGCCGAGCTGGGCGCCGGAGAGCATGAACGAGGTGCGCCGCGTGATCCCGAGCGCACGTTCGGCGCCCGCGTCGCCGTCGGCGGCACGGGCCTTGAGCCGCGCCCGGTCGACGGCCATGTAGCCGAACTCCTGCGCGACGAAGTAGCCGGTGAGCACGGTCAGCGCGAACACGACCGCCATGCCGGCGAGAACCGTGAGGATGGTGATCATGCCGGGTGATCACCGGCGGCTGGGCTCGTCAGGGTGCGGTGTCCGATGTGGACACCGGTACTTCGGGACGGGTCCATGGTCCTCTCATGCTCGTCGGCGCGGATACCCGGTGAACGGTGACATGCCGCCGAAAGTTCCTCAACTCGGCAGGTTCCGCACGTCCACAGCGGACATCCCGGCGGCTGCCGCGGCGGCCAGGCCGACAGGGGAGTCCTCGTAGACGAGGCACCGTCCGGGTGCCACCCCCAGCAAGGACGCGGCACGGAGGAAGGTGTCGGGTGCGGGCTTGCCACGGTCGACGTCGTCCCGCGTGACGATCGCGTCGAACACGCCCGTGAGCCCGACGGCGTCGAGCACGGCGGCGGTGACGGGGGCGGTGCTGCCCGTCGCCAGCGCCATGGGGGTGCGCCCGTGCGCCCGGCGGAGGATGGCGACGACGGGGGGCACGGGCCGGACGTCACGCACCCTGGCGATGACCTGCCGGTCGCACTCGGTGAAGAGGTCGGCGTCGGTGACGGCGTCGTCGAGGTCGCCGTTGGCGCGCATGCGCCGCACCCGCTCGGCGAACGCGGACCCGTCGGCGGCCATCGCGGTGCCCGTGGGGGTGATGCCGAAGGCGGCGACGGTGGCGACGAGCGCGGCCCGCCCGATCGTGGCCGTGTCGGCGAGCGTGCCGTCCAGGTCGAAGATCAAGGCCGCGGGATCGCGCATACCGTGAACCTAGCGCGACGGCTGACCAGCCCGGGAACGGGAACCCGGCCACGGCGGGGAATGAACCGGCCCGCGCGAACGCTGTACGAAGTACACGAAGGAGGAGCAGTGGCGACAGTCGAACTGACGAAGGACAACTTCGGCGACACCATCAGCGGTGAAGGCACGGTGCTCGTCGACTTCTGGGCGGCCTGGTGTGGCCCGTGCCGGATGTTCGCGCCGGTGTTCGAGGACGCCGCCGAGCAGAACCCGGACCTCACGTTCGGGAAGGTCGACACCGAGGCCGAGGTGGAGCTCGCGCAGGCGTTCGGCATCCAGTCGATCCCGACGCTGATGATCGTGCGGGACGGGGTCGTCGTGTACGCGCAGCCGGGTGCCCTGCCCGCGCCGGCGCTGGCCGACCTGATCGGCAAGGTGCGCGACCTGGACATGGACGAGGTCCGTGAGAAGGTCCGCGCCGCCGAGGAGCGCAACGCCTGACCGTCGCTCTCCGTGAGGCGCGTTGGTATGGCCGAGTGATCACCGACCCCACTGGTGGCGGATTGTCGCCATCGGGGTCGGGCTAGAAAGCTTTCCACGTGCTCACCGGGAAGCAGCTCGTCGCGGCTGCCGCTGTGGTCGTCACCGCTTCGCTCGCCGCCGCGCCCCTCGCGGCCGCCGAGGTGCGGCTGGGGGTGGGCCACCAGACCTCGCCCGCCCAGCCGTACAAGGGCAACCCGGACGCCTCCGACTGGCTCGGGTCCTATGTGGTCGCGGGCAAGCAGGTCTGGTGCGTGCAGTTCGCGTACCTGGCCCCGGACAGCGACGAGCAGTACCGGCCCGGCGCGGCGCTGAAGACCAAGTGGGGCACCGACCTCGCGCCGGACGTGGCCGCCGACATCTCCTACCTGCTGCTGCGCCACGCCGACACCGAGGACGCCGACGAGGCCGCCGCGCTCGCGCACCTGCTGCACAGCTGGACCGCGGGCCCGCGGAACCCCGGCCAGCTCGACCCCGCCAACGACTTCCGGCACATCGCCTACGACGCGCCGTTCCACCTCGCGAAGCTGCCGCCGGCCGCACGCACGGCCGTGGACGCGCTCAAGGCCGACGCCGCCGCCAACCGCGGGCCGTGGACGGCGGCCGTCGCCGCGCCGGAGGAGCCGCAGACCATCGGCGCCGTCGCCGACTGGCCCATCACGGTGAAGAACGCGGCGGGCACCGGTGTCGCGGACGTCCCCGTGACCGTCGAAGCCACCGACGCCACCTTCACCGACGCGTCGGGCAAGCAGGTCACCTCCGGCACCGTCACCACCACGACCGAACCCCTCGCGCTCGCGGTCACCCCGACCGGCGCCGCGCCCCGGCTGGCCATCACCCTCGCGAGCCCCGCCGAGGTGCCGGTGGTGCAGCAGGCGGTGCAGGTCGACACACAGCGCATCGTCAGCACGGGTGGCGAGAAGGAACTGACCGCGAACGCCGAGACCACCGCGACCCCGCCGCCCACGACCACCACGACCACGACGCCACAGCTGCCGAGCACCATCCCCGCGGGCGACTCGTCGGACATGCCCGTCGCCCAGGCCGCGGTCGAGCAGCGGATGTCCGGCGGCGGCTGGATCGTGCTCGTCGCGGTGGTGGTCGGCGCCGGCGTGCTCGTCCTGCACCTGGCCCGCCGCCGCGCGTCAGGCGAACACCAGGGCTGACCGTGCCGCCCGAGCCCGATCCCGCCTCACTCGACGCCGCGTCACGTGCGGTGCTGCTCGACGACGACCTCTGGCACGGCGCCCCACCGCAGCCCCGGCCCGCCTGGGCCGACGAGGAGGCCGCGGCCTGGGACGACTGGTCCCGGGAGGCGGTGCGTTCCCGCCCGGTCGTCATGCCGGTGGTGGCGATGGCCGCCGTGATCGCCGCCGTCAGCGCCGCCCTGACCGCCGCGCCGGGACCCGTCGTCGGCACGCCAACCGCCGTCGTGCACCCGGCACCACCAGCGCGCAAGGCCATCGTCCCCGCCGAACCACCGGCCGCCATACCCGCGACCCCGGCCGCGGAGCCGCCGCCACCGCCGCGGACGACCCCGAAACCGAAGCCGCCGCCGCCAGCGCCGCCGCGCGAGCAGGCTCCCGGCACGGTTCGCCTCGCCCAGGGCGGCACCGCCACGCTGGTGCGCGCGGACGTGGTCGACGGGGTGCTCCCGGTCCCCGAGGGCGTGCGCGAGGCCACCTGGTGGGGTGCCGCCCTCGACGGCTCCTCGGGCGCGACCGTGCTCGCCGGGCACGTGAACTGGAAGGGCGCGACCGGACCGTTCGCCGAGCTGTGGGAGTCCCGGGTCGGCGACGTGGTCACCGTCGTCGACCCGGCGGGCGCTGCCCACCGCTACCGGGTCAGCAGGCTGGTCACGGTGCACAAGGACCAGCTGCCCGCCCGTGCGCGGGAGCTGTTCGGCCAGGACGGCCCGCACCGGCTCGTGCTCGTCACGTGCGGTGGCCGCTGGGTCGGCGGCAGTGACGGCTACGAGGAGAACCGGGTCGTGATCGCGCAGCCGTTGTGACTTCTGGCGGTTCCGTCGGAGCGCTTCATGGAGTACAACGTGAGAGCGCTTCCACGGCTGACAGGAAGAAAAGTATGAACCGACGGAGTTGTCAGGTGGTCACCCTCGTACTGGCCATGACCGCCATGTTCACCGGCAGTGCGGGCGCGGCCCCGCACGGCCCCGCGCCGCAGAACCTCGGCCCCAACGTCACGGTCTTCGACCCGGACATGCCGGTCGAGCAGATCCAGGCCACCCTCGACGCGACGCACGCCGCCCAGGTCGACGCCGAGATGGGCACCGCGCGGCAGGCGTTCCTCTTCAAGCCGGGCACCTACGGCACCGAGGAACATCCGCTGCGGATCAAGGTCGGCTACTACACCGAGATCGTCGGGCTCGGCGCGTCGCCGACCGATGTGGTGATCAACGGCAAGGTCGAGGCCTACAACCGCTGCCTCGCGGACGGCGGCACGAGCAACTGCCTCGCACTGGTCAACTTCTGGCGGACCCTGTCCAACCTGACCATCGACATCAACGCGGCGGGCCAGGACGGCTGCCGCGCGTCGGCCAACTTCTGGGCCGTGTCGCAGGCCGTGTCGTTGCGGCGGATGAACATCCGCGGCGGCGGCCTGTCCCTCATGGACTACTGCACCGCGGGCCCGCAGTACGCGAGCGGCGGCTTCATCGCCGACTCCCGGCTGCCCGCCACCACCAACGGTTCGCAGCAGCAGTGGCTCACCCGCAACAGCGAGGTCGAGAGCTGGTCCAACGGCGTGTGGAACCAGGTGTTCGCGGGTGTCGTGGGTGCACCGGACGACGCCACGTTCCCGTCGCCGCCGTACACGACGCTCGACACCACCCCGGTGAGCCGCGAGAAGCCGTACCTGTACGTCGACTCGCGTGGCCGCTACCAGGTCCGCGTGCCGTCGGCGCAGCGGAACAGCCGCGGCATCTCGTGGGGGAGCGGCATGACACCGGGCCGCACGCTGTCCCTGTCGGACTTCTTCGTCGCGAGCCCGGACGACTCGGTGCGCGAGATCAACACCCAGCTGGCGCGCGGCAGGCACCTGCTGCTCACACCCGGCGTGTACGACGTCGACCGCACCATCGCGGTGAAACGCCCCGGCACGGTCGTCCTCGGGCTCGGCCACGCCACGTTGACCGCCGTCGGCGGCGCGGTGCCGCTCGAGGTGTCCGACGTGCCCGGCGTGGTCGTCGCGGGCGTGACGATCGACGCCGGGCTGGAGGAGTCGCCGGTGCTGCTGCGGGTCGGCAAGAAACACGGCCACGGCCACAGCGACTCACGCAATCCGACCACGCTGTCCGACGTGTACTTCCGCGTGGGCGGCCCGCACGTCGGCAAGACGGACACCGCGCTGGAGGTCAACAGCGACGACGTGCTCATCGACCACACGTGGGTGTGGCGCGGCGACCACGGCGTCGAGGGCTTCACCGACACCGAACGCTGGCACACCAACACCGGTCGCACCGGCGCGGTGATCAACGGCGACGACGTGACGGCGACCGGCCTGTTCGTCGAGCACTTCCAGCGGTACAACACGGTGTGGAACGGCGAGCGCGGCACGACGGTCCTGTACCAGAACGAGCTGCCCTACGACCCGCCGACGCAGGCGGACTGGATGAACGGCGACGTCGAGGGCTTCGCCGGGTACAAGGTCGGCGACCGCGTCCGCACCCACACGCTGTACGGCGCGGGTGTGTACGTGTTCAACCAGAACAACCCGTCGATCCACACGGAGAACGGTTTCGAGGTGCCGAACCGGCCGGGCGTGCGGTTGCACCACATCATGACCGTGAACCTGAGCGCGGGCGTCATCGACCACGTGGTCAACGGCGTCGGCGACGCGGCCGACACGACGAAGGTCGGCGTGCCGATCTACGTCACGGAGTACCCCTGAGCCCATATAGTTCTGGGTCTCATGGATGTGCAGACCAACGCGGCGGTGGCGGCCGTGTACGCGCGGCTGGCGGGCCGGCTGTCCGACGACGTGCTCGACGCCGTGCGCGACCACTACGCCGCCGGTGAGACGGAGATCGCCGAGTCCGCGTTGCTGCTGGGTCTTGCCCTCGAGGGTGTCGCCATCACCCTCGAGGAGCAGGACCTGATCCGCGCCACGCTGGACGACCCGGGCAACCCGGACCTGGACGACGTGCCGATCGTCGACGAGGCACCACCACCGCCGTACCGCTTCCACGCGACGGCCCCGGCCACCGCACCGGACCCGTCCCGCGCGGACGAGGTACTGGCGGCGGCAGTACCCACCCACGGCGCCCGCCGTCTGTGCCGAGCGTGGCGAGAACCCCTGGCCGACGCCCAGGACGGCGCGACGTGGCTCTACGTCCTGGTGGTCGACCCGGAAACGGACGTACTGTCGGCACGCGGCGCCCTGGCGTCCCGGCTGTGGTGGGAACTGCAACAGCGCTGGCTGGTGGAAGTGGTCACCGAAGGCGAGGACCTACCGCCATACCAGGCCAAAGCGCTGACCATGGCCCATGAGGTACTCCCCTGAAGGCCCCCTTCAGCACCCGGCCACCACCGAAAACTGGGCGCTAGCCCACAAAGACGGCCTGCAGGCAGACCCATCCTCGCCAAACCACAACAAGCCCGAATCGTGAGGCCGCCTCCCCGAGATCAGCCAGTCCGGCGAGGACCCCCCGGAGGGAACCCCGACGGCCCGAGCAAAGCGATCGAAGCCCGAACGGCAACCTCGCTCATCTCACTGACCCGGCGCCCGTCCTCAACGGTAGTAGCGATCAACTCCCGAAGCCCCCCAAGCAAAATAAGCGCCAACTGCTCGGAAACAGGCTCGGTACGAACAGCACGCCACTCATCCGTGTCGCACAGCGTCTGAATCATCGTCACGAACGCCGACATGACATCCCGCTGCAACTCCCGAGCAGCGGCCCCCAACGATGGCACGTCCCGAATCCAGCTCAACGTGATGGCAGGCTGGGACTCCGCACAGTCGATCCACGTGGTGATCGCCTGCCGCACCTGCCGCGTCCACGGCGCCCGAGCGTCCACCGCGGCGGAGATCTCCCGAATCATCGCGGTGTTGGCATCGGTGAGGAGCGCGACGAAACACGCCTCCTTGCTGTCGAAGTGCTCGTAGAACGTCCGCCGCGACGTACGTGCCCTGCGCACGATGTCGGCGACAGTCGTGCTGCGGTACCCGTCGACCTCGATCGACGCGGCGAGCCCGTCGAGCAGACGCTGCCGGAAGGCAGTGCTCGGGCTCTGCTGGGTCATCACTGTGGACACGCTAGTACCTCCCGTCTTGTGCTCGATGGTACGCGGGCGTACCGTCGGTATGGTACGGCTGCGTACCACAGTGAGGTGACCATGACCCTGCCACCAGGGCCGGCCAAACCCCGGTTCGTGCAAGGCGCCTACGCCCTGGCGATGCCGCTGCGCGGGCTGCCCCGGCTGCGGGAGCGGTACGGCAAGGCGTTCACGGTCAACGTGCCGATCTTCGGCCGCGCCGTGGTGATCAGCGATCCCGCCGAGATCAAGCAGCTGTTCCAGACCGACACGGCACTCGCGGACAACATCGAGCCCAACCTCGGCCGCGTGCTCGGATCCCGGTCGATGTTCGCGCTGATGGGGGAGGAGCACAAACAGCAGCGGAAGCTGCTCGTGCCGCCGTTCCACGGCCGCAGGCTCGCCGCCTACGAGCGGATCTTCGAGGAGGCGACGGTCCGGGAGATGGCGTCGTGGCCGATCGGCACGTCGTTCCCGGTGCTCCCGTCGATGATGCGGATCACGCTGAACGCCATCCTGCGCACGGTGTTCGGCGCCGAGGGCAGGGAGTTCGACGACCTGCGGGACCTGTTGCCGAAGCTGGTCACGCTCGGCTCCCGGCTGGCCGCCGCGCCGATCCCCAAGTTCGGCGGCAGGATCGGGCCGTGGGCGCGGTTCTTCGCGATGCGCCGCGAGTACGACCGGGTCATCGCCCGGCTCGTCGAGAAGACCCGGCGGGCCGGTGACCTCGACGACCGCGACGACGTGCTCGCCATGATGCTGCAGAGCCGCTACGACGACGGCTCACCCATGTCCGGCAACGAGATCGCCGACCAGCTGCTCACGCTGCTCGCCGCCGGGCACGAGACCACCGCGACGACGCTCGCGTGGACCGTGGAGCGGCTGCGACGGCACCCGGACGTGCTCGCCGACCTGGTCGCCGAGGTCGACGCCGGCGGCAAGCGGCTGCGCGAGGCCACGCTCATCGAGGTGCAGCGGACCCGTCCGGTGATCGACCTGGTCGGCAGGAAGGTCAGGGCCGACGCGCTCGAACTGGGCCGCTGGGTGGTGCCGAAGGGGTACTCGATCCTCGTCAGCATCGGCCTGATCCACGACGACGACGCCGTGTTCCCGGACGCGGCACGGTTCGACCCGCACCGGTTCGTCGGCTCGCGACCCGACCTGTACGAGTGGATCCCGTTCGGGGGCGGCACCCGGCGCTGCATCGGCGCGGCGTTCGCGACCCTGGAGATGAACGTCGTGCTGCGGACGGTGCTCCGGGACGTCACACTCGCTGCGACCACCGAACCGGCGGAACGCTGGCACTCCAGAGGGGTCGCCAACGCGCCGGGCAAGGGCGGGCTCGCGGTCGTGCACCGCAGGACCGCCGAGGCCGCCGGAGCCGCTGAGACCACTCGGTCCACTCAGGCCACGTCGAGGGGAGCACGGTCGTGAACGAGAAGGTCGCCGCCGTCGGACGGGGAATCTCCCTCGCCTACGAGGAGGTCGGGGACGGGGAGCCGCTCGTGCTCGTCGGCGGGCTCGGCCAGCAACTCCACAGCTGGCCGGACGCCTTCTGCGAGCAGTTCGCCGAGCGCGGCTACCGGGTCGTGCGGTTCGACAACCGGGACATCGGCCGGTCGACGCACGAGGACTTCCGGCCCGCGAAGCTGTGGTCGATGCTGGTCGGCCGGTTCCCGGAGCGGCAGTACGACCTCGCCGACATGGCGGAGGACACGATCGGGTTGTTCGACGCGATCGGGTTTGACAGTGCCCACGTGGTCGGGGTGTCGATGGGCGGCATGATCGCGCAGACCGTCGCGGCCCGGCACCCGGACCGCGTGCGGACCCTCACGTCGATCATGTCGAACACCGGGACGCGCCGGGCCGGACGTCCCGCGCTGTCCACACTGCGGCTGATGGCCGCCGCACCACCGAAGGCGCGGGACGCGGCGATGGACCGCGCGGTGCGGATGTTCCGCCACATCGGCTCGCACGGCTTCCCGTTCGACGAGGACTGGGTGCGTGCGCAGGCGGGCCGCGGCTGGGACCGGGACTCGTCGTCGGCCGGAACCGGCAGGCAGTTGGGCTCGATCCTGAAGTCCGGGGACCGCACGCCGTCGCTGCGGTCGGTCAAGGCACCCACGCTCGTGATCCACGGCGACCGCGACCGGATGGTGCACCCGACGGGCGGCGCCGCCACGGTGCGCGCGATCACCGGCGCACGGCTGGAGACCATTCCCGGCATGGGCCACGACCTGCCCAAGGGTGCGTGGCCCAGGCTGGTGGACCTCATTGACACCCACGCACGCACGCCGAGGAGCACCGATGCCCGTGACACGACCGCGTCCTAGCATCACCGGCCGCCCCGCCATGATCACCGGTGCGGCCTCCGGCATCGGCCGTGCGCTCGCCGTCCGCCTCGCCCGCTCGGGTTCCCCGGTGGCGATCGCCGACGTGGACGAGGCCGGGCTGAAGGAGACCGCCGCCGCGTTGCCCGGCCGCGTGCTGAGCCGCGTGCTCGACGTGCGGGACGCCGCCGACCAGCGGCGGTTCGCCGACGAGGTGCGGGACTGGCTGCCCGCGCCACTCGCCGTCGTGTTCAACAACGCCGGTGTCGCCGTGACCTCGACCGTGCTGGACGCGGTGCCCGAGGACGACCAGTGGCTGCACGACATCAACTTCCACGGCGTCGTCAACGGCACCCGGGCGTTCCTGCCGATCCTGGTCGGGCAGGACGACGGGGTCATCGTGAACACGTCCAGCGTGTTCGGGCTCGCGGGCATGCCGTACCAGAGCGCGTACTGCGCGGCGAAGTTCGCGGTCCGCGGCTTCACCGAGTCGTTGCGCCACGAGCTGCGGGGGACCGGCGTGCGCGCGGTGACCGTGCACCCGGGCGGCATCACCACGAACATCGCCCGCAACGCCCGCATCCGCTCCGACCCCGAGGGGCTCGGGCGGACGAAGGAGCAGATGGCCGCGCAGTTCGAGGCCATCACCATGACCTCGCCGGAGAAGGCGGCCGCGATCATCCACAAGGGAGTCGAGCGCGGCAAGGCACGCATCCTCGTCGGGCCCGACGCGTACCTGTTCGACGCGCTGACCCGCATCACGCCGACGCACTACCACTCGGTGCTCGGCACCCTGCAGTCGCGGCTGCGAGCCCGGCAGACGGAGAAGGCATGAGCACCGATGTGGACGTTCTCATCGTGGGCGCCGGGCTGTCGGGCATCGGCGCCGCGCACCACCTGCGGACCGCGTTCCCGGGCCTGACGTACACGATCCTCGAGGCCCGCGACACGATCGGCGGCACGTGGGACCTGTTCCGGTACCCGGGCGTGCGGTCCGACTCGGACATGCACACCCTCGGCTACCGGTTCAAGCCGTGGACGCAGGCGAAGGCCATCGCCGACGGGCCCTCGATCCTGTCGTACGTCAGGGAAACCGCCGAGGCGGCGGGCATCGACCGGCACATCCGCTTCCGGCACCGCGTGGTGCGCGCGTCATGGTCCACGGAGGACGCGCGGTGGACCGTCGAGGCACGCCATGACGGCGACCCGGTGACGTTGACCGCCCGGTTCCTGTACGTGTGCAGCGGTTACTACCACTACGACGGCGGCCACACCCCGGACTTCCCCGGCGTGGCACGGTTCCGCGGCACGGTCGTCCACCCGCAGCGGTGGCCGGAAGACCTCGACTACACGGGCAAGAAGGTGGTCGTGATCGGCAGTGGCGCCACCGCCGTGACGCTCGTGCCCGCGATGGCGGAGAAGGCCGCGCACGTGACGATGCTGCAGCGCTCACCGACCTACGTCCTCTCGCTGCCCGCGGAGGACAGGATCGCGAACACGTTGCGGCGGCTGATCGGGCCGAAACGCGCGTACTTCGTCACGCGCTGGAAGAACGTGGTGATGAGCACGTTCCTCTACCAGCTGTCCCGGCGTCGCCCGCACGTCGTGCGGAACCTGATCCGCAAGGCCACGATCCGGCAGCTGCCGCCGGGCTACGACGTCGACACGCACTTCAGGCCGCGCTACGACCCGTGGGACCAACGGCTCTGCCTCGTCCCGGACGGCGACCTGTTCCGCGCGATCCGCCACGGCCGTGCTTCCGTGGTGACGGACCGGATCGCGGAGTTCACCGAGACCGGGCCGCGGCTCGAGTCCGGTGACACGCTGGACGCGGACGTCGTCGTCACCGCGACCGGGTTGCGGCTGCTGGCGTTCGGCGGCATGGAGCTGATCGTCGACGGGCGTGCGGTCGAGCTGCCCAAGACCATGGCGTACAAGGGAATGATGCTGTCGGACGTGCCGAACTTCGTGTTCACCATCGGGTACACGAACGCGTCGTGGACGCTGAAGGCCGACCTCGTCGGCGAGTACGTCGTGCGGCTGCTGCGGCACATGGACGAACACGGCCACGACGTGGCCGTGCCGGCCAACGACGACCCGTCGGTCACCGAACGCCCACTGCTCGACTTCGACGCGGGCTACGTGCTTCGGTCGATCGACGAGTTTCCCCGCGCGGGTTCGCGCGCACCGTGGCAGCTGGGCATGAGCTACGCACACGACGTCGTGAACCTGCGCCACGGCAAGGTGGACGACGGGGTCATGCGGTTCACGCGCCGTGCGGTGCGGGCGAACAAGTGAGACCGGGCGCACCCACCGTCAGCCGGTCTCCTTCGCGAGCCACTCCTCGAACGTGGTGGGCGCGAGACGCGCGTTCTCGCCGGGCAGCAGCACCTCGCCCGCCATCGGCGTGCCGAACATCCCCTGCCACGTCGGCACGAGCCTGACGTCCCGACCGCGGGCCTGGTGGGTGCGGCGGGCCATGTCGACGAGGTCCTGGGGTTCCGGGCCCGCGACGTCCACGTACCGCCCGCGCGGTTCGCCGACGGCCAGTTCGGCGAGGACGTCGGCGACGTCCCCGGGGGCGATGGGTTGTACGAGCAGTGGCGCGATCGTCGCCGTGCCGTCCTGCTCGGTCCAGCTCGCGACCATCTCGGCGAAGTCGTGGAACTGCGTGGCCGGGACGATGGTCCACGGCACCGGGCCCGCCTCGACCAGGCGCTCCTGTTCACGCTTGCCCGCGTAGTGCGCGTTGCCCTCGACGTCGTGGATGCCGACGATCGACAGCAGGACGTGGTGGCGCACGCCGGCACGCTGCTCGGCGGCGAGCAGCGTGCGGGTGGTGGTGCCGAGGTAGTCCACCGTCCCGTCCCGGTCGCCCGCGGGCGCGTTGATGGCGTCGACGACCGCGTCGACCCCGGCGAGCGCGTCGTCGAGGCCGTCGCCCGTGAACAGGTCGACCCCGGTTGACCGGCTGATCCGTACGACCTCGTGCCCGCCCCGCTCGAGCGCGGCGACGGTCCGCGCCCCGATGTTCCCGGTCGCACCCGCGACGGCGATCCGCATGACTTTCTCCTATTTCGGACTAATTTGATCCGTAATATCTCGGATACTATCGCGGGGTGAAGCTGCCCGTGAGCACCGAGTGGGTACTGCACTGCGCGACGACGCTGGCGCAGCTGGAGCCGGGTGCCACCGCGTCGGCGGCCCAGTTGGCGGAGTACTACGACCTGCCCGCGCCCTACCTGGCGAAACAGCTGCAGGCGCTGGTTCGCGCGGGCATCCTGTCCGCGACGACGGGGCCGCGCGGCGGCTTCCGGCTCGGCCGGCCTGCGACGGAGATCACCCTGTTGGCGATCGTAGAGGCGGTCGACGGCGGCACGTCACCGTACGAGTGCCGGGAGATCCGCCAGCGGGGTGCGGGCGCGTTGCCACCGGAGGACTGCCGCAACACGTGCGTCCTGGCCCGGAAGATGGCCGATGCGCACGAGGCGTGGCGCCGCAGCCTGGCCGAGGACACGCTGGCCGACATCATCGCGAGCCTGCCACCGTCCGCCCCGGCCCGCACGCGAGCACGCATGGCCACCACGGGACGGGGGCCGCGGTCAGGTGGCGGCTCGTAGGGTCGGCGACCGTGACCCCGCCGAGCGGGCACTCAGGTTCGTCGGGCCAGCACCCGGTCGATCAGCTCGTCCGCCGCACCGAGGTAGTTCTCGGGGGCCAGCAGCTCCGGCAGCCGGTCACCGAGCGACGCGACCTCCGGCGCGGCGGCGAGGAGTTCGTCGAAACGACCCTCGCCCGCGGCGGCCTGGCCCGCGATCCGACCCAGCAACGCCTTCGCGGCCGCCTTGCCGAGCACGGGCGCGAGCGCGGCGTTCAGCCGTTCCGCCACGATCGTGCCGCCGCCCGAGGACAGGTTCGCCGCCATCCGCTCCGGGAACACCCGCAGCCCCGCCACCAGCTCGGCGGCCGTGCGCGCGGCGCCGCCCGCGAGCCGCAACGCCTCCCGCAGTGGCTGCCACTCCGCCTGCCAGCCACCCGCGGACCGCTCGTCCTCCGCCAGCATGGCCTGCCCCAGCATCTGCGCGTACCCGGGTGCCTGCCGTGCCGCCGCCACGAGCATCGTCGCCAGCACGGGGTTGCGTTTCTGCGGCATCGCCGAGGACCGCCCGCTGTGCTCGCCCGCGGGCTCGCCGACCTCGCCGACCTCGGTCCTGGTCCCGGCGAGCACGTCCACCGCGATCTTGCCGAGCGCACCGGTCACCGCGACCACGACCCACCCGAGGTCGACGAGCGGCGTGCGCTGCGTGTGCCACGGCGCGGCGGGAGCCCGCAGACCCAGCTCCGCGGCGACGCCCTCGACCAGCCGCGCGGCGTGGCCCTCCGGCGGCACTCCCGCGTTCCGCGCGTACTCGAGGTACGCGGCGAGCGTGCCCGCCGCGCCACCCAGCTGCACCGGGAGGCTCGCGCGGACCTGCCGGAGCCGCTCCCGCGCGTCCAGCACCAGCGTCAGCCAACCCGCCGCCTTCAACCCGAACGCGGTGGGCACCGCCTGCTGCGTGAGGGTGCGGGCCGCCATGGGCGTGTGCCGGTGCTCGTCGGCGAGCCGGGCCAGCGCGTCGGCGACCCGGTCCAGGTCGGTGTCGGTGGCACGCAGGGCGCGGGCGGCGAGCAGCATGGCCGCCGAGTCGAGCACGTCCTGGCTGGTGCAGCCGCGGTGCACGTACTCGGCCGCGTCGGGGTCCGCGACCGCCGCGGTCAGCTCCCGCACCAGCGCCACCACCGGGTTCGCCGAACCACGGGCCCGCACCGCGAGCCCGGCGACGTCGATGTTCTCCTGCCTCGCGGCGGCCTCGATCGGGTCGACCGCCGACGACGGGATCACGCCGAGACGTGCCTGCGTACGGGCGAGCGCCACCTCGAACTCGAGCATCGCGGCGACCCACGCCTCGTCGGCGAGCAGCGTGTCCATCCCCGTGCCCGGCCACACCAGGCTCAGCAGTCCCGTGTCCGCGTTCATCCCTCCACCTTCTCAAGCGGACGGGGTCACCACACGTCACCGTCGCGCCAGTCGCAGGTGAGGGGGCCGGTGCGGTCGATCGCGGTGACCGGGAGGACGTAGACGCTGTCGTCGTCGTCCGCCGTGCGTTCACGGCCCGCCGGGGTGAGCGACCAGGTCTCGCCCTGCCAGCGTTGCCAGCCGCGGGCCTCGTAGAACGGGACGCCGATCTCGCTGGAGCTGAGCGCGCCCAGGTCGTAGGCCGCCCGGATGATCCGTTCCACGGGCGCCATCACCGCGGCCCCGATGCCGAGCCGCCGGTGGTCCGCGCGCACCGCGACGCCCTCCACGTACCCCGTCCGCAGGGCCCGGCCGCCGTGGACGAACCGGCGTTGCACGACGGCCGCGTGGCCGACGAGCACCTCGCCGGACCACGCCAGTGCGTGCGCGCCGCCCAGGGTGTGGTCCCAGTCCTCGTCGGAGAAGTCGCCGTCGAACGCGGCGTCCAGCAGTTCCCGGAGCGCGGTGCGGTCAGCGGGGGAGAGGTCCGCGGTGTGCGCCACTCGTACGTCGGTCATGACCACATCTCGAAGGGTTCGTCGATGCGCTCGCCCGCGAGGAACGCGGGGAGCAGGGCCGGAAGGCGGCCGGGGTAGAAGCGTTCCCCGCTCGCCAACAACTCGTCGCGCGGCCACCAGCGGGCGGACACGTACGCGTCGACCTCGTAGTCCAGTTGGCCGGTCACGTCGATCGGCGGCGCCACGCCCGGTACGGGGACCGTCGCGACCACCTCTTCCTGGACGCGGCGGAAACCCCGGCACTTGAACGTGGCCGTGCGGGTCCACGTGGCCTGGCCGACCGTGTCGGCCACCAGGCCCGTCTCCTCGCGCAGCTCGCGGACCGCGGCCTCCACATAGGACTCGCCGGGGTCGATGCCGCCGCCGGGCAGCTCCCACCACGTGCCGAGTTCGGGGTAGTCGGGGCTGCGGGTGTGGAACAGCAGGACCTGGCCGCGTTCGTCGAGGACCACCAGCCGGACGGCGCTGCGGTGTTCGAGCGGCAGGTCCCGGGGCAGGTCCACTACGTCGTCTCGCAGCGGCGGGCCAGTGCGGCGCGGGTGGCCGTCCACCGCTCGGACTCGGCGACCTCCTTGGTGGCGTGGAAGTCCATGGGCCGCAGCGGGATGCCGAGCGAGTCGCGCTTGTACTCGGCGACGTGGCAGGAGTACAGCGTGAACCCGTCGTGTTCCTCGGTGTCGTGCACGCGCAGTTTCGCGTAGTGGGCGGCGATGCCGTCAGCGGCGATGAGCGTGGCGACCCCGTCGCGGGCGAGGTTCGCGCGTGCGTTCCTGCTCGCGACCGCGACGAGCAGCGCCTCCCGGTCCGGAGTGGCGAGCAGTTCCGCCGTGCACAGCAGCATCACATGGGGGAAGCCATCCGCGTCGACGGTGACGAACGGGAAGGCCTGTTCGTCCCGGTCCGGCTGTGGCCAGGTCTCCAGGAGCAGGGCGAGTTCCGCGGGCACGCTGATTCGGTCCACACCGCACTCTAGCGAAGATCAACGCGGTTGGAACCGGCCGAGCAGCCGGTCCGTGAGGTCCGGGAGCGGCTGCTCGCCGGAGTCCTCCAGCCACAGCACGGCCGCGGTCCGCACGGCCGCGAGGAACGTCGCCGCCATCAGCCGGGCCAGTTCCGCGTCGAGGCCGTGGCCACGTGTCCGCAGCACCGCCGCGAGGTCGCGTTCGAGGGTGATCTGGTCGCTGGCCTGCCGCGCGAGCAGCGACGGGTGCCTGCGCAGGAGCCGCAGCTGCGCCACCCACCCGGGGTCCGGGATGGGCCTGCCGCGGTACAGCTCGGCGACCGCCGCCCGCAGCGCCTGCCAGGGCGGTTCGTCCGCTGGCCTGCCGTCGACCAGGGCCACCAGGTTCCTGGTCCGCTCGCGGTCCGCGTGCAGGACCGCGTCCTCCTTGTTGGCGAAGTAGTTGGAGAACGTTCGCCGCGAGACGCCCACCTCGTCGGCGATGTCCTCGACGGTGACGCCGTCGAGACCGCGTTCCATCGCGAGCCGCAGCGCCGCCTCGTGCAGCGACTGCCTGGTCGCCGCCTTCTTGCGGGTCCGCAGCGTGGCGGTCGGTGCCGCGGCTTCGGTGGCCTCCATACGGCAAGCCTAGCGAGGGAATAAACTTCGCGTTGTGCAAGTTTGCGCAGTGGGCAAGAATTGTTCGGAAGCTTGAAGGGGGCGCCATGACGGCCGAGGCGGTCGAGGCCGGCACACGGGACGAGATGGGCCACCGGCGCGTGCTGGAGTCGCTGTCGGGGCTGCTGCTAGTGCTGTTCGTGGCCATGATCAGCTCCACGGTCGTGTCGACCGCGTTGCCGTTGATCATCGGCTCGCTGAACGGCACGCAGACGCAGTACACGTGGGTGGTCACGGCCACCCTGCTCACGGCGACGGCGACGACCCCCATCTGGGGCAAGCTCGCCGACCTGTTCAACAAGAAGACGCTGGTCCAGGTCGCGATCGTGATCTTCGTGATCGGCTCGATGATCAGCGGGTTCAGCCAGGACACGGGGCAGCTCATCGCCGCCCGCGCGTTCCAGGGCATCGGCATCGGCGGCCTGCAGGCGCTGGTCCAGGTCGTGATCGCGGCGATCATCCCGCCGAGGGAGCGCGGCAAGTACAACGGCCTGCTCGGTGCGGTCATGGCGGTCGCCACGGTCGGCGGCCCGCTGCTCGGCGGCCTGATCGTGGACGTGTCGTGGCTCGGGTGGCGCTGGTGCTTCTTCGTCGGCGTGCCGATCGCGGCGATCGCGTTCGTCGTGCTGCAGCGCACGCTGCACCTGGAGACGGACCGCCGGGAGAACGTGCGGGTCGACTACCTCGGCGCGGCCCTGATCGCGACCGGTGTGAGCGTCCTTTTGATCTGGGTGTCGTTCGTCGGCAACTCGTTCGACTGGCTGTCGTGGCAGACCACGCTGATGGTGCTCGGCGGTCTCCTGCTCCTCGGGTTCGCCGTGCTGGTGGAGAAGCGGGTGCGGGAGCCGATCGTGCCGCTCGACATCGTCGTCCAGCGCACGCCGGCGCTCGCGATCATCGCGAGCCTCGCGGTCGGCATGGCCATGTTCGGTGGCGCGGTGTTCCTCGGCCAGTACTTCCAGGTCGGCCGCGGCTACACGCCGACAGAGGCCGGGCTGCTCACCATCCCGATGATGGCGGGCGTGCTCGTGTCGTCGACTGTCTCCGGGCGCATGATCAGCCGGTCGGGCAAGGTCAAGCCCTACATCGTGGTCGGCGCGGTCGTCCTCGTGCTCGGTTTCCTCGGGCTGGGGATGGTCGACCACGCCACGTCGCTGTGGATCGTCGGGGTCGCGATGGCGGTCGTCGGTGTCGGCGTCGGCATGACGATGCAGAACCTGGTGCTGGCGGTCCAGAACAGCGTGCCGATGAAGGACCTGGGCGCGGCGAGCGCCTCGGTCACGTTCTTCCGGTCGCTCGGCGGCACCATCGGCGTGTCGGTGCTGGGCGCGGTCCTCGCCAACCGGGTCACCGCCGACCTGGCCGCGGCGCTGCACGTGCCGGAGGGCCAGGCGGCCACCGGTGGCACGAGCGCGTTGAACCTGACGGCGCTGCCGCCCGAGGTGCGGACGGTAGTGCACACCGTGTACGGCGACGCGACGGCGCACATCTTCCTGATCTCCGCGGCGGTGGCCGTGGTCGGGGTGATCGCGGCGCTGCTGCTCAAGCCGATCACCCTGCGCACGACGATCGACCTGGAGACCAGGGAAGAAGACACGGCGGTGTCGGACCCGATCGCGGGATAGGGGAGAACGATGAGCGGCAGCGCGGCCGAGCTCAACGCCTTCGAGTCCACTGTGGAACAGTTCGGTCCGCGCCGGGACCCCTCGGCGCGGACCATCCTCGTCGGGGTCGACGGCTCCGACACGGCCATGCGAGCGGCGGCCTTCGCCTTCGGCATGGCGAGGCGCCAGAGTGCCAGGCTGATCGTCGCGTTCGTGGCGAGCCACTCGGCGCTGTCTGCGCTCGGCCCGGCGGTGGCGGCCGCGGTCGAACACGACGCGATCGTCAAGCTCCACGCCGAGCTGCGGGACCAGATCCGGTCCGGCGCCGAGGAGCTGGCGGTGCCGGTCACGTTCCTGAAGACGTTCGGCGACCCGTACACCACGCTCCGGGACGCCGCCGACCGCTGCCAGGTGGACACGGTGGTGGTCGGGGCGTCGCAGAAGGCCGGTCACCGGTTCGCGGGCTCGGTCGCGACGAAGCTCATCCGGGCCGGTCACTGGCCGGTGCTCGTCGTTCCCTGACGTCCGGGAATGTCGGAAACTTTCTTTCCGTCGCCACTCCGGGTTATCGTTGACCTACCCAGCGTCCAGGGAGGTCGGGCTCATGAGGCGTCGGTTGCTCGCGGCGGTACTGGGTGTGGCGGTCACCGCCATGACGGTCAGCGGTCCAGCCCAGGCCTCCGACTACGACTCGTTCGCCTACGCGCGGCAGGCCGCGGGGCAGCGGGTCATCTACTCGTATCCGGGTCTGGTCCCGCCCGAGTCGCTCCTCGCGCGCATTCGTGCCGGTGAGGCCGCCGGGGTGATCTTCTTCGGGGAGAACGTCTCCAGCCTCACACAGATCCGCGGCGTCGTGCAGCAGCTGCGGGCGGCTTCGGCGCAGAGCCCCAACCCCCATCCGCTGCTGCTGATGACGGATCAGGAAGGTGGCCTGATCCGCCGCCTTCCCGGCGAACCCGCCCTGTCCCACAAGGATGTCGGGCTCTCGGCCGACCCCGCCGCCGCGGCCACCGCCGCGGGGCGGGGTGCGGGGGAGAACCTCGCCGGGGTCGGGATGAACGTCAACCTGGCGCCGGTGTTGGACGTGTTCCACGCACCCGGTGACCTGATGGATCAGTACGAGCGGTCGTTCAGTTCGAACGCCGGGGTGGTCGGTGATCTCGGGGCGAACTATCTGCGTGCGCAGCAGGCTGAGGGGGTCGCCGCCACCGTGAAGCACTTTCCGGGGTTGGGCAAGGCGAACGCCGACGAGAACACCGACGCCAAGCCTGTGACGTTGTCCGTTCCGCTCACGACGTTGCGGAGCGTGGACGAGGTGCCTTACCAGGACGCGTTCGCCGCTGGCGCCAAGCTTGTGATGTTGTCGTGGGCCGTGTACACCGCGCTCGATCCGAACCGGCCTGCTGGGTTGTCCTCGGTTGTGATCGGTCAGGAACTGCGGGTTCGTCACGGGTTCACCGGGGTCACGATCACTGACGCGTTGGAAGCCGGTGCGTTGTCGGGGTACGGGTCGGTCGGCAATCGTGCCGTGCTCGCCGCGCGGGCGGGGAACGATCTTGTTCTCGCCTCGGCTCGGGACGTGGGGCAGGGGGATCAGGCTGCTGATGCCCTGGCTCGTGCGCTGGCTGATGGCACGCTTGACAGTGGTGCCTTTGGTGATGCATTGAGCAGGGTCAACGCTTTGCGTGCCGGTCTTTCCTGAGCGCCTGTCCTCGCCGGACGGGTTGATCTCAAGGGCTTCCGATTCTTGCAACCCGTTCGACAGCGCGCTGTTCTCCCCATGGCACCCCGACCAGCAGGCGCTGCGGGTGTTGTGGTTTGGCATGGATGGCAGGCAGGCCGTCTTTGTGGGCTTTCGCCCCGCATGCTCGGGGCTGGGCCGGGCGCGCAGCGCCCGGCCTCCCGGTGGTGCTGTTGCCGCGTAAGGCGCGTTCGCGGCCGGGCGTTGCGGGTGGTGCCGCCGCTTGGGGTTGGGCTGTCAGACTCGTGCCGGGACTCGGTCTCGGCGGTCCTCGTCTGGTTCGGTCAGCTTCGCGCCCTCCACGTCCACGTTCGGCAGGATCTTGTCCAGCCAGCGCGGTAGCCACCAGGCGGCCTTGCCGAACAGTGACATCAGTGCCGGGACGATCGTCATGCGGACCACGAACGCGTCCACCGCGACGCCGAACGCCAGTGCGAAGCCGATCGACTGGATCAGCGAGTCCTCCGCGAACACGAAGCCCGCGAACACGCTCGTCATGATCAGTGCTGCGGCGACCACGACCCGGGCGCCGTGGGAGAAGCCCGTTGCCACGGCCTCGCGGGCCGGGGTGCCGTGCACGTAGTCCTCGCGCATCCGGGTCACCAGGAAGACCTGGTAGTCCATCGCGAGTCCGAACAGGACACCGATCAGCAGGATCGGCAGCATGCTCATGATCGGACCGGTGGCCTCGACGCCGAGCAGGTCCTTCAGCCAGCCCCACTGGAACACCGCGACCACCGCACCGAACGTCGCCGCCACCGACGCGAGGAAGCCGATCGTCGCCTTCAGCGGCACGATGATCGACCGGAACACCAGCATCAGCAACAGGAATGCCAGGCCGACGATCAGCGCCAGGTAGGGGAGCATCGCGTCCGAGAGTTTCTCCGACACGTCGATGTTCGCGGCGGTCTCGCCGGTCACCGAGATGGTCGCGCCCGTGCTGTCGTGCAGGTCTGCCGCGGCCGCGCGGATGTCCGCGACCAGGTCCTCCGTCGCCACGTCGCTCGGGCCGGTCTTCGGGATGACCTGCATGATCGTCGTGTCGCCCTTGGTCTGTGGCGGCATCGGCATGGCGCCCAGGTCGGTGATCGACGTCGCGGTCGCCGCGATCGCGCCCTGTGCGTTGTCGCTGCCCGCCGTGTCCACGACGATCATCAGCGGGCCGTTCGCGCCCGGCCCGAAGCCCTCGGTGACCAGGTCGTAGGCCTTGTGCTGCGTGCTCTCCGGCGCCGCGGTGGCGTCGTTGGGCAGGCCGAGCTGCATGTCGGTGGCCGGGATCGCCACCACGACCACACCGGCGATCGCCACCAGGAGCGTCGCGATCCGGTGGCGGCCGACGAACCGGGCCCACCGCTCGCCCATGCCGGCACGGCCGGGTTTCGGGCCGCCGCGCAGGCCACGGATTCGGCCGCGGATCCGGTCGCCCGCGAACCCGAGCACGGCGGGCAGCAGCGTGACCGCGATGAGCACGGCGATGACGACGGTCGCGGCGGCCGCGACACCCATCTCGCCGAGGAACGGGATGCCGACGACGGTCAGGCCCGCGAGCGCCACGATCACCGTGAGGCCCGCGAAGATCACGGCCGAGCCCGCGGTGCCGACCGCGCGGCCCGCGGCCTGCTCGTGGTCGGCGCCGTTCGCGAGTTCGGCGCGGTAGCGGGACACGATGAACAACGCGTAGTCGATGCCGACGGCGAGGCCGATCATCAGCGCCAGGATCGGGGTGTTGGCGTTCAGTTCGGTGAAACCGGTGACGACCAGCAGACCGCTCATGCCGACGCCGACGCCGATGAGCGCGGTCAGCAGCGGCAGCCCCGCGGCGATCAGCGAACCGAAGGTGATCACGAGGACGAGGGCCGCGATCGCGACGCCGACGACCTCCATGGCGCCGGTCTCCGGCGCGCCCCGCGTCGCGTCACCGCCGATCTCGGCATGCAGGCTGGAGACGTGCGCGGCCTCGGTGAGCGCCTCGCGGTCGGCCTCGGTCAGCTCGAACGCCTGCTTGCTGTAGCTGACCTGGATCAGGGCCATGCCGCCGTCGCGGGACAGCGCCTGCGTCCGGAACGGGTCGGTGGCGCCGACGACCTCCGGCGCGCCGTTCAGCGCCGCGACGACCTTCGCCACCTCGGCCTGGGCGGGCCGGGAGGTGAGGAAGTCCTCGCCCTCCGGTGCCTCCAGGACGACACGCGCGGTGCCGCCGCCCACGTTGGCCTCGGGGAAGGTCTTCTTCAGGTGGTCGATCGCCTGCTGGGACTCGGTGCCCGGGATCGACACCGCGTTCGACATCGTGCCGGACAGGCTGAACGCGCCGACGCCGACGGCGACGAGCAGCACCGTCCAGATACCGGTCACCAGCCACCGGCGGCGGAAGGACGCCCGCCCCAGTCGGTACAGGAATGTCGCCACCTTGGAACTCCCCATGTTTCGCGCCTGCGTATGGTTCCGAAACTAGCCGATCGACAAGTGCGCTCCAAGCCGTTCGGCAAGTATGTGACTTGTCGAACAGCAAGTAGTTAGCTTGCCGTACGACTAGCTGAGGAGGTACCGTCGAACTCTCAGCGAGGAGGGGCGATGACGGCCACCAAGCCGGACACCCGGACCCGGTTGCTCGAGACCGCGCTCGGGTTGTTCACCGTGCACGGCGTCGAGGGCACGTCCTTGCAGATGATCGCCGACGCTCTCGGCGTCACCAAGGCCGCGGTGTACTACCACTTCAGGACGAAGGACGAGATCACCGAGGCGGTCGCGGAGCCCGCGCTGCGCGAGCTGTCCGCGATCCTGGACCGCGCGGCGACGCTGCGCAGGCACGGCGCCCAGGTCGACTACGTGATCGACGGGCTCGTGGACCTGATCGTGCGCAACCGCGTGCTGGTCGCGGTGTTCTGCAGCGACCCGGGCATCGCGCGCGCGGTCGAGCGGTCGCTGCACGGCGAGGAGAACGTGATGACCCGCCTGCCCGCGATGCTGGTCCCCCCGGACGCGGACGACGGCGCGGTGGTGGCGGCACACGTCGCGCTGGCGGGGGTGGCGCTGGCGGGTGGCTCGCCCGCGCTGATGGCGATGGACGACGACTCGCTGGGCAAACACCTCGGCGACGCGGTCCGCCGTCTGGTCGGCAGACCACGTCGCCGTGAGGCGTCCTGACCGGCGTCAGCCCGCGTGGCGGCGCTTGAGCCAGATCCGCAGCACGATCAGCAGCGCCAGCAGCCCGGCGAGCGGGATCGCGGGCCTGCGGGTGGCGCCGTCGACGACCGGGCGTACCCTGGTCGCCACCTGTGGGGGGAGCTTGTCGACGAGGTCGTCGCCCTTCTCCCGCAGTTCCTCGGCCTTCTCGTGCGCGACGCGCTGAGCGCGTGCCTTCACGTCGGCCTTCTCGCCGAGCGCGCTCACCGTCTCGGCGAGTTCCTGGCGCGTCAGTTCCGCGTCGTGGCGCAGGTCCTCGTCCGTCGGCGCCTCACCCGGCATGGTCATCCGTTCGGTGTCCTTGGCGTTCATCGCTTGCCCGCCTCCTTGACCACGTGGATGTCTTCCTTCGCGTTCTCCACCGCGGGCGAGGGCATCGGCGCGCTCTGCTTCAGCTGCTTGCGCGCCATCAGCACCGCGACACCCGCGATCACGAACAGCGCGACCGCGACGATGAGCGCGGCCGCCCACGCGGGCAGCACCAGCGCGAGCAGGAGCACGCAGGCGGCGATCAGCACGGCGCCGCCGTAGAACGCGAACACCCCGCCCGCACCCGCGAACGCGGCGCCGGCACCGGCGTGCTTCGCCTTGCCCTTCATCTCCCGCACGGCGAGCGTCACCTCGGTCCGCGCGAGCCTGTTCACCTGGTCGGTGAGGTCGCGGACCAGCTCGGCCGTCGACTTCTCAGCGTGGTCGGTGCTGTGGTCCGTGCGCACGTCTCGTATGGCAGTCATGACTCCGTCGCCTCCTCTGCCGCGCGGTTACCCGACGTGGCTGACCTGGAAACACACGGTTCGTCCCACACCGGAACGGGTACCCCGCCGCCATGCGAGCACTGATACTGAACTGCACGCTCAAGAAGTCACCCGAGCGGTCGAACACACAGCGACTCGCGGACGTGGTGGCCGCCTCGCTGAGCGAGAAGGGTGTCGCGGTCGAGTCGATCCGGGTCGTCGACCAGCGGATCGAGCCGGGGGTCCAGACCGACATGGGTGACGACTGGACCGGGATCCACCGCAAGCTGCTGGAGTCGGAGATCCTGGTGGTCGCGTCGCCGACGTGGCTCGGCATGCCCTCGTCCGTGGCGCACCGGGTGCTCGAACGGATGGACGCGATGCTGTCCGAGACCGACGACGAGGACCGGCCCGTGGCGTACAACCGGGTCGCCGGAGTCGTCGTCACCGGCAACGAGGACGGCGCGCACCACGTGATCAACGAGATCTGCGGTGGGCTCAACGAGGTCGGCTACACGATCCCCGGCCAGGCGTGGACGTACTGGAACTCCGGCCCCGGGCCGGGGCCGGACTACACGGAGACCGACCACGGCCACGAGTTCTCGGAGAGGACCGCGGCCACGATGGCCAAGAACCTGGTCGCGGTCGCCACCGCGCTCGCCAAGCAGCCCATCCCCGCGTGAGAAGGAGCCCCTCGTGAACGTCAACAAGGTGCTGTACAAGCCGGTCGGCATGCTCGTCGGTGTCCTCGGCGGTGTGCTCGCGACCACCGCGTTCAACAAGGTGTGGGGCGCGGTCGGACCCGGTGACGAGGCGCCGGACGCGACCGACAGCAAGGCGACCTGGTCCCAGGTGCTGCTCGCGGCGACGATCCAGGGCGCGATCTTCGGTGCCGTGAAGGCGGCGGTCGACCGCGCCGGCGCGACCGGTTACCGCAAGGTCACCGGCGAATGGCCCGACGACTGAGGCGCAGCGACCCCGGCGGGCCGGGACTGCGCAGGCAGCGCTCCGGCCGGGGATGGCGCTACTTCGACATCGACGACCGGCCGCTGCGCGACCGCGGCGAGGTGTCGCGGCTCAACGGCCTCGCGATCCCGCCCGCGTGGCAGGAGGTGTGGATCTGCCCTTTTCCGAACGGGCACATCCAGGCCGTCGGCACGGACGCGGCCGGGCGGCGGCAGTACCTCTACCACGAGCAGTGGCGCGAGGAACGTGACGGTGAGAAGCACGACCGCGTGGTGCGCCTCGCCGCGCACCTGCCGGCGTTCCGGGCCGCGGTCGACGAGGACCTGTGCACGCGGGGGCTGACGGAGCGGCGGGTGCTGGCGGGTGCGCTGCGCATGCTGGACCGCGGCGTGTTCCGCACCGGAGGCGACGAGTACGCGGAGGAGAGCAGGGGAGTGGCGACCCTGCTGTGCGGTGACGTGCGGGTCCGCCATGGCGAGATCCTCTTCGACTACGTCGCCAAGGGCGGTGTCGAGCGCAGGCTGCGGATCCGGGACGAGCGGCTGGCGCCGTTGATCACCGCTGTGCGGCGCGGGCGCGCCGCGGCGGACCGGCTGCTGGTCCACCGCGGAGGTGAGGTGCGCGCCTCGGACATCAACAGCCGCTTCCAGGAACTGACCGGGCCCGAGTACACCGCGAAGGACCTCCGCACGTGGCACGCGACCGTGCTGGCGGCCGTGATCATCGCGGGGCGGCCGCCGCCGTCGTCGGACACGGGGCGGCGGCGGACGGAGAAGGCCGTGATGCGTGCGGTGGCCGAGCAGCTGGGGAACACGCCGACCGTGACGCGTAAGTCCTATGTGGACCCTCGGGTGCTCGACGGCTGGGCACGGGGGCGGACGGTGGAGCGGGCGCTGCGGAAGGCGGCGGGAAAGTCGATCGAGGACGTGCGCCCGGCCATCGAACGCGCCGTGGTCCGGTTGCTGAAGGAGACGTAGGGGATCGGCAGCCGGCCTACCGGCGGGCACCGACAGTTCCGGGCGGTGGCAACAGAACCGTCCACAACGCACAGGGCCCGGCCGGGTTTCCGGCCGGGCCCTGCTCCCTTGCGCTCCCCACTCAGGGCTTCAGCAGTACCTTGATGGCGCCGTCCTGTTTCTGTTGGAAGATCTCGTAGCCGTGCGGGGCCTCGGCGAGCGGCAGCTGGTGCGTCGCCAGGTCCTCGGTGCCGAGCGGGTCGTCGTCACGGGTCAGCAGCGGCATGATCTCGTCGGTCCAGCGGCGCACGTTGGCCTGGCCCATCCGCAGCTGGATCTGCTTGTCGAAAAGCTGCATCATCGGGATCGGGTCGACCATGCCGCCGTACACCCCGGACAGCGACACCGTGCCGCCGCGCCGGACCGTGTCGATCGCCGCCAGCAGCGCGCCCATCCGGTCGATGCCCGCCTTCTCGGTCATCTTCGCCGCGATCGGCTTCGGCAGCAGCGACGTCAGCTGCTGCGCCACCTTGCCCACGGGTGACCCGTGCGCCTCCATGCCGACCGCGTCGATCACCGAGTCCGGGCCGCGACCCGCGGTCAGGTCCCTGAGCGTGGCGACCGTGTCCTCGGGCTCGGTCAGGTCGACCGTGATCACCCCGTACTTCGACGCCAGGGCCAGGCGTTCCGGCACCAGGTCGACACCGATGACCTGCCCGGCGCCCAGGTGCCGCGCGATGCGGCAGCACATCTGGCCGATCGGGCCCAGGCCGAAGACCACGATGCTGCCGCCCTCGGGGACGTCGGCGTACTTCACCGCCTGCCATGCGGTCGGCACCACGTCCGACAGGTACACGAACCGCTCGTCCGGCGGACCCTCCGGCACCTTGATCGGGCCGTAGTGCGCCTGCGGCACCCGCAGGTACTCCGCCTGTCCGCCGGGCACCTGCCCGTACAGCTTGGTGTAGCCGAGCAGCGCCGCGCCCTTGTCCCGGTCACGCACCTGCGTCGTCTCGCACTGGGACTGCAGCCCGGTCCTGCACATGACGCAGTGCCCGCACGAGATGTTGAACGGCACCACCACCCGGTCGCCGGGCTTGATGTGCGACACCTCCGCGCCGACCTCCTCGACGACGCCCATCGGCTCGTGGCCGAGCACGTCGCCGGGGTCGATGAACGACCCGAGCACCTCGTACAGGTGCAGGTCCGACCCGCAGATCCCGCTCGCGGTCACCTTGATGATCGCGTCGGTCGGCTCCCGGATCTCCGGGTCCGGCACGGTCTCCACGCGCACGTCGCGTTTTCCCTGCCACGTCACGGCTTTCATCGGTGGTTCCTCTCGGCTCAGCCCGGGTGGGTCTCGCCGCCGAGGGCGGCGAGCACCTCGCCCGAGTAGTACGACGACAGCCGTTCCGCGGCGAAGAACACGTACGACGGGGCCAGCTCGTCCGGTTGCGCGACCCGGCCGTACGGGGTCTGCCCGCCGAAGCTCTCGACCTTCTCCTCGGGCAGCGTGGCCGGGATCAACGGCGTCCACACCGGTCCGGGCGCGACGCAGTTGACGCGGATCCGCCGGTCCACGAGCGCCTGTGCCATCGCCATCGTCCACGCGTGCACGGCGCCCTTGGTGGCCGAGTAGTCGATGAGGCCCTTGTTGCCGCGCAGCCCGTTCACCGATCCGGTGTTGATGATCGCGCCGCCCTCGCCCAGGTGCGGCAGCGCGGCCGCGGTCACCCGGAAGTAGCTGTGGATGTTCACGTCGAACGTCCGGTGCCACTGCTCGTCGGTGATGTCCTCGGGCGACTCGACCTGTTCCTGCGTCGCCACGTTGTTGACGAGGACGTCGAGCCCGCCGAGCGCCGCGACGGCCCGCTCGACCACAGCCGCGCAGTGCGCCCGGTCGGCGAGGTCGCCCGCGATCAGCTCGCAGCGCCTGCCCTCCGCCTGCACGAGGTCGGCGGTGTGCTTGGCGTCGTCGTGCTCTTCGAGGTACGCGATCGCGACGTCCGCGCCCTCCTTGGCGAACGCGACGGCGACCGCCCGGCCGATGCCGGAGTCGCCGCCGGTGATCAGTGCCCGCTTGTGCCGCAGCAGGTCACGCCCGACGTACCCGGACATCTCGTCCCGCGGCTCGGGGCGCATCCGGTCGGTCTCACCTGGGGGGTTCTGCTGTTGCGGCGGCTGCTTCCGCTCGGCCATCGGTGCTCCCCACGTTCGGCTGCGGTGGGGGGTTACCCAGGCGGTTCACGCTCAACCGTCGCGGCGCATCGCCACCCTGGGCCACGCGTCGAGCCCGCGCGCGGCCTCGTGCGCGCGGATCGCCCGCAGCCCGGGCGTGAGGTCGGTCACCACGGTGAAGCCGATGCGGGCGTAGTAGGGCGCGTTCCACGGCACGTCCGCGAACGTGGTGAGCGTCAGCCCGGCCAGCCCGCGTGCCCGCGCCCACGCACCGACGTGGTCGATGAGCGCCCGGCCGATCCCGCGCCGCGCATGTCCCGGGTGGACGGAAACCTGCTCGATGTGCGCGTACCCGTCGACCTCGTCGGCCAGCACGTACGCGACGGGCGGGGTGCCCCACACCCACGCCCGGCCCGCGCGTTGGTACACCGCCAGTTCCTCGATCGCGGGCAGCTCGTCGTCGGCGATCGCCGCCATGCCGAGGTCGCGGAACGGCGCGCCCGCGGCGTGTTCGATGTCGCGTAGCACGGGCAGGTCGGTCAGACTGGCCTCGCGGATCACGGGTGCGGAGCGTAACGGTCGGCAGGAGGTAGGGATGGCGGACGGGTCGGCCGCCACACTCGCTGTGGGCGTCGAGGAGGAACTGCTGCTCGTCGACCCCGGCACCGGCGCCACCGTGCCCGCCGCCCCCGAGGTGTGCCACGCCGCGGCCGCCATGCGGGCGGCGGGCGACGACGCCGCGCTGCGGTCGCGGTGGTCCGCCGCCCGCGTCGAGGCGGTCACCGGCACCTGCCCGACGCTCGACGAGCTGGCGCGGCGGCTCGTCCACAACCGCGTCCAGCTGACCACCGCGGCCCGCGCGGCCGACGTGTGGCTGGTGCCGAGCGGGTGCGCGGTGCTCGACGGCCCGGTCGCGCCAACCGAGCGGTTCGCCGGCGTCGCCGACGTGTACGGCGGGGTCGTCGCCGACCACCACCCGTGCGGCTGCCACGTCCAGGTCGGCGTGCCGGACCCGGAGACGGCGGTGGCGGTGGTGAACCACCTGCGTCCGTGGCTGCCGACGCTGCTGGCCCTCTCGGTCAACTCCCCGTTCACCGGCGGCGCCGACACCGGCTACGCGAGCTGGCGCGCGGTGCAGCGGTCCCGGTTGCCCGCGTCCGGGATGCCGCCGCACTTCGCGTCGGTGCGGGCGTACGAGGCACGCGTGGCCCGCCTCGCCGAACAGGGCGTGCTGGTCGACGACGCTTCCCCGCTGTGGCTGGCGCGACCGGTGCCGCGACTGTCCGCTGTGGACCTGCGGGTCGCGGACACGGGCATCGACGTCGACGCGACGCTCCTGCAGGCGGCGCTGACGGTCGCGCTGGTCCGCACCGCGCTCACCGACCTCGCCGCCGGCCGCGAGGCCCCCGCCATCGGCGAACAGGTCGCGGCGACCGCGCTCTGGTCCTCGGCCCGGCACGGCATGGCGGGCCCCGGCATCCACCCCGTGCTGGAACGCCAGGCCCCGGCAGCGGTCCTCGTCACCGAGCTGCTGGCCGCGGTCCGCCCGGCGCTGGAGGACCTGGGCGCGACACAGATGGTGCGGGAGGCGGTCCGGCGCCTGTTACGCAGTGACACCGCCACCGCCACCGCCACCGCCACCGACACCGGCACCGGCACCGGCACCGGAGCCGCCCGCCAACGCGCCGCGGGCGACCCGTACGAGGTGGTCCGCATGCTCGCGACGAGCACGGTGCCGGGTGCCGGATAGCGACGAAACGCCCCAGTACGATCCCGCGTCTACGGTTCCGCGGTGGTGGGAGACCAGATGACCTCGGCTGACTCGGCGGACGGTGACCCCGTCGCGTGGGGTGACCTGCCGCCGCGCAACCCGGACTTCACGGGTCGTGAGGACTTGCTCGGGCTGGTGCACCGCCGCCTGTGCGACACCACACGGACGGCGCCGGTGGCCCTGCGCGGACTGGGCGACATCGGGAAGTCACAGATCGCGGTCGAGTACGTCCACCGGCACCTGGCGGACTACGACGTCGTGTGGTGGGTGTCCGCCCGGCACCCGGCCGACATCCGAACCGGTCTGGCGGGCCTCGCCCGTCGTCTCGGCATCCCGGGCGACGACGAGAAGACCGCCGCGTCGGCCGTGCTGGAGGAACTGTCCCGTGGCGAACGCCGGTGGCTCCTCGTGTTCGACGACGCGGGGCATCCCGACGAGGTGTGGCCGTTCCTGCCCGGCGGCACCGGGCACGTGCTCGTGACCTCGCGCAACGGCAAGTGGGCCTACAAGGCCTCGACGATCGAGGTCACACGTGACCGGGGCGGCACCGCCACACCGCGCCGCCACCTGGACGGCACCCACGTGATCTGCGTGTTCGACGTCGAGAAGTACGGCGACCGCGAACGCACGCGGCGCAACCGCATGGCCGTTCGCGAGGGCATGTACCGGGCTGCCCGCACGGCGTTTCGCCGGGCGGGGATTCCGTGGGAGACCTCCTACCGGCGGGACACGGGCGACGGGATTCTCATCGCCGTGCCCGCGACCGGCGCGGACAAGGGCGCCTTCGTCGGCGAGCTGCCCCGCGCGCTGTCCGAACTGCTGGACGAGCACAACTCGGCGCATCCCGACGCGGTGATCCGGCTCCGCCTGTCGCTGGACGTCGGTGAGATCGCGTTCGACGGTCACGGCCCGGACGGGCCCAGCATCATCCACGCGACACGGTTGAACGACGCGGCGCCGTTCAAGTCCGCCCTTGCCCGCTCACCCCGGCCGTTCGCCGTGATCACCTCGGCCTACGTCCACGACGAGATCGTGAGACAGCACGACGGGTACGCGCCGGAGGAGTACCGCCGGATCGACGTCCAGGTGAAGGAAACCCAGAGCGTCGGCTGGGTCCGCGTACCGGGTGAACCGCCCGCCACCGCCTCCGTGGTGCGGCGGTTCGGCCTGCGGTTGCGCGACGTCCTCCGCGCGGCGGGCCGTTAGGCGTTCTCGGGTGGGAGGACGCAGAACTCGTTGCCTTCCGGGTCCTGCATGACCACCCACGGCACCGTCTCGTCGTCGGTGACGACGCGGCCGCCCAGCGCCACGAGCCGGGCCACCTCGTCGTACTGCGGGCCGGGCGCGCGCACGTCGATGTGCACGCGGTTCTTCGCCCGCTTCTGCTCGCTCACGGGGTGGAAGAGGAGCACCGGGTCACCGTCGGATTCGATGTACTCCGTGCCGTGGGCGTCCCGCCAGCGGCGGGTGATCCGTAAACCCAGGGCGGTGCACCAGAACGCCGCGAGCGTTTCCGCGTCCCGGCAGTCGAACACGGTCGCGATGATCCGGCTCGGCATACGTCCCACGTTAACCGCTGGCCAGGCCCTTTACCGTGTGATCATGAGCTCCATCGATGTCGGTGCGGTCGCGTCCGCGATGGCGGCCGGGGCCACGGAACCCGGCGTTCAGCTGGTCCAGACCCGTTTCCGCGCCGGGCTGGTCGAGGGCTGGGACCCGCGGCCGGGTGACCGCGTGCTGGAGGTGGGATGTGGCCAAGGCGACATGACCGCCGTGCTCGCCGCCGCGGTGGGGGAGCGCGGGCACGTCACGGCCGTCGACCTCGCCGACCCGTCCTACGGTGCGCCGGTGACGCTCGGCGAGTCGGCCGACATCCTGCGCGCCACCCCGCTGGGCGGGCGGATCGACTTCCGGTTCGGGTTCGACGTGCTCGCCGAGACCTTCCCGGACGACGCGTTCGACCACGTCGTCCTGTCCCAGTGCTCGTGGTACTTCGCCGATCTGGACCAGCTCCGCGCCACGCTCACCCGGGTACGGCCCTGGGCGCGGCGCCTGTGCTTCGCCGAGTGGGACCTGGCCCCGGCCGCGCACGAGCAGCTCGCGCACCTGCTCGCGGTGCAGGTCCAGGCCGTGGTCGAGGCCACCGGAGAACGCGGCGACGGCAACGTGCGCACCCCGTTCTCCCGCGAGACCCTGCTGCGGATCCTCGACGCGACCGGCTGGCGGGCGGACGAGCCGAGGACCGTCGACACCGCCGGCCTGCACGACGCGGAATGGGAGATCCAGCTGTGCCGTGAGGTGGTCCGGGAGCGGCTGCACACGGTGCCCTCGGCGGTGCGGGACCTGGTCAGGAGCCAGCTGGACGTGCTCGACTCGGTCGCCGACCACGTCCGGCCGCTGCCGGTGTACTCGGTGACCGCTACTCGGTGAGCAGCCCGTGCCGCTCGGCCAGCACACCGGCGTGGAACCGGGTGCGCGCGCCGAGCTGGTCGAGCAGCTCCGCGACGCGCCGCGTGACCGTGCGGGGGCTGACGCCGAGCTGACGGGCGATCGTCTCGTCCTTCGCGCCCGCGGCGAGCAGCGTCAACAACCCCAGGTCGGCCTGCCCGGCGGCCTCCCGCACCGGCACCAGCGGCGCGGCCTGGTCCCACAGCAGGTCGAACAGCACGACGAGCGCGTCGAGCAACGCGCACCTGCGCACCACCAGCGCGCTCTCGACCATGTCCTCCAGCACGAGCGGCAGCAGCGCGACCTCCCGGTCGGCGATCGCGAGCTTCATCGGCAGCTTCGGGTGCACGCGGGACTCCTCGCCGCTGTCGACCGCCCGGTGCGCGGCCGCCAGCGCGCCGGGCAGCTCCAGCGACTCCGGCGCGTACAGCCCGCGCACCCGCACGTCCTCGTGCAGCCGCGTGGTCACCTCCTCCTCGGACGGCGACGCCTGCGCCGCGTAGGGCGGGCGGTCGATCACCAGCAGCTCCCGCTCGCAGTCCCGCACGAGCTGGGTGAACCGGTCGGCGACGGCCCGCTGGCCCACGAGGATCTCCAGCAGCTCGTCCGGCTGACGCGCCACGTTCATCTCGGCGACCAGCGCCCGCGCGTTGGCCTGCAGCGTGGTCAGCTCCCGCTGCCGCCGCGCGACCAGCAGGTCGATGGCGGTGTCCGGGCGCGCCGCGAGCAGGCGCACCGGCCTGCCCGGCAGGCGCGTCACGAGGCCCAGCTCCTCCAGCTCGCCCACCGCCTTGCGGGTCACCCGCTCCGAGCGGTGCACTGTCCGCGCCAGCTCCGCCGCCGTCCGGCCGGGGTCGGCGAGCAACGCACGGTAGACGGACTCGGCGAACGCCGTGATCCCCAACGCCTCGAGCATGCCGACCATCGTGGCCACTTCTCGCCAAGGCGGCAACACGCCATGCGGAGTCACCCCAAGCGGCACAGGCCCACACAACCCCGCGAGTCGCGCGCTCGGACACACCGAGTTGTAAGTTTCGTGCAGACCTGTACCGGTGTCCAGTAACAGCAATTAATTATATAGATGTCCGATTATGCTCGAATCTGGAGACGCGAGGACGCCGCGCGTTCCTGACGTCTGCGCGTCTCAGCCGTTACGCGAGGATGGTTGACCCGCCGAAAGTGGCCGCATAGCGTCACTTTCCCGACCTCATGGGGGCATTGTGACCAAGCTTGAGATAGCCGACCGGACGCTGGCCGCCGGTGACCGGATCACCGCGGACGAGCTGCGGACCCGCTGTGCGCGCCCCGCCTTCGGGCGGGTGCTGACCGAGCACATGGTGTCGTTGCGGTGGACGGCCGAAAGTGGCTGGCACGACGCCGAGGTCGTGCCCTACGGCCCGCTGACCATGGACCCCGCGATGGTCGGGCTCCACTACGGCCAGGTCGTCTTCGAGGGCATGAAGGCGTTCCGCCACGCGGACGGACACGCCGTGCTGTTCCGGCCGCACGACCACGGCGCCCGCTTCGCCGACTCGGCGCGGCGGCTCGCGATGCCCGAACTACCCGTGGACACCTTCGTCGCCGCGGCGCGTGCGCTGGTCCGCGCCGACGAGCGGTGGGTGCCGTCCGAACCGGCGCGCAGCCTCTACCTGCGCCCGATCATGTTCGCCACCGATCCGGTACTCGCGCTCGCGCCCGGCCTCGAGTACCGGTTCCTGCTGCTCGCCATGGTCACCGAGAACTTCTTCGGCGCCGACAGCCCGCCGGTGTCGGTGTGGGCGAGCACCCGCTACAGCCGCGCCGCGCCCGGTGGGACCGGCGAGGCCAAGTGCGCCGGCAACTACGCGCCCGCGTTCCTCGCGCAGCAGGAGGCCGCGGAGCACGGTTGCCAGCAGGTCGTCTGGCTCGACGCCGCCGAGCACCGCTGGGTCGAGGAGATGGGCGGCATGAACATCTTCTGGGTGCACGTCCGGGGTGAGGAGACCACGCTGGTCACACCGCCGCTGACCGGGACGCTGCTGCCCGGCGTGACGCGGCGGTCCCTGCTGACGCTGGCGCAGGACGAGGGTTTCCGCGTCGAGGAACGGCGGGTCACGCTCGACGACTGGCAGCACCTGACCGAGACCGGCGCGTTCGCGGAGGCGTTCGCGTGCGGCACCGCGGCCGCCGTCACCCCGATCGGCCGCGTGGTCGCCGAGGGACGCGAGTGGACCGTCGGCGACGGGACGGCCGGGCCGGTGTCCGCGCGGATGCGCACGGCGCTGACCGACGTCCAGCGCGGCATCGCCCCGGACAAGCACGGCTGGCTCGTCGACGCGTGAAACCTGGCTACCCGAGGGCGAGCGGGAGCGTGGTGAGCGTCGTGCGGCGGTGGCGGCCGTCGGCGCGGAACAGGCGGCCCAGCTGCGTGCGTTGCTCGGCGGTCAGCCGGGTGCGGTAGTTGGGCAGGCCGACCCGCACCGCGGCGCTCGTGGTGGTCGTGCCCCACGCGGACCGGCGCAGTGTGTAGGCGGTGCTGGTGAACGTGGTCGCCCGCGGGCACCGGCCGAACGACGCCACCACCTCGTCGGCCGCCAGCGGGACCAGGCAGACCTGCCGGTGCGTGCCGAGGGTGGCGCCGTCCCACGACTCGCGGGCGCGGTAGCCGACGGTCGACGCGGCGACGTACCGGGCGTCGTGGCCGGTGCCGGTCGCCGTGATCAGGTCGTCGTGCAGTTCGCGCGGGTCGAGCACCGAGCTGTCGTAGCCCGCTCCCGCGAGGTCGGTCACCAGTCGCAGCGCGGCGGCGGTCGCGGCGCGGCGGGCGCCGTCGGCCCCGCCGCCGCGGGCCAGTGCCGCGGCCGGTGCGTCGTCCTGCCGGTAGTGGAGTGCGAGCCAGTACAGGGTCACGGGCGCGGGCGTCACGGGGCGGCCCGGAGTCGACCACGACACGAGTGACGCGGCGGCCAGGGGGACGTCGGTGCGGTCGAACGCGGTGCGCAGCAGGGAGATCAGCGCGGCCGGGTCCGGGTTGGTGCCGGGTGCCAGCCGGATCGTGACGCTGTGGCCGGGGCCGTCGCCGACGCTCGTGACACCGACCCGTTCGCCGCCGCGGCCCACATGGGTGCTGATCGTCAGCTTCGGCTCCAGCGCCAGGAGCGGGGTCGCCGCCGCCTCGCGGGGGCGGCGGCGGACCAGGAACCTGGCGGCGATCGCCAGCCACTGGTAGCCGCACAGCCCGCCGACCCGGACGGTCGTCGCCGCGACCGCGAGCACCGCCGCGGCGATCGCGGGGATCGCGGCGCCGTCGAGCGGGAACGCGGTGATCAGCACGGCGAGCGCGGCCAGCTGCCACACCACCACCTGCCGGGCCGCGATCGGCAGCAACCAGCGGAAGGAGCGGTGTCCCGCCGTGCCGCTCGTGGTGTCCGGCGCACCCGCAATTGTCGTCATGATCCGCACCGCCCCGTAAACAGATGGAAATAAATTGCCAACTGTGATCAAAACGGTGGTTAGTATCGCCCGTATTCACAGTGCGATCAACCTCCGCCGGAGCAAGGGGTCCGCCCGTGTGGACGCAACGAGATCAGATCCAGGCGTACCAGTTTCTGCGCCGCCGCTTGGTTTCCGCGCTGGTCTCCGCCGACGCGAACCACCCGGTTTCGCCGTCGAAACGTTTGGTTCTCGGTGTCGCGATCGGTGCCGCTGTCGCTCTTTTGACCACCGCGGTGTTCGGCGTCATCGGTCTGCTCAGCCCGAGCCGGGCGCAGGAGTGGCGGCAGGGCGGACAGGTGATCGTCGAGAAGGAGACCGGCGCCCGGTTCGTCCTCGGCGCGGACGGCGCGCTGCACCCGGTGCTGAACTACACGTCCGCGCGACTGCTGGCCGGTGGTGACGGCGCCAAGACGGTGACGGTGCCCGCGAAGACGCTCGCGGGCACGCCACGCGGCTCGGTCGTCGGGATTCCCGGTGCGCCGGACTCGTTGCCGCAGAAGGGCAAGCTGCTGTCCGGTCCGTGGACCGGCTGCAGCCGGGTCTCGCCGGACCGGCCGTCGGGCGACGCGCCGATCTCCACTGTCCTGTTGGGACAGTCGCGGCCGGGTGTCGCGCTGCGTGCCGGGCGGGCGGTCCTGGTCAGGTCTGCCGACGGCCTGTTCGTGCTCACCGACGGGCGGCGGCACCGGCTGGTCGGCGCGACCACCCCGGTCGCGCTCGGCTACACCGCCGCAACGGCGGTCCCCGTCGCGTCGGCCTGGCTGAACACCGTGTCGTCCGGCCGCGACCTCAAGCCCGTCGACGTGCCGGACGCCGGGGCCGCCGGGCCGTCAGTCGGCGAGGTCCGCACCCGCGTCGGTCAGGTGCTCGCGACCGGCGCGGAGTACTACGTGGTCCGGGCCGACGGTCTCGCGGTCGTCACCGAGACCGAGGCCCTGCTGGTGCTCGGCGCACCCGCGAACGCGCGAGCGTATCCGGGCGACGTGCCGCGGCCGGTGCGGGTCGCGCCCGCCGACGTCGCCACCGCACGCCAGTCGGCCACCGTCGCCGACGGCTACCCGAGACGCCACCCACTGCCGCTCCCGGTCGAACGGACCGCGACGTTGTGCGCGACCGGCGACCGGATCACCGTCAGCGCCGGGGCTCCCGGCACGAAGCCTGTGCTGACCGACCCGGAGGAGAACGCCGCGACCGAGGTGTTCGTGCCGGGCGGCGCGGGCGCGGTCGTGGAGGAGGAGCCCGCGCCCGGCGCATCGGCGGGTGCCGTGTACGTCATCACCGACACGGGCATGAAGTACCCGGTCGCCGACGACAAGGCGGTCGCCGCGCTCGGCTTCGGCTCGGCGAAGCGGCAGGGGGTGCCCGCCGCGGTGCTCGACCTGTTCCCGACGGGTGTCACGCTGAGCCCCGACGCCGCACGGAAACCGGTGCCCGGCTGATGGGTGCGGCGGAACGCGGCCTGCTGCGACAGGGACTTCGGTACTCCCTGATCCTGCGGCTGATCGTGGTCGCCGTCGCCAGCGTGGTGTCTCTCCTCCTCGAACCGGGACCGCGGCCCGCCGTCACCGCGGCCGTCGTGGTGGCGCTCAACGCGTGGAACCTCTGGTACGCGCGGTACCGGCTGCGTCACCACGGGCACGGCCGGGCGTGGCCGGTGGTGCTGGACGTGCTGGTGATGAGCGCGATCTGCCTGACCCAGGGGTGGACCACGACGTACGCGTTCTCGCCGGCGGAGAACGTCGCCGCGCCGAACTGGGTGATGGTCGCCGCGGAGATCACCGTCGTCGCCTACCCGTGGCAGGTCGGCACGGCGGGGCTCGCCTGTGTGGCGACGACGCTGCTCGGCGCGTACCTCGGTGGCGCGGCGCTCGCCGAACCGGGCGGGCTCGGCCTGACGCCGCTGGACCTGTGGCTGGTGGTGGAGGCCGCGCTGTCGTGGGGGCTGTACCGCCTGGTGCGCAGGCACGGGCGGGCCGCCGACGAGCAGGTCGCGCGTGGTGAGTGGCTGCGCAGGTCGGCCGCCGTGGCCGCCGCGCGGCGGGTCGACGAGACCGAGTACCTGGCGACACTGCACGACACGGCGTCCGCGACGCTGCTCATGGTCGGTGCCGGGGTCGTGCCGGGACGGCAGGACTGGCTCGCCGAGCAGGCGGCCCGCGACCTGGAGGCGATCGACGGGCCGGCGGCGCCGGGCGGCGAGGTCGATCTCGTCGAGCTGCTGCGGGACGTGCTGCGCCAGTCGCCGCTGCGGGTGCGGTGGCGGGGCGTCGACGCGCTCCGACTGTCCGCTGTGGACGCGACGCTGCTCTGCCACGGCACCCGCGAGGCGCTGACGAACGTGCTGCGCCACGCCGGGACCGACGAGGCCGAGGTGACCCTGACGGCCGACGCCACCGCGGTCGTCGTCGAGATCGCCGACCGCGGCCGCGGGTTCGACCCGGCCAGGGTGAACGACCACCGGCACGGCGTGGCCGGGTCGCTCGTGGCCCGTATGGCGCGGATCGGCGGCAGCGCGACCGTCACCAGCGCGCCGGGGCACGGCACACGCGTGCGGATGTCGTGCCCGCTCACCACGGCCGTCCCGGTCGACACGGGCGCCGACACGGGAGCTGACACCGAGCTGATCGCGGTCAACTTCCTGCGGGGCCTGCGGTGGGCCGTCGTCGTGATGAGCCTCGTCATCCTGCTCCTGCTCGACCTGCCGAAGCTGTTGTCCAACAGGGACGCCTACGGTTCCGTGGCCACGCAGTTCGTCGTCATGGCGGGCTTCTTCGCGGTGTCGGTGGCGGTCGCGGTCGCGATGTGGCGCGGCCGCGCGGGTCCGCTCGGCTGGTGGCGGTGGCCGGTGGTGGCCGCCGTGGTCGCGTTGTCGGTGCTGGCGACGTGGACCGTGCTGCCCGAACACCGGCTCGGCGTCGCGCACTGGTCGGAGGGCGACGCCGCGTGGTGGCTGGTGCTGCTCGTGCTGGACAGCAGGATCGCGGTGTTCGTCGGGCTCCTCGCGGCGCACTACGCGCTCACGTTCGCCCACGCGCTGCTCGCCGGGCACGCCGTCGTCACCGTCGCCGGGACGGTGAACGCGACGCTGATCGTGGTGGCATACCAGCTGGCCGTGTGCGTGATCGCGGCCGTGCTCCGCAACCTCGCCTGCTCGGCGGCCCGGCTGGCGCGCGAGGAGGAGGAGCTGCGGACCGCGGAGGCGGTGGAACGGCAGGTGCACGAGTACCGCCGGGAACGCTTCGCCGACGTCGCCGAGACGACCGTGCCGCTGCTGGCCGGGCTGGCGTCGGGCGCGCTGGACCCCGCCGACGAGGCGGTGCGCCGGTCGTGTGCCGTGGAGGCGACCAGGATGCGCCGCATCTTCGCCGAGACCGCCGACCACGCCGCCGACACCGACCTGTTGCTGCGGGAGCTGCGTGCCTGCGTCGCGCTGGCCGAACGGAACGGGGTGTCGGTGTCGTTCGCGGAGGTCGGCACCCGGCCCGACGTGCCGCTGACCGTGCGGCGTGCGCTGACCGAGCCCGCGGTGGCGGTGCTGGCCACCGCACGCGGCAAGGTCCGGCTGACCGTCGCCGGCGACGTCAGGACGCTCACGGTGAGCGTTGTCGCGCAGCGGCCCCCGTTCGACATGCCGGAGCCCGACCACGACGGCGTGCGCACCGCGAGCGTCGTCGACGGCGACCGGTTGTGGATACAGACGACCTGGCGAGGTGAACCGTGATCACGACCGTCGTCGTCGACGACCATTCCGTGGTGATAGCGGGTGTGCGCACGTGGTGCGCGGTGGCCGACCCACCGATCAAGATGCTCGACGCGGGCCCGACGCCGGCGGTCGCGTGGCTCGACCCGGGCCGCGAGGCCGACGTGGTGGTGCTGGACCTGCAGCTCGACCGGTCGGGCCCGGCCTACGCGGACCTGAAGCGCCTGGTGGACGCGGGCAGGCGCGTCGTGGTCTACAGCGGGCGGACCGACCGCGAGACCGTGCTGAACTGCGTGGACATCGGTGCGTTCACCTACCTCACGAAGGCGGAGGGTGAGGAACACCTGGTGGCCGCGATCCAGGCCGCCGCGGCGGGCGACAGCTACACGCCGCCGATGATGTCGGGCGCCATCGGCGCCGACGACCGCCCCCACCGGCCGAAGCTCTCGCCGCGGGAGAAGGAGGTCCTGCTCGAGTGGTTCCACTGCGAGTCCAAGGAGATGGTCGCGAAGCGGCTGAGCATCACGGTCTCGCGGGTGAACCAGTGCCTGGAACGGGCGCGCCTGAAGTACGCCAAGGTGGGCCGCGAAGCCCCGACGAAGGCGGCGCTGGTGGCCCGTCTCATCCAGGACGGGCACGTCAGCGTCGACGAGCTGTAGCGGTTGCACCTGGGAACACTCCGAAATGGGGGACGAACGACCACCATCACACGGCCGCCGGGCTCGCTACCGTCGGTACCGGATCAGACACGGGACCGCCGAGGAGGGACCGATGGCCACGATCGCGGTCGGGGTGATCGAAGACCATCCGCTCTACCGTGCCGCGCTGGCGGCCCTGCTCGCCGAGGAACCGGGGTTCGAGCTCGACGCGGCGGGCGAGTCCGTCGCCGAGTTCGCCGCCCGCAGGCGGAGCACGGACTGCGTGGTCCTGCTGGACCTCAACGTGCCGGAGGTGCGGGACGCCGCCGCGGTGATGGAGGTCGTCCGCCTGGGACACCGCGTGCTCATCGTGTCGGCGCACGCGAACAGAGCGCAGGTGCTCGGTGCGATGGACGCGGGCGCGCGGGGTTTCCTCTGCAAGGACGCCGACGGCGCCGAGATCCTGCGCGCCATCCGGGAGGTCGTCGCCGGGCGGCGGTACCTGTCGCCGACCGTCGCGTCGTTCGTGCTCGACGCGTCCGAGCGCAGCCGCGCCCAGTACCCGGAGCTGTCCGTGCGGGAGATCGAGGTGCTGTCCCGCGTCGCGGCGGGGGAGCGGGACCGCGACATCGCCGAGGCACTGGCCATCAGCGTCCGCACCGTCCGGTCCTACCTGGACCGGATCCGCGACAAGACAGGCGTGCGCCGCCGGTCCGACCTCACCCGGTACGCCATCCGGCACGGCCACGTGCGCGCCGAGAAGTCGTTGCTGACCGCCTGAGATGCGCACGAGGCTCGCGCTGGCCGCGCTGGCGGCCGCTCACGCCGCCGGGGTGCGGCGGGGCAGGCGCGCGGAGCGGACCGCCGTCAACCGGTACCTGCACGACACCGTCCTGCCGACGCTGGAGGCGTTCGCGCTCGCCGCCGCCGGGGACGCAGACCGGGCGCCGGAGAAGCTCGCCGACCTCCGCCGGACCGCGCGGGCACAGGCCGCGGCGTTGCGGCGGGATCTCCTGGACCGCGGGCCGGAGCCGGTGTCGGCGCTCTCCGACGCGCTGCGGTCGGCGATCGCCGAGGAGGAACGGCACGGGCTGCGGGTGGACCTGGTGGCCGACGCCGATCCGGTGCTGCCCTCCGCACGCGGGCTGGCGGTGTGTGACGCGGTCCGTGAGGTGCTGCGGAACACCCGCAGGCATTCGGGTGTCGACCGGGCGCGGGTGCGGGTCGTCGAGCGGGCGGGCGGGATCGCGGTGATCGCCGCTGACCGCGGTGCCGGGTTCACGGGCACACCCGGGTTCGGGATTCGGGAGTCCATTGTGGGCAGGATGGTCGAGGTCGGTGGCGCCGCCCGTGTCCGGTCACGGCCTGGGCGCGGGACGACGGTCACGTTGTGGGTGCCGCGGTGAGGGTGTTGCTGGCGTTGTGTGTCGCCGCGCTGGGGCTCGGGGTGGCGCCCGCAGCCGCGGCGCCGCAGTGTGTGCGGCCGACGGGGGTTTATCGTGAGCCGCCGACGTGGGCGGCTCGGTTGACCGATCCTCGGTCCGTGTGGCCGCTCACCACCGGGGTGGGGCAGACGGTCGCGGTTCTCGGTACCGGGGTGGACTCCGGCAACCCACAGCTGGACCGGGTTCTGCCGGGCGCGACGGACGACTGCGACGGGCGTGGCACGTTCGCCGCCGGGATCGTCGCGGGCCGGCCGGATCCGGCGACGACCTTCACCGGTATGGCGCCGGGGGCCCGGATCCTGCCGGGCAAGTACACGGAGACGACCGGCAACGGGGGTGCGCCCGATCCGGACCGGCTGGCGAGTGCCATCTCGGGCGCTGTCGACGGGGGTGCGACCGTGGTTCTGGTGGTCGTGCCGACCATGCGGGACAGTCCGGCGTTGGTGCGGGCCGTGCGGGAGGCTGTCGCGCGGGACGTGGTGGTCGTGTCGCCCGCCGTCGGGGACAAGGCTTCGGCGCGGTCCTATCCGACGAGTTTGCCCGGCGTGCTCGGGGTGGGGGTCGTGGACGAGGGGGGTGGGGCGGTGCAGGGGGAGGCGGGGGAGCACATCGCGGTTTCCGCTCCCGGTAAGGATGTCGTCGGTACGTCGGCGCGGACCGGTGGGAAGCTCGGGCACATCTGGGGGCTTGCTTCGCCGCCGCTGTACGCGGCGGCTGCTTACGTTGCCGGGGCGGTGGCTTTGGTTCGTGCCTACCGGCCGGAGTTGCGGGCCGCGCAGGTGGTTCAGCGGGTCGTCGAGACGGCGAGCGGGCCGCCTGGGCGGGATCCGCGGCTCGGGTGGGGGGTGCTCGATGTGCGGGCGGCTGTGACGGCTTCGTTGGGTGGGTCGGTTGCTTCCGGGGTTTCCGCCGCGCCTTTTGTGCCTGCTTCCGGGCCGGGGGAGCCGGTTGTGCATCGGCGGCTTCCTGGGGTGTTGGGGGTGGGTGGGGTGTTGTTGGCTGTGGTTGCGATCGTGTCGGTGGGGGTGGTTCGGCGGGGGCGGGCTCGGGGGTGGCGTGGCGGATGAGTGGGCTTTCCGGTGTGGGTTTGTGTCCTCGTCGGACGGGCTGCCGTCCGGGGGGTCCTCGCCGGACGGGCTGATCTCGGGGAGGGGCCTTCCGATTCTTGCTTGTTGTGGTTTGGCATGGATGGGTGGCCTGCCCTCCCGTCGACCTCCCTCCGGGCTATCACACCGCGTCAAGGGGCCGGTGTTTTTGTGCATGGTGTGCTTTTTGTTGGCCCCTTGACCCGGTGTGATCGGGCTTCGCCAGGTCGACGGGAGGGCAGGCAGGCCGTCTTTGTGGGCTTTCGCCCGGCTTGTGCACGAGGCTGGGCCCGCTTCGCGGGCCTCGGGCGCTTCGCGCCCGGGCCTTCCGGGTGGTGGTGCTGTGAAACACGCTTTCAGGGCATTGGGGTCAGTGGAGGCGGCGGCGGTCGAAGTACGTTTGGCCGTCTACTACCTCGTTGCTGTACTGGAGGTCGCCTGCTGCGTCGATGACCACCGTTTCGCCGGTGCGCACGGCCTGTTCTAGTCGGTCGGCCAGGGCGGTCTGGTCCAGGTCCGGGTTGTCCACGGCTATGACGCGGCCGACCTCGTTGTTGAACAGGTCCATGGCTTCCTTCGCGGGTGGGTTGCCCGCCAGCGCCTCGTGTGCGGTTGTGTAGTCCGCTGCCCACGACGCGCCGAACTGGCGTTCCAGCAGTGCGCTCGCGTACGCGTGCCGGTACGCGTCGCCGTGGCCGTCTTCCTGGCCCCAGCTGGAGAAGCGGGACTGGGCCTGTTCGTAGGCCTCGTCGCGGATGGTGCTGAACCGCCACGCCTCGTACCAGTTCAGGTCGTCCAGCATGGCTGCCTCGGTCGCGGTGATCGATCTCGGGGTCACCACCTGGTCCAGTGGCCACCCCGGGTACTTCGTGGTGCCGCCGGGGTCGGGGGAGACCTGGTAGTTCCGCAGGATCTCGGCCGGGGCCAGCTTGCGCGGGCCCACCTCGGCCGGGGGGATCGGGTGCGCGGCCTGCTCGTCGATCCGTGCGGCCTTCTCCTGGTCCCAGTCGCGGAAGGTCATGGTGGACAACTGGATGCCGCCGATGACCTCCTGCAGCTTCTCGCTCGCCGACGTGAGCCGGGCGGTGCCCTCGTACACCGCCCGGGCGTGCCCCGCGCCCGCCCGGGCCGAACCCTCGACGTCGCCGAACGCGGCGGTGGGAACCATTCGCCCGGTGAGGGCTCGCGCGATGCGGTCCAACGCGGACACCTGCCGGGGCAGGTCCCGGGTCGCGGCAACGGTCAGCGCGTCGTGCTGAACGTGAAACCCGGGCCCTGGGGCGGGTTCCGGCATGTCCGGGCTCCTCTCGGCTCACCGGGCGAATGGCGGACTCAGTCCGCGCGTACCTTCTGCGCGGTCGTGTTGATGCTGTCGGCCTGCCGGCCGGAGAGGTCCTCGTAGCACTTCGCGCCGGAGCGGATCTCGTCGCTCTGGGTGCGGAGTCGCTCCTGGCCGCGCGTCGCGTGGTCGCGGTACGCCTGCGTGTTCGCGGTGTGCGCCTGGTGCGCGGTACCCGATGCCTGCACCTGACCGAACGCCGCGCTGCTCGCCGCCGCGCCGCCGACGGTGTTGGCGGCGCGCTTCAGCTTGTCCGCCGGGTTGAGCAGCTTGCCGACCGCTTCGAGCAGTTTCTGCAGCTCCGACATGAACCCGTTCGAGTTGGACTGTTGCCCGTCGGCGCCGCTCGGGGTGGTCTGGTGGTCCTGCTGCACCGGGGCCGGGTCCGTGGCCGCGCCGTTGTTCATGTTCGCGATGCCCTGGCGTGCGGTGTCCAGGTGCGACCGGTACTGGCCCTCGGTGTAGGTGGACCAGTCGTTGAACGAGTTGTTGCGCTGCTGGTAGATCTGGTACGCGTGCTGGGCGTTGGTCGCCGGGTCGAGGTTCGCGTCGTGGTTGCGCGTCGCCTGCTCGGCCGCCGTGCCGTAGCCGGGGTTGAGCGACCGGATCTGCCACAGCCCGACCGACGCGCCCCACTTCTGCGTCTGCAGGCCGATGTCCCCGAGCGCGCCTGGGTTTCCGCTCGACTCCGCCAGCGCGACCGCGACCGCGATCTCCAGGTCGTCCCCGGTGAACCCGGCGTTGGCCGCGTGTTGCGCGATTTCCTGGGCCGTCAAGTTCGGCATTTCACATTCCTCTCAGAATCGGTACCCACCCGGCGGGTCCTGCTCGACGGCGGGGTCCTCGCCGACCACCGGTGGCGTGATGGTCGCCGACTCGCCCCAGACCTCCTCGGTCTCCATGAGCCACGGCGGGATGCGGCGCGCCCCGGACATGTCACCCGCGCCAGGGGCGAACGGCATGAACGGCATCATCGGCATGCCGGTGCCCATGCCCGCCCCGGCCGCCGCCGCACCGCCCGCGGCACGCATGGCGGCCGCGGCTGCGGCCGAGCCCTGCTGTGCGCCGACCACCCCGGCCTGTGGCGTCGCGGCGGTCCCACCGCCGATCGCGCCGCCTCCTCCGCCACCACCGCTGAAACCCTTGAGCGGCACCGTGTTCGGCTTGGTGTCCTTCTTGTCCTTCTTCACCGGCTTCTTCGACCACGGCGGCACCTTCGGCAGCAGCGGCATGCCGAGGCGACCGGTGCCGGCGGCCACGGCGGCCGCGATGCCCGCGCTGAACATGTTGCCGAACACCGGTTTGCTCGTCGTCTGCTCCAGCTCGGTGCCGCCGTGCCGGCCGAGTTCGTCCTGGCCCGCGACCTGCCCGGTCGGTGGCACGTCCGGTGCCGCACCGGCGGTCGGGGTGCGGGGAATGGACTGGTCGGCGGCCTGGTAGTGACCCGCCAGTTCGGTCATCACGGCGACCGCCCTCGCGTGCGCCGCCTCCGCCGCCGCGGCGGCCTGCTGCTGTTCCTCGACCGCGCGCACCGCGTCGGCCTGCTGCTGCCGTAGCTCGTAGACCTGGCCGCGGGGCAGGAACGGGTTGACCGACAGCGGCGTCGAGGCCATCCGGACCGTCGCGCCGGACAGTTCGGGAACCGCGACCGGGGGCGGCATCTCACGCTTGGCCTTGGCGAGCGCGTCGGCCGCGTCGTGGGTGAGGTCGCGCATCACGAGCGACGCCTCGGCGATCCTGCGCAGGCCGGTGGCGAGGTCGCCGACCATGACCTGGTACTGCTCGGCGGCGCCGCCCTTCCAGTCCTTGCGGAACCGGGTGAGCTTGCCCTCCAGGTTGGACGCCTGCTCGTTGAGCCTGGCCCCGACCGCTTCCCACTGGTGCGCAGCGGTGCGCGGGGTCCCCTCGTCGCCCGCGTGGAGCATGTCCCACAGCTCCTGGTGGCTGAACGCGGCGAACGGTGTGGTGACGTACATGGGCGTCACGCCTTCCCTGGCTCGTGCTCGTCGAGGAGCGCGTCGACGATGTCCTCGACGACGTCGTCACGGGAACCACCGGGCTGCTCGTGCGGCTCGTCGCCGATGATGTCCTCGACGATCGAGTCCACGACATGCCCGCCGAGGCCGTTGCCGATCGCGTTGCCGATCCCGTTGCCGAGGCCGTTGCCGATGCCGGGAGGCAGGCCGTCGGGACCGAGCCCGGGGCCGACGCCGTGCGCGGCGTTCCGCACCGCCGCGGCCACCTCGTCGTCGTAGTGCTCGTAGGACGTCGTCACGGACTTGGTGATCTCCGCGGCGAAGTCGATCGCGTCGCGCGCCTGCCCGACCAGGACGGACATCTCGTCGACGGCCACGTCGTGGTTGGTGCGCAGCGACTGCGCCTCGCCGAACGTGCCGAGCAGCATCGCCGCCACGGTGAGCGCGTCCAGGTGCCCCTTCGGCTGGGCCATGCCACTCAGCTGGGTGCCCAGCTCGTGCGTGAACGTCGTGAGCGAGTCCAGGTTGATCGCGAAGGCCTCGTCGGGCGACGGCATGAGATCCCCTTTCGCGGCGCGGGTCGCGGCGGGGTGGGTGGCCTGCCTGGCTCACCCACCCCACGCGCGCCCGACGTGGAGGTGGTGGCTCAGTACAGGCCCTGCCCCGCCGGGGTCGCGCCGTGCTGCTGGAACTTGGACGCCAGGTGCCCGTCGAGCGCCGCGCCGTCCGCGGCCGACTGGCTCAGCAGCCCACCGAGGTTGTGGACGATCTGCGTCATCTCGGCGAGCAGCCCGCGCAGCTTGGACTCGGCGGCCTGGGCGTCCAGACCGGACTGCGCGCCGGACCGGTACCAGGTCTCGCGGACCGGGCTCAGCGCGGTGTCGAGGTCGCTCAGCGCCACGTTGATGGCACCGGCGTACTTCACCAGCGAACCACCGGCGCTGTCCACCGCGCCGTAGTTCATCGCGACGGTGCCGCTGGAGGCTGCGCCTTCCGTGTACATCGTCAGCTCACTCCTTTCGGTCGTACTGGGGGATCAGCCGTTCAGGCCGGACACGATGCCGGAGCCGCCCGACGCGCCCTGAGCGGTCTGCGTGAACTTCACGCCCTGCTGGCGCGAGAACTCGGAGTGCTGCGTCATGACCTCGTTGAACTTCTGCGCGATCACGTTCAGCTCGAGCCGCGCCTTCTGGATGCGGTCGTTCAGCAGCATCTTGTTCTGGTCGAAGGAAAGCCTTGCCGCGCCGTTGAAGTTGGCCGTCGCGCCGACCAGGCTGTCCACTTCGGAGTTGAGCTTGCCCATCATGTCCTGGATGCGGACCGAGGTGTCGTCGAAGTCCTTGGCGGCCTTCCCCATGACGGCCTGGTCAACGAGAATTCCCTGAGGTGCCATAGTGTGTGTTACCTCCTTCCGGGAGTCACACTATGGGCGTCGATCGGCTGCTCCAACGGCACAACTGCCCAGCTCTTCGACGGCGTTTTTACCCACAGGGGGCATGGGTTTCCCTCGGGGGGCAGGCTGTCTTTGTGGGCTTGCGCCCGGCTTTGGCGGTGGCTGGGTGCTGAAGGGGTCCTTCGGTGCGGTGGTTGGGTGACGATTGGGGCCTTCAGGTTGGTTCTGTCCAGCTGACCTGGACCAGTTCGGTGCCCGCTCGCCTGCGCACCAGGTTTCCCCGGCCGGGTGGTTGCGGGCCCGGCCGCACGTCACCGATCAGGGCGCCCTCGTCCCGGTCGCCGGACATCACGATGCCCGGCGTGCCCAGTTCCCGGATGCGCTGGATCACCGGGTCGAACGCCGCCCTCGCCGCGCCGCCGCTGCTCCTCGTGATCACCAGGTGCAGGCCGATGTCCCTCGCGTGCGGCAGGTAGTCCAGCAGGGGCTGCAGCGGGTGCACCAGCTTGCCCGGGGACGCGACCAGTTCGTAGTCGTCCACCAGCAGGAACAGCTCGCGGCCCGTCCACCAGTCGCGGCGTCGCAGCTGTTCCGGGGTGATGTCCGGGCCGGGCAGGCGTTCGCGCATCGCGGTGGCGATCTGCGTGACGTAGTCCTCCAGTACCGGTTCCGAGCCCGCGTACCCCAGCAGGTGTTCCCGTGGCACCGCGCCCAGCAGTCCCCGCCGGTAGTCGACCAGGACGATCCGGGCCTCGTCCGGGGTGTAGCGGCGGGTGATGCCGTCGGCGATGGTGCGTAGGAGTGCGGTCTTGCCGCATTCGACGTCGGCGAAGGCCAGGAAGTGCGGTTCGGCGTCGAAGTCGATGTACGCCGGGCGCAGGTCGGACTCCGCCAGGCCCAGTGGGATGCCGCGGCCCGGCCTGTGCCACGCGTCCGCCAGCGACGCGGCCGGGACCTCGCGGGGGAGAAGGCGCATCCTCGGAGCGTGCGGGCCGGGCCACGCGGCGGTGATCCGCTTGACCAGGTCGGCGGTGCCGTCCGGCAGCGTGTCCACGCGGTCGTCGCCGTCGAGGCGGGGCAGCACCCCCAGCATGTGCAGCCGGTCCATGGTGATGCCGCGGCCCGGCTTGTTCTTCGGGACGTTCATCGCCACCCGGCGGTCGATCATCGAGTCGGACGGGTCGCCCAGGCGCAGCTCGACGCGGGTGCCCATGCTGTCGCGCAGCTGAGTCGGCATGCTCAGCCACCACGTCGTCGACACGGCCACGTGGATGCCGAACCCCAGGCCACGGGTGGCGAGCCGGATGATCGTCGCCTCCAGGAACTCGTACTCCTGGCGGACCGTCGCCCAGTCGTCGATCACCAGGAACACGTCGCCGAACTCGCGGCCGTCGTCGCTCTCGGTGAAGTCCGCACGGCGGGAACGGAACGTGGTGATCGAGTCGACGCCGTGTTCGGCGAACAACGCCTCCCGCTGCGCCAGCAGGGACGCGACCTCCGCCACCATGCGCCGACAGCTCTCCGCGTCCCGGCGTACCGCGTAGCCGCTCACGTGCGGCAGCCCCGACACCGCGCCCAGCGCGCCGCCGCCCATGTCCAGCAGGAACACCTGCACCTCGGCCGGGGTGTGGGTGAGCGCCAGCGACGCGACCAGCCCGCGCAGGAACGTGCTCTTCCCGCTCTGCGGCGCGCCGATCAGCATCACGTTGCCCGCCGCGCCGGTCAGGTCGAACCACAGCTCGTCGCGGGTCTGCTCGAACGGCTTGTCCACGATGGCCACCGGGACCACCAGCGACCCGTTGCCGCGCCAGTCCTTCGGGCACAGCCCACGCCGTTCGTCGGCCGCGAGCGGCGGCAACAGCTGGTCGAGCGTCGGTGGGTCGGCCAACGGCGGCAGCCAGATCTGGTGCGCGGGCGGGCCCATGCCTTCCAGCCGGGACAGCATCGCCCCCATGATCGTCTCACCGGTGCCGTCCGCGGCGTCCGGTGTGGACGGTGGGGCAGGCGTGGGCGGGGTCGGGTCGGTGACCCTCGTCAGCCGGAACGGCAGCACCTGCCTGCCCGGCGCCGCCGGTCGCGCCGGGCCGGTCACGCGTGGCGGCAGCTCGCCGGACACGAACGCGGTCTTCAGGCGCCGCAACGTCTCCGTGTCCGTCTTGAGGTACGCCGAACCCGGCACCGCGGGCAGGTGGTACGCGTCGGGCACGCCGAGCACGGTCCGGCTCTCCGCGGCCGAGAACGTCCGCAGGCCGATGCGGTACGACAGGTGCGCCTCCAGCCCCCGCAACCGGCCCTCCTCCAGCCGCTGCGACGCCAGCAGCAGGTGCACCGCGAGGCTGCGGCCCAGCCTGCCGATCTGCACGAACAGGTCGATGAACTCCGGGCGGCTGGACAACAGCTCGCTGAACTCGTCGATGATCACCAGCAGCGACGGCATCGGTGCGAGGTCGGCCCCGGCGGCGCGGGCGCGCTCGTAGTCGCGCACCGACGCGAAGTTGCCCGCCGCCCGCAGCAGCTCCTGCCTGCGCACCAGCTCACCGTTGATCGCGTCGGCCATGCGGTCGACCAGTGCCAGGTCCTCCGACAGGTTGGTGATCACCGCGCACGTGTGCGGCAGGTCGGTCATCCCGGCGAACGTGGCGCCGCCCTTGAAGTCGATCAGCGCCAGGTTCACCGCCTCTGACGAGTGCGTCACGACCAGCCCGCAGACCAGCGTGCGCAGCAGCTCGCTCTTGCCGGACCCGGTCGCGCCGATCGCGAGGCCGTGCGGGCCCATGCCGCCCTCCGCGGACTCCTTCAGGTCCAGCTCCACCGGCTGGCCCTGCGGGTCGAGCCCCAGCGGCACCCGCAGCCGGTCGCGCGCGGACCTCGGCCGCCACGTGACCGCCGGATCGGTGTCGCGCGGGTCGTCGAGGCCGAGCAGCACCGCCAGCCCGAACGTGGTCGACAGCGGGCTCTCCGCGGTCACCACCCCGGCCCGCGGGTACGGCGCGAGCTCCCTGGCCAGCGCGGTCGCGGCCAGGTGGTCGACCTGGTCGTGCACACCGAGGTAGGAGTAGACCGCGTCCGACCCGGCGTCGACCAGCATGCCGACCTTGCCGTCGGCGACGTGGAGCCCCAGCTCGTGCGGCCCGATCTCGGCGGGCGGGGTGTCGGTCAGCTCGATCACGGTGACGCCGTGCAGCCCGGGGCTCGGCGTGATCCGGGTGGCGCCGTGGGTGCGTCCGCCGTCGACCACGACCACCAGGTGCGGCGCGTCGAACCCCATGCCGCCCTGCCGGGTGAACGCCGGGCGTTCGCCGAGGTCCTGGCCGAACTGCTCGGCCAGCTCGTCGAGGTTCCCCGCCACGTACCGGACCGGGCCGACGGCGTCGGAGTCGGACGCCGACGCCGCGTGCGGCAGCCACTTCGACCAGTCCCAGTCACCCTGGCGGTCCGTCGCCACGCACAGCCCGAGCAGCAGGTCCGTGGGCGCGTGGAACGCCACCGCCTGCGCCAGCAGCGCGCGGAGCAGGTCGAGCGTGGCGTCCCGGTGCCCGCTGATCTCGATGCGGGAGAACGCACGCAGCGAGATCGCCACCGGCAGGTCCGGCACGGTCGAGTAGGCGCGGATGAAGTGCCGCAGCGCGGTCGACGACACCGGGTCGAGGTCCTCGAGCGGCGCCGTCTGCGGTGCCCGCAACGGGGTGGCGAGCCGCTGCGGGCCGGCCCCGACCCGGACCTGCCCGAAGTCCGGGTCAGAGCGGCGGCGCTCCCACCGGCGTGAGCCGCGCACCAGCGTCCACAGGTCCGCGGGGGCGGGGCGGTCGAACTCCAGCGCGAGCCGCTGCGCGTCGGCGACGTCGTGCACCTGCTTGCGCAGCCCCGCGAGGTAACGCTGGTAGTCGCGCCGCTCCTCGTTGATCTTCGCCTTGGTCTGGTGCCTGCCGCCCGCGAGCATCATCACGACCATGCCACCCATGACCAGGATGAACAGGCCGCCGAAGACGAACGTCATCGGGCCACCGGAGCGTCCGATGTAGACGAACGACATGGCGCCCATGCCGAGCATCATCGGCACCATGAACAGCATCTGCAGCAGCGCCTGCGCACTGCCCTTCGCCAGGACCGGCGGCGACTGCAGCACCAGCTCGCCGGCAGGCGACCGGGGCGCCGGGGCGCGGCGGGGACGAAGCGTCGGGGCGGCGGTCATGCGGGTAATCATCGTCAGATCCACGGACACCGGGGTGGGTACTTTTGCCGTCTGCCGGGGTCGTCCGGTCGTCCTACGCTCCCATCAGAACGATCACCAGCCGGCGCGAAGGGAGCGAGATGTCCGGATACTCGGTCGACCTGGACCAGTTGCGGGCCGCCGCCGCTGACCTCGACAGCAAGTTGTCCAGGGCCTACGACCTGGTGCGCGAGGTGGACTCGCTGGCCGTTCCCACCGCCTCGTTCGGCGGGATCGCCGACACCGTCGCCGCGACCTACGCGGGCACCCACCAGCGGAAGGTCGCGGCACTGGACTCGGTGGTGCGTGCCCTGCGCGACGCGGGTGACATGACCACCGCGGTCGCGGACATGTACCAGGCACGGGACGACGCGGCCGCGAACGCCGTGTACCTGGCGGGGTGGCGGCTGCGATGACCGAGTTCCACATCATGCCGATCCCGCACACCCCGCTCTACCTCGCGCTCGCGTCGTTCGTCGGTGACCTCCTCGGGTCGATCGCGGGCAGCAAGCCGGAGGAGATCGAGGACCGGGCGGCCCAGCTGGAGAGCAAGGCCAAGGAGCTGCGGGCGCTGATCGAGGACTGCCGTGCCCTGCTGACGGTCGGCTTCGGCTTCGGGAACTGGGCCGGGTCGGCGGCCGACACCGGACGTGGCCTCATCGGCACGCTGCTCCAGCAGCTCGAACAGCGGGCCGCGAAGGCGGAACAGGAGGCCGCGAGCCTGCGGTCGGTCGCCAAGCTGCTCAAGGAGATCCAGGAGTACTACCAGAAGCAGGCGACGCTCGCGGAGAAGATCCTCCGGCGGATGATGCGCTTCCCGCACTCACGTGGGCTCGCGCAGCTGATGGCGGTGATGATGGGCTACCGGCTCGCCGAGATCATGACCCAGTTCCGCCTGGCGCTGAACGCGATCGGCACCGACCAGCTCGCTCCACTGTGGAATGACGGGGACCGCTACGGACTCCGGGAATCGAGATGACGGAGGTTTGACGATGAGTGGGCCAGGACCGATCTTCAGCGCCACGGCGGCGTTGCTGGCGAAGGCCATCGAGCAGGTCACCGGCAGCCCGGAGGAGCTGCGGGCCAAGGCGCGGGAGTGCATGCGGTGCGCGGCGGACGTCGGTGACGCCGCGAGCGAGACCGGTCAGCTCGTGTCCAACCTCGGCCAGGGGTGGAACGGCGCGGCGTACGACGCGTGCCGCGACACGTGCCAGAGCATGGTCGAGGAGCTGAAGAACGTGCTGAAGCAGAACCTGGAGCAGGAAGCGAACCGGCTCAACTCCTCCGCGGACGCGCTGACCAGCGCGAAGGGCCAGATGGACCAGCAGCAGCAGGACTTCCAGCAGCTGCAGCAGCTGATCACGCAGGTGATGCAGGCGGCGATCGCGGCGGCGTCGGGCCGCCCGGACGCGGCCGCGCTCATCGCGGCGGCCATCGCGAAGGCCGTGCAGCAGGCGATGCGGCTGAAGTCCAGCAAGCAGAACGCGGCCAAGCAGATCACCGACCAGCTGAGCAGCACGTTCACCCAGCTGTACAGCCAGCGCAACGTGATGGCGGGCAGCCGATGAGCAGCTTCGAGGTGCCGGATTCGGCGGAGTTGATGGCGGAGCTGCGCAGACACCAGGACGCGATCGAGCAGATCCAGCGCAGCGTCGACGCGCTGGTCGTCAAGGGCCACTCGCGGGCCAACGAGGTCGTCGCGACCGTGCGGGGCACCGGCCGGTTCACCGAGATCGCCATCGACGCGGAACTGCCGCGCCGCTACGACGCGCACGACCTCGGCGCGATCGTCACCGAGGCGGTCAACGACGCGCTGGGCAAGCTCGCCGCCGCGACGAACGACCGGTTCGCGCCGGTGCTCGGCAACACACAGCAGGGCTGATGTCGACACCGCGCCGGGTCACCGTCGTCGCGCCGAGGACCAGGATGGACGTCGGTCTTCCCGTCGAGTGCACGATGGCCGAGCTGATCCCGCAGCTGGTCGCGCTGGCCGGGGCGCCGAGTCAGCCGGACCCGCACACCACCGGCTGGGTGCTGTCCCGCATCGGTGAGCCGCCGCTGTCACCGGGCCTGACCGTGTCGGCGGCGTCGTTGCGGGACGGGGAGATCCTCAACCTGCGCCCGCGCCCGCGGTACGAGCCCGCGCCGCTGTTCGACGACGTGGTCGACGCGATCGCGAGCGCCGCGCAGACCCGCAGGGGAGCGTGGCGGCCGCGCGTCGGCAGGCGGTTGGGCGTCGGCGCGGCGATGGCGTTGTTCCTCGGCGCCGCACTGCTGGTGGTCGCCGCACTTGCGGACCGCCCGCAGCTGTGGGTCGGCTGCACCGCGATGGCCGTCGTGCTCGCACTCGCCAGCGGCGCACTGGCCAGGGCGGTGGGCGACACCGACGCGGCGAGCGGCTGCGCCGGCGCCGGAATGGTCATCGCCCTGCTCGCCGGGCTCACCGCGCTGCCACCGCACGCGGTGTGGCCGGTCCGTGTGGACTCACTCGCCGTCGGGCTCGGCGCGGCGACCCTCTACGGCGCGGTCGCGGCCGCCCTGATCGTCCACCGCCTCGCGTGGTTCGCCGCCGCGGCCGTCGCCTCGGCGTTGGGCGCGCTCATCACGTCCGCCGTGCTGCTGTTCGACGTCAGCCTCCTCGGCGCGACGACGGTCGCCGTGGCGATGCTGACGGCCATGACCGCCGCCGCGCCGATGCTGTCGCTGCGGCTGGCCCGGTTGCCGCTGCCGAACGTGCCCGCGGACATGGAGTCCTTCCGCGCGGACGAGCAGCCGGCGCTGGGCACCGAGGTGCTCGGCGTGACGTCCCAGGCGGCGGCGGTCCTGACCGGGCTGGTCACGGCGCTGGGCGCGGTGGTGACCGGCTGTGCCATGGTGTTGCTCGGCGCGGGCACGTTGTGGGCGGACCTGCTGGTCGGCCTCGTAGGGGTGGCGTGGATCCTGCGTTCGCGGTCGTATGTCGGTGCGGTGCAACGGGTCGCGCCCGTGGTCGTCGGGATGGTCGTGCTGACCGGTCTCGGGATCCAGCTGGCGGGGACGTTGAGTGTGGACTGGCTGCTGACGTCGGCCGCGCTGCTCGCCACCGCGGCGGCGTTGTGCCTGTACTACGCGGGCCGGGTCGAGCGGAACGTCCACTCCCCGTTCCGCGCCCGCTGGCTCGACCGCCTGGAGTACCTGGTGCTGATCTCGTTCGTCCCGGTCGGCGGCGCCGTGATGGACCTCTACAACACCGTGCGCGACGCGGTCGGCTGAAGAGATGGAATTGGCGTGCGCGCCCGTTGGGGCAATTTTCGAGACGTCCGTGGAGTTTGTTCCGCGGGCGCGCTGGAATTTCTGTCGCACTTTTTTCGTACGACAGTGGGCCCGCATCGCGCCATCGCGATGCGGGCCACCGGTTCACGTCACTCAGGCGCTGACGCCGGCCTCGGTCTCGCCGCCGCCGAAGAGGCGCTCGGCCTCGCCGCCACCGAACTGGGCCTCGATGATTTCGCCGCCGCCGAAAGCGACTTCCGCGCCACCGAAAGCGACGATTTCGCCGCCACCAAAGCTCGCCATGGAGCCTCCTTGGTTAGGGGGATAATACGAACAAAAGTATCTGCAGTTGTGTTCGTTGCCGCAAGCTGCCTTCGCTGAAACGTATTGCGCCGAACGGCCTGTCGGGACTGGTGCGAAAAGGTGAGACATCCTTTCAGTGTTCGACGACCATTGCCGAGAAGATCGCGCCGTAGCCGGCCGACACGAAGAGATAGCGATCGCCTTCCGTGAGTAGTCCACTGTCGACCGCCGTGCGGTAGTTCAGGAACGGGTCCGCGGCGAACGTGTGGCCGATGCGGGGCACGTTGTCCAGCATCACGGTCGTCGGCGGCAGCTCCAGGTGCCTGCACACCTTCCGCCACGACCGGACGTTCACGTTGTGCGGCAGGATCAGGCGCAGCTCGTGGACGCCCACGCTCGCCCGTGCGGCCGCGGTGCTGATCACCTCGCCCAGCAACAGCGTGTACTCCTTGGCGAACCGCTCGGCCGCGTCCTGCCGGTCGGTCGCCCAGTGGTCGAGGTCGCCCCGCTGCAGGGTCACGTAGCTCAGCACGCGGTCGCGTGCCCCGTCCGCGGACACCAGGCAGGCCGCGGACGCCTCGCCGAAGATCCGTGCCTCCGGGCGCAGCGTCTCGTCCAGCGTGAACACCTGCTCGCCCGCCAGGACCAGCGCCAGCGCGTCCGGGTCGCCGTCCACGGCGAGCAACCGGCCCGCGAGGTCCACCGCGAGCAGTCCGGCCGCGCAACCGTGGTGCGTCACCGCGAACGCCGTCGCCGCGCGCAGGTCGAGGACCTCGCACAGGTCCGGCATCGGGGACAACGGGTGCGGTTGCGACACCGGCACGGTGCGTGCGTAGAGCACGTAGCGGACGCGGCTTTCGTTGCCGCGCAACGTCGACAGGTTCCGCGCGGACCGGGCCAGCAGGTCGAGCAGTGTCTCACCGGGCTCCTGGCGGCGGACCTCCGAGTAGCCGTAGGACCGTTGCAGGGTGTCGACGGTGGTCGGCGGGAGCCGCCACCCGGCGAGCAGTTCGTCGAGCGGCACCCGCCGTCGTGGGAGGTGACCCGCGACCTCGCGCAACGCGGTCATGACAGGCCCCGTCGACGTACTAATCTTGCCCCATGACGGGCGAACGCAGAGGCCACTTCTGGGATGCTGTCGAAGGACGGGCGCCGATGCCCGCGGCGACCACGACCCTCGGGTGGAAGCTGGTCGACGCCGACACGGAACGGGGCGAGATCGAGGTTTCCTTCGAGGCGACCGAGGACTTCCTCAACCCGGCCGGCACGGTGCAGGGCGGCTTTCTTACCGCGATGCTCGACGACACCATGGGTCCCGCGCTCGCGGCCACTTTGGACCCCGGCCAGTACGGGACGACCATCGAGCTCAAGGTGAGCTTCCTGCGGCCCGCGAAACCCGGGCGGCTGGTCGGGCGCGGACGGATCGTGCACCGCGGCGGCACCATCGCCTTCCTCGCGGGCGAGCTGCTCGACGAGTCCGGTCAGGTGGTCGCCGTCGGCTCGTCGACCACCCGCATCCTCAGGACCGGCTGACACTGCCGGCCTCGGTGGTGATCAGGCGGCTGTGCGCGCTCGGCCGGTAACGCAGCAATGGGATCATGGTGACCACCAGGCAGAGGGATCCGGAAAGGACGATCGCGGGCTGCAGGCCGAGACCCGCGACCGCGAGACCGGCGAGGGTGCCGCCGAACGCGAGACTGCTGCCGGTCACCGCGGTCACCATGCCGAACACGCGGTTCTGCAGCTCGACCGGCACGCGGGCGTAGAGCATGGCGCCGAGGATCGGCCGGATGGCCGCCTGGGTGACACCGCACAGCGCCGAGACCACGAGCACCACCGCCAGGCTGTCGGTGAGCCCGAGCGTGAGCTGCCGCGGCGCCACGCACAGCACCAGGCTGATGGTGAACGTCAGGTACTGCGGCAGTTTCGGGCCGAACACGGTGAACGCGATGTTCCCGACGATCGCGCCGGCCGCGAACGCGCTGAGGATGAGGCCCACCGCGGGTGCCGCCCCGAAGTGGTCGTCCACCCACAGCGGCACGAACACCGCGTAGTTGGCGACAGTGAACAGGTTGATCACCGACGTCATCGCGAGCATCCCGACCAGCAGCCGGTCCTGCCACAGGTGCGCGGCACCGCGGCGCAACGCGGTGAGGTACGGCTCCCGCGCCGCCGCCGCGCGGTCGGGCATGGCGTCGGCGGGCGGGTGCACCAGCAGCCCGACGAGCAACGCGGACACCGCGAAGCTCGCCGCGTCGAACCAGATCGCGCCCTGCGGGCCGAGCCAGAAGATCAGCAGACCCGCGAGCGGCGCACCGGTCACCATCGCGAGGTTGCCGGCCCCGTCGTAGATCGCGGTGGTCCGGATGATCTTCATCCCCGCCGCGTCGCTGACCGGGCGGAGCAGCACGTGCTGGGCGCGGCCACCCACACCGACGAGCGCACCCTTGACCGCGACGAGCACGGCAAGCGGAAGGAACCCGATGTCCGGTGTCACCGCGATCCCGAGCATGGCCAGCGCGGCGGCGCACTCGGCGACGACCAGCGTGCGGCGGATGCCGAACCGGTCGGCCAGCGGTGTGCCGAACACCCCGGCCAGCAGGGACGGGATCACGGTGCACGCGGAGATCAGGCCCATCTTCGCCGCGCTGCCGGTGCTGGTCAGCACCAGCCACGGCACGGCGACCGTGGTGACGACGCTGCCGAGCATGGACACGACGTGTCCCGTCATCAGCGCGACGAGCCCGACCCTGGCCGCGGTGCCGGGTTTCTCGGTGCCCGCGCTCAATCCGTCGCGCTTTCCACCAACACGTGCTCAGCCGCGTACTTCTCGCGCAGCCGCCGGGTGTTCGTCTTCCCGCTGCCGGTCCTCGGCAGGTCGTCGACGAAATCGAACGACCGCGGCGCCCACACCCACGTGAGTCTCTCCTTGACCACGTCGACGAGTTCCTGCTCGGTCACCGGCGCGCCCTCGGTCAGCACCACGTAGGCGTGGGCGGCCTCGCCGAGCTCCTCGTGCGGCACGCCGATCACGGCCGCCGCCCGCACTCGCGGGTGTGTGGTCAGCGCGTCCTCGATGGCACGCGGGAAGATGTGGTGGCTCCCGTACGTGGTGATGATCATGTCGCTGGCGCGGCCGGTGAGGTAGATGTAGCCGTCGTCGTCGACGTGCCCCATGTCGCCGGTGCGCACCCACCCGTCGACGAGGGTCTCCGCCGTCTGTTCCGGACGGCCGACGTACCCGGCGAAGTTGAGCTTGCTCGCCACCCACAGCTCACCGGTCTCGCCCGGCGGCAGCACGGTGGTGCCGTCCTGGCCGCGGATCTCCAGCCGCACGTCGCCGTACGCCGGGCCGCACGAACCGATCCGGTGTGGACGGTCCAGGTCGGCGGCCACACCGGGGTACGCGGAGATGAACGGCGACTCCGACAGGCCGTAGGTGATGCGGACGACCGGACCCAGACGGTCGACCGCCTGGCGCAACCGCACGGGGTTCGTGGCCGCGGTGCCCACGCTCAGCACGACCATCGCGGACAGGTCGCGCCTGTCGAGGTCGGGGTGGTCCAGCAGCTCGTAGAGCATCAGCGGGGTGATGAACGTGGAGTTGACCTGCTCGTGTTCCAGGAGTTCCAGGAACTCAGCCGCGCGGAAGAAGCGCTGGACGAACAGCGTGCCACCGGTGAACAGGTACAGGAACGCCGAGGTCTGCCCGGCCACGAACCACATCGGAGTCACGGACAGGTGCCGGTAGCGCGGCTCGCCCGCCGCGAGGATGGCCTCCGCGAGGGTGATGAGCTGTTCGTAGAGATACGCCGTGTGGAGCAGCGGCTTGGGAACTCCGGTGGTACCGCTGGTCTGGAACACCGACTCCGGCGCGCCGGTCGCGCTGTCCACATCGAACGGTGCGGCGTCGGAGGGGCGGGGTGCGAGGATGTCCGGCCCGGCGCCGCCAGGACCGACGCAGAATGCCGGGATGCCCAGCCGTGCCGCGATGTCGCGGCCGCGTTCGCCGTGCACCGCAACCTCGTACAGCAGCACCTCGGGCCGCACCTGGTCGAGGTAGGCCGTCAGCTCCCTCGAAGAGGCCGCGTTGGACAGCCACGCCGTGCGGCACCCGAGCAGGTGCAGCGCGAGCTGGATCATCGGCGCGTGCGGGGGATAGCCGAGCATGACCCCGACCGTGGTGCCCGGCCGCAGCCCGAGGTCGGCCAGGTTCGCGGCGATGTCGAGCACGGCGGCACGGACCTGGGTGTAGGTGAACCGCGAGTCCTCGATGACCAACGCCTCGCGGTCGCCGTACTCGGCGAAGAGCTCCAGTGCCCGCACCACGTAGTCAGGGCTCGCGGGCAGTGAGGTCATCACACACTCCAGTTGTACTTCGGTCGCATGTCACGAGCGCACCGTCGGATCCGAGCGCGAATCGTAACTTGGGAAAACTGGGCGAAAAGCGGTTCCTGTCGCCGCGTGCGAGTTCGTCGGCTGAACGGGTCAGCCATGTGCTCCCGTCTGCCGAACGACCTTGGTACGAGGTGGTGCCAAGGTGGACAACCCGGGCATCACGGGCACACTGCAGGCATGCGCGGAATGTTCGTCACCGGCCCGCTGACCCCGGCCGACCTGCTCGACGACGGCGGTCACCTGCGTGTCGGCGGAGTCGTCGGCCGGACGTTCGACGAACTGACCGGCCAGGTGCTCAACCCGACGATGCCCGGCTACGTCGCCGACATGACCGCGCCGTACGGCCTCGCCGTCCGCGAGGACCTGCTGGCGGACGGCGTCGGCCACTCCTACGCGGAGATGTGCCTGCCGCTGCTCGCCGAACTGGTGCCCGAGGACCGGCCCGCCGACGTGCTCGTGCTCGCCACCGGCGTCCCCGACGTCCGCTACGGCCGCTCCACGGCGACGGTGCTGAGCTGGCACTGCGCCGGTGCCCCGATGGCGTTCACGGTGTGCGACCAGGGTCTGCTGGCCGCGTTCACCGCCCTGCACCTGATCGAGGGCTACGCCCGCACGGGCGGCTGTCGGCGCGCGGTGCTGCTCGTGGCCGAGCAACCGACCGTGTACCACGAACTTCCCGTGCCCGCACCGGTTCCGGACCGGGCCGCCGCGGTCGGGATCGTGCTGGAGACGTCGTCCACACCGGGCGGCCTCTCGGTCCGGCGGCACACGAAGCTGGCGTCGCACGAGGCGTCCGACGCGCTGGCCGCCGAGCTGGCCCGGCTTCCCGCTGCCGCGACCGTGATCCTCGGCCCGCAGCTGGCGAGGATCACGACGGGGGCCGGTGATGTCGTTGTGTGCCAGGAGAACCAGCCGTACACCGGCGTGTGGCTCGAACTGGCTCGCGGACTGCCGGAGGCGCGGGACACCGGACGCCGGGTACTGCTCGCGGAGTACGACCCCACGATGGGGTACCTGTTCTCGGCCACCGTGGAGACCTCGTCGACCTGACCGCCGCCCGTGTCAGGTGGCGCGACGGCGACGTGCCGCGGCGGCGACCGTGGGACCGGCGAGCAGCAGGGCCGCCGCCGTCACCCCGCCCGCGAGCCACAGCGCCTTGTTCGCCGGTGTCTCGTCGGGGACGGGGGTCTTGGGCACGGACAGGTCCTCGGCGGGTGGAACCGGGGCCACGTCGGTGTTCCGGACGATGGTGACCGCCGCGAACGGGTTCACCACGCCGTAGCCGATCAGCTTGTTCGGCAGCGTGGTCGACGGGTGGTCGGCCGTGTCCGTCAACCGGGCGGCGACCTCGCGGGCCGACAGCGCCGGGTGGTAGGCGCGCACCAGCGCGGCCGTGCCCGCCACGTACGCGACCGACAGCTCGGCGCCTGACGCCTCCCGGTGGCCCTCGCCGCGCGGGGCGACACCGACCAGGTTCTGGGCGGGCGCGGCGAGCGTCGGGTTCGCGCCGTAGATCGGGGACGTGACCGGCCCGTCCGGGCCGACCGGCGCCACCGACACCACGCCCGGGATGCGTGCCGGGAACGCGAGCTGACCGCGCTTGGGCACCGACGCGGACGCCACCACCAGCACGTCCCGCTGCGCGGCGTACGCGACCGCGGCCCGCAGCTCCGGCATGTCCAAAGTGGCCACCAGACCGACCGCGACCACCCGCGCGCCGCCGTCCACCGCCGCCACGATCCCGTCGCCGATGGCACGTGCCAGCCACGCGTGGTCCAGGATCTTCGGCGGCTCGTCGTGCACGCGCACCGGGAAGATCCGGGCGGCCGGGGCGATCCCCGTGAACGGGACGTCGGGGTTGTCGCTCGGCCGCGCGGCGATCAGCGACGCGATGAACGTGCCGCGCCCGAAACAGTCGTCGTTCCCGGGACCGTCGGCCAGGTTCGTCCCGCGCAGCACCGCCCCCTTCAACGCGGGCGCGGACGCGCTCACCCCGGTGTCGACGACCCCGACGACCACGTCCCCGCGCGTCAGCGGCCACGCCCGGTCGGCGTCCATCCTTTGCTGCGCCCAGGATTCCTCCGTGACCGGGGTCCGCGCGGGCGGCGTGCACTGCCCGGCCGGTGGCTGGGCGGCGGCCGGGAGCACCGGTGTGAACGCGGCCGTGACCCCGAGGACCGCGCCGATCAGTACCGCCCTCATGCCGGCTCCTCCGTCCACCCGATCTGCAGCCCGACGCCGTCGCGGCGGGTGACGAGCACCGCCCGGCCCGGCGGCAGCTGCCTGCCCCGCACACCGTTGAGCAGCGGCAGCTCGGTGCTCGGCATCGACAGCGCCAGCTCGGGGGTGTTCGACTCCTGGAGGCGCCGAGTCACCGGCTCCATCGCCGACCGGCTCGACCCGGCCGCCGCCCGCGCCATGACCATGTGCAGGCCGATGTCACCCGCCTGCGGCACCAGCTCCACCAGGGACTGGAACGGGCCGCCCGCCGGGCCGAGCAGCAGGTCGTAGTCGTCGACCACGATGAAGATCTCCGGGCCGCTCCACCAGTCCCGCCTGCGCAGCTGCGCAGGCGTGATGTCGGTGCCGGGCACCCGTTCCTGCAGCTCCGCGGTGATCTCCCGGACCAGCGACTCGGCCGCGGGCACGGACACCGCGGTGCCGCGCCGGTAGGCGTCCGGCACGGACTCGAGGATGGTCCTGCGCGGGTCCACCACCAGGATCCGCGCCTCCTCCGGCGAGTACACGGACGTGATCGCCCGCGTGATCAGGCGCAGTGCGGCGGTCTTGCCGCTGCCGCTGTCGCCGATGATCGTCAGGTGTGGGCGGTCACCGAAGTCGTGCCACACCGGTTGCAGGTCCAGCTCGCCCGCACCCAGGGCCACCTTCGGGCCGGGCAGCGGTGCGGGCAGGTCCTCGGCGGGCAGCACCGCGGGCAGCATCCGGACGGCCGGCGCGTGCGGGCCGGACCACGTCTCGGCGACGACCGCGGCGAGGTCGCGGGTGGCGTCGGACAGTTCCACGGTGCCGGACACACCGTCGATGCGCGGCACTCCGGCCAGGAAGTGCATCTGGTCCGACGTCATGCCGCGGCCGGGGATCTGCGGCACCTCCGCCGCCTTGCGCATGTTGATGACCGAGTCGATCGAGTCGCCCAGCCGCAGCTCCAGCCGCGTGCCGAGCTGGTCGCGCAACTGGCTGTGCACATCGGACCACCGGTTCGTCGTGAGCACCAGGTGGACGCCGTAGGCGAGGCCGCGGCCCGCGAGCGCGCGCAGCGCCATGTCGTGCTGCTCGAACTCCGACCGCAGCGCGCCCCAGTTGTCGACGACGAGGAACACATCGCCGTGCGGGTCGTCGGCGAACTCGCCCTTCGCGCGCCGCTCCCGGTAGGACGCCATGCTCTCCACCTCGTGCTCGGCGAAGGCCTGCTCCCGCTCGGCGAGCAGCGTCTGCACCTCGGCGATCGTGCGCGCGACCCGCTCGGCCTGCAGCCGGCCCGCGACACTGCCGACGTGCGGCAGCCCGTCGAGCGCGGCGAGCGTGCCACCACCGAAGTCGAGGCAGTAGAACTGCGCCTCGGCCGGGGTGTGGGTGATCGCGATCGCGGCGATCAGCGTGCGCAGCAGGTTGCTCTTGCCCGACTGCGGGCCACCGGCGATGCCGACGTGCCCCCCCGGCCCGGACAGGTCGACCACGTGCAGGTCACGGCTCTGCTCGAACGGCTTGTCCACCACACCGACCGGCACGACCAAGCGGCCGCTCCCCGGCCAGCCCGCCGCGGTGAGCCCGCGTTCGGGGTCCGGCACGAGCGGTGGCAGCAGCTGGTCCAGCGACGGCGGGTCGGCCAGCGGCGGCAGCCACACCTGGTGCGCGGGCGGCCCGTGCCCCATGAGCCTGTCCACCACGACCGACAGGACCGTCTCACCGGTCTCGGACTCCTCCGGTCGCTGCGGGGCGGGCGCGGGTGCGGGCGTGGCGCCGGCCGGCAGCTTGCCCACCCCGAACGGGACGACCTGGCGCCGCACCTCCTCCTGTCGCTGCTCGCGGGTCCGGCGGCGGTGCGGGCCGGACACGTACGCGGCCTTGAACCGGATCAGGGTCGCGACGTCGCTGCGCAGGTAGCCGTTGCCGGGCGCGCTGGGCAGCTGGTAGGCGTCGGGCACACCGATCACCGACCGGGACTCCATCGCGGAGAACGTGCGCAGGCCGATCCGGTAGGACAGGTGGCTCTCCAGCTTGTGCATGCGGCCGTCGTCGATGCGTTGCGAGGCGAGCAGGAGGTGCACGCCGAGCGAACGGCCGAGCCGCCCGATCATCACGAACAGCTCACCGAAGTCCGGGTTGGACGCGAGCAGCTCGGAGAACTCGTCGACGATCACGAACAACGTCGGCAGCGGGTCCAGCGGCGTGCCGGACAGCCGCGCCTTCTCGTAGTCCAGAAGGGAGCTGTAGTTGCCCGCCGAGCGCAGGAACTCCTGACGCCGCACCATCTCGCCGTGCAGCGCGTCCTGCATCCTGGTCACCAGCGTCGCCTCGTCGGCGAGGTTGGTGATCACCGCGGACACGTGCGGGAGCCGGTCGAGCCCCAGGAACGTCGCGCCGCCCTTGAAGTCGACGAGCACGAAGTTGAGCACCTCGGACGAGTGCGTCATCGCCATGCCGAGCACGAGGGTGCGCAACAACTCCGACTTGCCGGACCCGGTCGCGCCGATCAGCAGGCCGTGCGGGCCCATGCCGCCCTGCGCGGACTCCTTGATGTCCAGCTCGATCGGGGCCCCGCTTTCCGTGATGCCCAGCGGGATCCGCAGCCGGTCCCTGGTCAGCCCGGTGCGGGCGTGCGCCACCGGGTCCCACGTGTCGACGTCGGTGATGCCGAGCAGCTGCGGCAGCTCGAAGTTCGCCACCATCGGCTCGGCCACGTCGGTGGTGCCGCCGAGCCGGTACGGGGAGATGATCCGCGCGAGCGTCGCGGCCTTCGCCATGCTCATCAGGTCGGGTGTGCACAGCGCCGTGCGCACCTCCTGACCGGTACGGTCGGTGCGCACCATCTCCACCCGCTCAGCGGAGACGTCGAGCCGCAACGTCGTGCGGCCCGCCGTGCTCGTCAGTGCGCCGCTCACGTCCAGCACCACCGAGTTGCGGTAGCCGGTACCGGCCAGCCGGGACTCCGGGGGCACCTCGACACCGTCGAGCACGATCACCACGTACGGCTCGTCCGCGCTCGGCGACGACGCCGCCTCGAACCGGCCGCGCTCACCGAGCTCCGCGTCGAGCAGCTCGGTGAGCGCGTCCACCCCGTCGGCGAGCAGGCGGGCCTGGCCCGCACCGTCCTGTTCGACCGGGTGCTGGGCGTGCGGCAGCCACTTCACCCAGTCCCACAGGTGGACCCGGCCCGGCTCGGCGCAGACCGCGAGCCGCAGGTCCTCCGGTGAGTGGAACGTGACGAGCTGGGCGATCAGCGCCCTGGTCACCCCGCGGATCGCGTCCTCGTCGCCGGAGAGCCGGACCTTGGCGAACCCGCGCAGGAACAGCGACGTCGGCAGGCCGGGCACCGTGCCGTGCGCGTTGATGAACCGGCGCAGCGCCCGCGCGGACAGCGGCTCGAGGTCGGCGATCGGCTTGGTGTTGAGCGGGGTCATGGTGATCGCGAGCCGCTGCGCACCCGTGCCGATCCGCACCTCGGCGAAGTCGCCGTGCGCGGCACGCCGCTCCCACAGCCGGCCCGTCATCGCCACCGACCACAGCCCGTCCGGCGCCGGGTGGCGCCAGGACAGCGACTCCCGCTGCCTGCTCGCCGCCGCCCGCACCTGGGCGCGGACCTGACCGAGGTAACGCAGGTAGTCCCGCCGCTCACCGCGCATCTTGCCGCGGCGTTCGCTGCCGCCACGCGCGAGCGAGACGACGAACATCATCACCCCCATCAGCATCATCAGCCCGAACAGGCTGAGCCCGAGCACCGGGTTGTTCGGCGCGATGTAGATGAGCATGAACACGCCGCTGCCCATCATCATCGGCAGCATCATCAGCCCGGACAGGTAGTCCCTGCCGACGGTCTCCGGCAGCGCGGGCGGCTCCTGCAGTGACAGTTCCCCACTCGGCATCTCCGGTGGCTGCTCCCGGCTCGGCCTGCGGAACAAGGTCGTCGTCATCGCGGTCGGCTCCTCGCTGTGTGCCCGGTCCACCCACTACACGGCCCGCGGGGCGCCGAATGGTTCACCTCCCGTGCGGTCGGTGAACCTTCCGCGAGCACGCCGCCGTGTCAGGGGTATGGCGGCGACGAACTCGAATGGCGCGGTGACCACGCAGCAGAACCAGCCGAGCCAGCAGGCCGGTGGTTCCGGGGAGATGTGCCGGCTCACCATCTGCGGCCCGGCCTCACGGGTCGAGCTGGCGGTGCCGGCGCACGTGCCGATCGCCGACCTGATGCCAACCGTCCTCGGGCACCTCGACCCGGCGCTCGCCACGACCGGCCTCGCGCACGGCGGCTGGGTGCTGCAGAAGCTCGGTGAGGCGCCGCTTGACGAGGACCACGGCACCGCCGCAGCGGGCCTGTACGACGGCGACGTCCTGCACCTGCGGCCACGTGACGACCAGCTGCCGCTCGCCGACTTCGACGACCTGGTCGACGGCATCCACACCGGACTGTCCACGCGCCAGGACAGCTGGCGCCCCGCGCTGACCCGCCGCGCCTGCCTCGGTCTCGCCGCCCTGTGCGGGCTGCTCGCCGTGCTGGTCTCAACCTTCGCGGCGGCCGGCACCACCACCGCGATCACCTCGGCCGGCGTCGGGCTGGTGCTCGTCGCGGGCGGCGCGGTGACGGCGCGGCTGCTCGACGACCGCGGCGCCGCGGTGGCACTCGGGTCGGTCGGCGTGGCCGCGATCGGCGTGGCCGGTCTGGCGTTGCCCGCCGGTGCCGCGGCCCCGGCGGACTGGGTGACCGGAGCCGGTGTGCTCGCCGCCGCCGTGGCGACCGCGGCGGGCGCGGCCATCGCCCGTGCCGCCCTCGGGGTGGCGCTCGCCGGGTTCCTCGCGGTGGCCGCCGCTGCGGTGCTGACCGCGCTCGGCTGCGTGACCGGCCTGCTGATCGGGTTGAGCGCACCGGCGACCGCCGCCGTGCTGGTGGCGATGGTGCTGGCCGTGACACGGGCCGCGCCGCAGCTCGCCGCGTGGCTGGCCGGGCTCGCGGCGGAACCGGTGCCGACCACGACAGAGGAGTTCCAGAAGGGCCTGGATCCGTTGCCCAGCAAGGACGTGCTCGACCGCGCGGCACTCGCCGACGTGCACCTGACCGCGTTCATGGTCTCGCTCGGCGCGGTCGGCACGGGCGCACTGCTGGTCGTCTCGACGCTGCTCGAATGGGACACGATCGCGCTCACGCTCGTCGTCGCCGTGCTGTTGTTGTTGCAGTCGCGGGAGTTGCCCGGCACCTGGCACCGCGTCGCCGCGCTCACGCCCGCCTGCGCGGCACTGATCTCCCTGCTGCTGCGCTGGGCCACGGACCTGCCGTTGCTCGGGCAGGTGTGCGTGATCGTCGGGCTGCTCGGCCTGGCGGGCAACGCCGTGGCCGGTGCGCAGGTGCTGCCCGGCCGCAAGCTCGTGCCGCGCTGGGGGCGCCTCGGCGACATCCTCCACTGGATGTGCGCCCTCGCCGTCCTCGCGCTGGTGCTGACCGTGACCGGCTTCTACGGGTGGGTCGCGTCGTGGCTGTGAACCTTTCCCGGCGTGGGAACCGTGTGCGGAAAGGGAAAGGAGGACGCTGATGTACGGCAGGCGTGAGCAGGTCGAGGCTCATTCGTTTCTGGTCGGCCGGATCCAGGCCGCGGTGCTCCGCACGGACCCGGACGCGCCGGACCGTCCGCTGCGGCGGACGACCGTCGGCCTGGCCGGTGGCATCGGCGTCGCCATCCTCGTCATGGCGATCGTGCTGATCGTCGCCCTGTTCGTCGGCCGGGGGAGCGACGACTGGCGCGAGAAGCCCGGCACCCTGGTCGTCGACGAGGACTCCGGCAACCGCTACCTGCTCGTCGACGGCCGGCTGCGGCCGGTGCTCAACTACGCGTCCGCGCGGCTGCTGGTCGAAGGCAACCCGCCGGTCGCGACGGTCGGCTCCGCCGACCTCGCGGACTTCCCCAAGGGCGCGCCGATCGGCATCGCGGGCGCCCCGGACACGCTGCCGCCCACCAACCCGTCGAACCAGCCGTGGACGGTGTGCGCGGGCGTTGACGACAAGGACCCGGGTGTCGCGGTCACCGTCGGCGACCTGCCTGGCGTCAGCGAGGTCGGCGAGAACGAGGCGGTACTGGTCAGCGCCGGTGGCGAACGGTACCTGGCGTGGGGTGGCACCCGGTTGCGGATCACCGCGCCGTGGGTGCCGCGCGCGCTCGGCCTGGACCCGGACGCGGCCGTGCCGGTGGACTCGGCCTGGCTCAACACGTTACCGTCCGGGCCGGACCTCGGCCCCCCGCCGGTGACGCACGGCGGCGCGGGCCCGGTGGTCGCGGGCCAGCCGTCCGTGGGCGGCCAGCTGGTGACCGTGCCGGACGCGGTGGGGGACAAGACGTTCGTCGCAGCGGAAGGCGGGCTGGTGCCCGTGTCGCCGACGGTCGCGACGCTGCTCGGGGCCGACCCGGACCAGCCGCGGCCGCCTGCCATCGCGATCACACCGGCACAGCTCGCGGACCAGAACGTGCTCCCCGCGCCGGTGTGGCAGTCGGAACTGCCGCCGAACCCGCCCGCCGCGATGGATCTCTCCGGCCAGGTGCCGTGCGTGCGCTGGCAGGGCGACCGGGCGGCGCTCGTCGCCGCGCCCGGCATGAGCGGGTCCTCGTCGGACCCGGTCGGGGTGACGCGGGACGGCCGGGTGGCCGACCTCGTCGAGGTCACCCCCGGCGCGGGCGTGCTCGCCCGCACCCGACCGGCGCCCGGTGTGCCCGGCGCGGGTGTCTACCTGGTCACCGAAGCGGGCGCGAAGTTCCCGGTAGCCGACGAGAAAGCCGCGCAGGCACTGGGTTATGCGATCGACGCTGCCCAACTGGTCCCCGCGGAGCTGTTGGCGCTGCTGCCGACCGGACCGGTGCTCGACCTCATCGGCTAGTGCCGGCGAGTCATGAAAACAACGAAGGAGGAGATTTCCTGATGGCGAACTACGGCTACGACGACGGAATGCTGTTGCAGGTCATCGGCGCCACCGAAACCGCGCTCGGCCAGATGAACCAGGTGAACAGTGCCGTGCTCGGGATCTCCGGTCAGATGCCGGTGGTCAACAACTCGACGTCCGGGGTGAAGCTCGCCGGTCTGCTCGGCGACTGGAGCACCGACTACCAGAAGATCGTCACACAGCTGTCCGAGCTCAACACCAAGGCGCAGGGCCTGCTTGCGCTCAGCCGCAACATCGAGGTCGAGACCGGCGGCGCGGCCCAGTAGCCGACCGAACCTTTTCCAGAAGGGACCCATCCATGACCGCGTTCGACGTCAACCACGACGGCTACCTCGACGTGAACGAGCAGCTGTACCGAGCGGTCGGCCAGCTCGGCACCATCATCGAGGAACTCAACACCTCCCTGAGGAACATCCCCCAGGCGACGTGGGGCCAGGCCGCGCCCATCTGGCTGGAGAACCAGCAGCAGTGGAACTCCGCCTACGCGAACATGACCCAGCGGATCAACGTCACCTCGGTCTCGTCGATCAACATCCACGAGATCTTCAAGGGCGGCGACCAGTCGGGCGCCCGCATCTTCCTCGGCTGACCCACGTGACATCGGCATTCCTGTTGACGGCATAGCTGGAAGGAGAATTCGGTGGGAGAGACGGATCCGGCGCAGATCCTGCCCGCGAAGAAACAGGTCACGGACACGAACGTGTCCGCTCCCGTCGGGACTCCGTTGCTGCCGCCGATGGGGATGCCGATGTCGCACCAGCCGGCCACGCCCGGCGAGCCGAGGGTGCCTGCCCACACCGAGGACGTGCCGGTCCTCCCGGCCGACACCGTCGTCGAGCCGTTCGGCGCGACCATGGCCGTCACGGCACACGAGGTCGCCACGCCCGCGATCCCCGCGACCCTGGCGGAAACCGCGGTGCCACGAACGTTCGAGCGTCTGGAGCCCGCGATCCCGGCGGAACCCGGCACACCGCTTGAGCCGCGCCTCCTGCCCGCGCGGCTGGAACCGGCCGAACGCGGCATCGAACCACTCGAACCACTCCAACCGGTCGAGCGCACGAGTTGCCGGTGCTGCGGTGACACGCACGACGGCCAGGAGGACCGCCAGTTCGAACGCTCGGGCGACCGCGCCCAGGACGATGAGCCGAGGCTTGACCACGATGCCGTGCCCGGCCGTGACGCGGTACCCGACAACGAGGTGCGGCTCGTCGACAACGACGTCCCGGTCGAGTACGGCGAGCCGCGTGAATTCGTGCGTTCCGTCAAGCCCGCGGGCGACGTGACCGATCCCGTCCGCACGGACGACGACTCCGACTCGTGTTGCTGCTGTTGCGGCGACCACCACGACTTCGACCGCGTGTCCGACGACGAGGACACCGCCACGAACGTGCCGGTCACCGACACGGACGACCACGAGGACGAGGACCGCGGCGGGCCGGACGATGACAGGGAACGTCCCGGCCGCGACGACGACGATCACCACGGCAGGGGCGAAGACCGGGGCGATGACCGGCGCGGCGACGACGAGGACGACTGCCGCCACGACGACAAGGGCGACGACAAGGGCAAGGGCGAAGGCAAGGGCGAGGGCAGGCACGACCCGGACACCCGGGGAGACGGCACGCCGCGCGAGGACCGGCCGTGGAAGGCGGTGACCGAACGGCCCGTCACCGAGCCCGAGACCGCGTACGCGGTCCGGCAGCGCGCGCCGGACGCCCCGAGGCACACGCCCGGCGAGACGATGGCCCCGCCGTCGAGGGCGAACAGGCTCGAGAAGCCCGCCGAACCCGACCCGGTGCAGGGGAAGCCCGCCCAGGTCGCCAGGCTGGCGCCGACCACGTCCACCCCGAAGCCCCGCACCGTCCTCAACGGAGAGCGGGTGCCCGCCACCCAGCTCGTTCCACCCGCCCCGCCGAACGAGGACGAGCCGCCACCGTCGAAGCCCGCCGAAACCGAGCGGGCCCACCGGATGCTGGCGCCGATGCCGGTGCGGAGCGACACGGGCAACCCGCCACCCACTCCACCGCCCGCTCCGCCGCCCGTGGTCACCTCGACGCAGCCGGGGCAGGAGGGCGCGGGCAACCCGCCGGTCCCGCCCCCGACCGAGGTGAACTCGCAGAACACCCCGGCGGTCCGCACCACGGCGGTGCCTCCGGTCGTCGGGAGCCCGGAGTCGGTCGGTACCAACCCCGGCAACAATCCCTACAACTTCGGGGGAACGTACGGTCAGACCACCGCCCCGCCCACGGACGGCAACGTCGGCCCCGACCCCAACGTCAAGTTCGACGAGGGCCAGTACAACCAGCTGATCAACGTGATCGCGGACATGGAAGCAGGCGTGTTCAACTCCGTCGTCATGGGCGACGTGTACCTCGGTAGCGAGTTGAAACTGCAGCCCTCCGGCCAGACATGGCAGCCCGCGGTCGATCTGGTGAGCAGGGGCAGCAACTTCGGCGGCTCGGTCGACACCCAGACCACCAGCCTCGGCGACTCGCTGTCCAGCTTCCACGACGCTCTCGAGGACGCGAAGGCCGTGTTCAAGAACACCGACGACCTCGCGGCCTACGACGCGACGAAGTTCACCACCGAGTATCCCGGGTTCAACGGCGGACTTTCCGGCGCGTGACCGTCCGCAGGAGGTGAGTTGTGACTGATCCTTTCGGCGCACCGCCGAAGATCACCGGCGAGGACTACTCGAACGTGACCTTCGAGCAGGTGCTGTTCGCGGTCACCGGCAACGGGGTGAACCTGCGCGGCATCCTCGACACCGGGCAGGTGCCCGGCAAGGGCTGGTTCGTCGTCGGCGGAGAAGGCGGACCCAAACCGGGCGACGAGCAGACCGACGGCCAGTCCGGCGGCACCGCGAACACCTACCACGCCTGGGACATCTGGTACGTCAACGTCAACCGGGACGACGTCCAGGCCGGCAACTGGACCACCGCGGTCAACCGCATCAACGACGGCATGGACGAGGTGGCCGGCGCCAGGTACGGCCTGATGGACGTCAACAAGCTGCACTCCGGCAAGCAGGTGGTCGACCAGTGGCTCCTCTGGCTCAAGACCAACGAGGAGACGCTGCGGCAGTGGGTCAAGAAGCTCACCAGTGACGACTCGGCCTTCAAGGGCAAGGCCGCGTACGCCATCCAGCAGGCGGTGGAACGGCTCGCGGACCACATGGACTACCTGCACGACGAGGTGGTGGTCAAACGGAAGACCTCCCAGGCGCTGGAGACGACAGCGGAGGCGCTGAGCCGGTTCGCCACCAGCATGGCCTTCGTGTGGGCCTTGTACGTCGGCGGCCTGAGAAACATCGTGGGCAACACCATGGACGCGGTCATCGCCAACGTCAGCAGGTACCTGCGCGGCATGGGCCTGGTGCACGGCGAGCCCAACTACGTGCTGGACCTGCTCGTGGAGTACGGCAGCAGGACCGACGCGGAGACCCACATCAAGAACGTGATCTCCAGCTACAGCTCCGACGCGGTGCAGGGACCGAAGGTCGTCGGTTCGTCGAGCAGCTCGCACACGCAGGGCAACAGCTACGCGGCGCATTCGTGGTCCACCAACACCAGCTTCACCATGGACTGGACCGACCCGGCGTACAGGTTCACTCCGGGCGGGCCGCTCCCGACGGATCTGGGCGTGCTCAGCGGCCCGCTGGACCAGCAGGCCACATGGGACGCGATCAACGTCAAGATCAGCAACTACGTGCGCACCACGATGAAGCCGCTGGACACCTGGGCCGGGGAACTGATCGCCAACCTGGCGTCCGCGTACGCCAGGACCATCGCCCCCCTCAAGGCGCTCACCCCGTACAAGCCGACGCCGACCGGTGGCGGCGCGGGGGGCGGCAACGTCCCGCCTCCTGGTGGCGGTGGCAACCTCCCGCCGCCGCCCGGTGGTGGCAACTTCCCGCCCCCGCCTGGTGGCAACAACCAGCCGCCCCCGTTCGGTGGTGGGAACGAGCCGCCTCCGTTTGGTGGTGGGAACCAGCCGCCGCCGACCGGTGGTGGGAGCGTGCCGCCGCCGTTGGGTGGTGGGAACGTGCCGCCGCCGTTGGGTGGTGGGAACGTGCCGCCGCCGTTCGGTGGTGGGAACCAGCCACCGCCGTTCGGCGGCGCGAACCAGCCGCCGTTGGGTGGTGGGAACGTGCCGCCGCCCTTCGGTGGCGGGAACCAGCCACCCGGAGGCGGCAACGGCAACCTGCCACCGTTCCCGGACTCCGTCACGGGCAACCTTCCGCCTGGCGGCGGGAACAACCTCCCGGGGAGTCCCGTCCCGTTCGTCCCGCCGGGCGGTCTGGTCGGCCCGACGGGCTCGAACAACCCGCCAGTCAACAACAGGTTGGTGGACTCGAACGGGAACCCGATCACGGACCCGTTCGACCCGGCGAACGGGGGCCCGTCGTTCAGCACCAGCAACCTGCCGTCCGACCTCGGCGAGTTCCCGCCGGGCGGCACCAGCAACCTGCCCGGCGACTTCAGCAACCTCCCTGGGCTGGAGAACCCGCCCGGTGGCGGCACCAACCTGCCGGATGACGTCACGAACTTCCCGCCGGGACTGGAGAACCCGCCGGGCGGCGGCACCAACCTGCCCGGCGACTTCACGAACCTTCCTGGGCTGGAGAACCCGCCCGGCGGCGGCACGAATCCGCCGGGCGACTTCAGCAACCTTCCTGGGCTGGACAACCCACCCGGCGGCGGGACCAACCTCCCGGGCGACTTCACGAACTTCCCGCCCGGCGGGAGCAGCAACCTCCCCGGGGACTTCTCGAACCTGCCCGGCGGAAACGGCAACCCGTCCGGCGGCGCGACGAACATGCCGGGTGGCTCGACGAACATGCCCGGCGACGTCTCGAACCTGCCCGGTGGCGGCGGCGGTGGCGGAGGCGCGCCCGGGGGCGGGTTCGGCAACCTGCCGGGCGGCGGCAACGGTGCGACGGGCGGGTTCGGTGGCGAGGGCTGGTCGGACTGGTCCGGCCAGAGCCAGGACACCGACACCGACGGGTCCGCCTTCGCCAGCGGCGGCGGGCAGCGGCCGGGGTCGCCGATGATGCCACCCATGATGCCGCCGATGATGCCCGGCAACCAGGGCGGCAGCAAGGAACGTGAACGGCAGACCTGGCTGTCCGAGGACGACAAGGTCTGGGGCACCGAGCCGGGCGCGGGCAACGGCGTCATCGGTCTGCCCAACGACATCGACTTCTCCGCGGACGAGCCACTCGCGCCGACCCACGTGCACGTCAGTTCCACGACGCCACGCGGCAAGCCGGCCGACAAGGCCAAACAGCCGGAGAAGCAGGCCGACCAGACGGCCGAGCAGACGGCGACCAGCTAGGAGGTCGGATGTTCTCCCCACTGCACAACGAGATGAACGACGCGATCGGACAGTTGCGGGCCAGACAGGAACAGCTCGCCACCGCGTTCGGCAAGGTCGAGGAGGTGGCCGCCAGCGCCACCACCAAGGACAGGTTGATCAAGGCCACTGTGGACGGTCAGGGCCGGCTGACGGAGCTGGCGTTCAAGGGCCAGCGGTGGCGTGAGATGGCGCCCAAGGAACTGTGCGCGAAGATCGTGGAGGTGGTCGCGGACGCGCAGGGGAAGGCCGCGGCCTCGGTGCAGGAGCTGATGACCGGTCTGCTCCCGGACGGCGTGGACCTCGAGCGGCTGCGCGAGACCGGCCCGGACCTGGACGCCATGATCGACTCGGCGATCGCGGACGTCGGGCGGTGGTCGCGATGAGCGACCGCCTCTACGTCGACGTCGCCGCGCTCACGAACGGCGGCATCAACCTCGACGAGTGGTCCAGGCTGGCGAAGGACATCGCGGGCAGGGTGGACCGTGCGGTCTCGCTGTACCGGCACGCGGGCGGCGGCGGCGAGATGGGCGAGCAGTACAACACGAACTACAAGCCGGGCGAGGCGAAGGCGCTGCAGTTCCTGGTGATGCTCAACGAGATCGTGGGCAGCTACTCCGACCGGACGCTCCAGGTGGCGCGGAACTTCGAGGACACGAACAACGAGGCCGACCACACCGCACCGAACGCGTAGGGATCCGCCATGGCGATGGCCGTCAGCCCGGAAGTGGCGAAGCTGTTCCAGGTGCTCACCGGCGAGGAGTGGCCGGACGCCGACGAGGACCAGCTGCGCGCACTCGCGGCCGAGTGGGCGGCCGCCGCGCAGGACCTGGGCCAGCTGGCCGTGGGCCTGCGCGGCGCCGTGGCGGCGATCCGCGCCAACTTCGCCGGCGAGGCCGAACGAGCCTTCGCCGAACGCGTGTCCCCGTTCATCGAGGGCGACAACCTCATCGACGTGGCCGCGCAGCTGTTCAACGACCTGGCCAAGACGCTGCTCGACCTCGCACTCGACGTCGAGTACATGAAGCTGGTCATCATCCTGTCGCTGATCGCGCTGATCGCCGAGATAGCGTGGGCCATCGCCATGTCCCCGTTCACCGGGGGCGCCACGATGGCGTGGCTCGCGGCCCGGTTCGCCATCGTCCGGTTCATGATCCAGAACCTGCTCCGCCGGATCATCCTGCAGGTCCTGCAGGTTGCCGTGTTCAGCATCGCGTTCCAGCTGCTGATCGACGCCGCCGCCCAGACGATCCAGTTCGCCATGGGCACCCGGCACGAGTGGAACACCAAGCACACCGCCAACGCGGCCGGTGTCGGTGCCATGGGTGCCGCGCTCGCGCTGCCGATCGGCGGGCTGGGCAAGATCATCGGTGGGGGCCTCAGCAACATCGTCACCAGCGCGTTCGCCAAGAGCACCATCAAGAACATCACCGAGATCGGCACCGAAGCCTTCCACGAGATGATCACCGAGGCGCTCTACAAGTACGCCACGGAGGGCGAGTTCGAGCTGAACCCGTACGCGGCCACGGCGGGCGCCGCGTCCGGCGGCGCCGAGGTGGCAGGCAGCTCCATCGGCGACAAGTTGTTCGGTGGCAAGGGCCCCGACAGCGGTGGTGGCGGCAACGACCGAAGCGGCCCGTCGGGGAACCCTCCGAACAGTCCTGTCGACAGCACCGCGTCGGATGGCCCGTCGGGTGGTGCCGGGGGTTCTTCCGGAGGTCCGAACGCGGGCCCGAACGCGGGCCCGTCCGGCGGCCCCTCGGGCGGCCCCTCCGGCGGTCCGTCTGGCGGGCCGGGCAACGGTCCGGTTGGTGGCCCGGGTAACGGTCCCGTTGGTGGGCCGGGTGGCGGTCCGGTTGGTGGGCCGGGTAACAGTCCTGTCGGTGGGCCGGGCAACGGTCCGGTTGGTGGGCCGGGTGGCGGTCCATCTGGCGGGCCGGGCAACAGTCCTGTCGGTGGGCCGGGTGGCGGTTCCGTTGGTGGGCCGGGCAACGGTCCGGTTGGTGGGCCGGGTGGCGGTCCATCTGGCGGGCCGGGCAACAGTCCTGTCGGTGGGCCGGGTGGCGGTCCCGTTGGTGTGCCGGGCGACGGTCCTGTCGGTGGGCCGAGTGGCGGTCCAACTGGTGGGCCGGGTAACGCTCCTGTCGGCGGTCCGTCTGACAGTCTTTCCGGTGGGCCGGGTAACGGTCCCGCTGGCGGGCCCAGCGGTGGGCCGAACGACAGTCCGATCGGCTCGAACGATGGCCAGTCCGGTGTGGGCGACGGCGGCCAGACCGACAGGGGATCGAACGGCGTCACCGATGGCCCCATCGGCGGCAGCCAGCCGACGGACCGCACCGTCACGGGCCCCGGCGGCACCGAGCCGGGCCAGTCGGGGAACAACACCACCTCGCCACCGGTGGCGTCGAATCCGCAGCAAGCGGACCCGCAGCCTTCGGTGACGCCACCAGCGGATGGCCAGACGGCTCCGGTGTCGCAGCCGCCGGGTGGTGGTCAGGTTCCGCCGGTGGTGCAGGAACCGACTGGTGGGACGCCGTCGCCGGGCGACGGGCAGACGGCCCCCGTATCACGCGGGCCGGGCGACGGTCAGGTCACGCAGCCGGGCGGTGGGCAGACAGCTCCGGTCACGCAGCAGCCGAACGCCGGGGGCACGGAAACGTCGTCGCCGAGCAGCGGCCAGACGTCGCAGCCCACACAGCAGCCGCCGAGTGCGAACAACGGGCCCGCACCTGTCGAGCAGCAGACCGACCCGCAGGGGCCGGACACGACCTTCGCGCCGCCGCCCGTCGTGCAACAGGAACCGACCACGAACCAGCCCGCCGCCCCACCGGCGAGCACCCAAACCTCCGGCACCTCCCAGCCGTCGAACACGTCGCCGAACACGACGCAGGCGTCCGGTGGATCACCGAACCCGGTGCCTGCCGTGACGCAGCCGTCGACCAGTGGCACACCGAACTCGGCGCCTCCCGTGACGCAGCCGTCGACCAGTGGCACACCGAACTCGGCGCCTCCCGTCACGCAACCGTCGGCGAACTCGCCGGTGACGACCCCGCGCACGGCCCCGCCCGGCACGCGACCGGCGCGGTCCACGGGCACCACGCCGAGCAGCAGGGCGCCCGAGATGACGAGCGCGTCGCAGGAGTTCCCGAACCCGCCCGCCGCGCCACCCCGGGTGGCCACCTCGGGGGAGGCAGTCGCGGCGCTCGGTGGGGTCACTCAGGACCGTTCGCGGTCCGTCCCCGACAGCTACCAGCTGTCCCAGAACCCCGAACACACCATCGCCCCGCCGAGCATCGTGACGATGGCGGACTCCGGCGGTATCCGGGACTACACGGTCCCGCCGTCGACCCCGACGTACGGTGTTCCCCCGGCGCCGGCGTGGACGCCGATCGCGCCCGCGGACGCGGACCCGTCCGCGCTCTACACCGAGTTCGTGAACTCGACGTTCCACCACCCGAGGTTCGGGAACCTGCCGATGCCGACCCGGCATCCAGAGGACGGTTGCTACTACCGGGCGCACAAATGGACGGAGGCGTTGCAGGCCAAGGGCATCGACGTCCGGAAGGTGTTCGTCGGGCGTGGCCGTCCGGCGCTGAAGACGATGTCGAGCAACGCGTACGGCGCCACCACGGGCAACCCGCGACCGGTCATCTGGGGTTACCACGTTGCCCCGCTGATCGCGATCCCGTCACCCGGCGGCGGGCCGCCGAGGCACGTGGTGCTCGACCCCGCCATGGGCAAGGGTGTGCTGGACCTGCGGAAATGGCTTGAGCTGGCCGGTGTCGAGGACGGCTTCGCCGACCAGGACCTGACCAACCCGAAGCCGTATCGCCACCCCTTCAACGCGCGCAGTCTCGTGCCCGGAGAGGCGCGGGTGCTGATCACCGACCCGTTCGCGATGTTCCCGCCCTGGTCGAAGTTCACCGATGACGGTGACGTGATCGGCCCGGCCTCAAAGGCCGATGCCGACCAGGTCGCGGATCAGCTCGCGAACATGATGGCCGCGTACACCGTCGAGGCGTCGAAACGCCAGAAGTTCCGCGACTGGGTCGACGCACTGCCCAGCACCGAGAACGCCTGGTTCAACCTGGCGAACAACCAACTCCAGAACAACGACCTGACCGCCGCCCAGGACTGGTTCCGTGACCTCAGCCGCGCGGCGAAGGCCGACTTCGCCGGCAAGCTGGGGGACCTGCCCACGCAGGCGCTGAACTCGATCCCCTCGGTGCGGGAGGACATCGAGGCGATACGCGACCACCTCGGCGGTCTGTCACCGGAACGCCGGGACATGGCCATGGACACGGCGTCGAACATCGTCAACAAGGTCCACCAGGACCTGCCGGGCGGAAATCTGCGCGCACCGTTGCTGGATGTCATCACGGACCTGGTGGCGCACACGTACGACACCGAAAACGCCGACGCGGCCATCAAGCAGGCGGAGACCCTCGCGGGCGACTTCGGCTCGCCCGACTGGTGGTACAGCCAGAACGGCGATCCGGTGGGCACGGCGTTCGACTCGATCCGCGCCGCGGTCGGCACGCCCCCACCCAGCCCGAGCCCGTCCGGCGGCAGCGCCACCACCCAGGATCCGCCCGCCGGTGAACCGAACCCGGCAAGCGCGCCCGCCACCGGCCGGACGCTGGAACTGCATGAGCTGCTGGGCATGACAGGGAACGACCAGACGTTCCCCAACCCACCGGCAGCGCCACCACCCGCGCCACCACTGCCCGAGCCGACATCACGCGAGACGCAGGCGGAGAGCGGGCCGACGGACAAGCCGGAGCGTTCCTTCGGACCGGCGCCGGAGGCGAGTTTCACCTTCGGGCCGGACGGCACCCGGTTGGGCGACGAGCAGCGGACCACCTTGGACGCACTGGTCGACGTGCTCACCAACGCGACGCAGACCCGGGCGCAGGACGGTCACCTGCCGCCGACGGTGACCGTGTCGGGCGACGGTGCGCAGGTGATCGTGGACGCGCTCGCGGACCACGGCATCGACGCGAAGGCACAGCCGGGACGCGCGGACGGTGCGGACGTGCACGTCGACTGGAGCCCGAAGCGGGCGAACCAGAACCCGGCCGAGCAGATCCTGAACGACGAGTCGTGGCGGCACAGCACGGCCGAGAACGCCACGTGGTTCGACCCGAAGGCCGACCGCGTCCCGCCCCAGGTGATCGAGAACGCGGCCGGTTCCCACCCGGTCGTGGGACAGGTGCGCGGCGAACAGGGCGGCCTGCGGACGGACGGCTCGGTGTGGCGCGGGCCGATCGGCTACGACATCCGCCGGTTCGACGTGGAGCACGAGGTGCCCGGCCCGGACGGCACGCCGGTGCGGGTGACGGTGCCAGTGGAGCACCACACCACGAAGCTGCACCTCGACCCGGGCGACGACAACGTCGACATCGACGCGCTGCGCGAGCGGGTGCGGACCGGTGTGGACGAGATGTACAACCAGGGCTACCGGACGGCGGGCGGCCGCCAGTTCCACGTGTCCGTGGAGTTCACCGACAACCCCGCCGAGGCGCACGGCGTGATCAACGTCGGCGTACCGCGGAGTTCGATGAACCAGCTGAACTGGTCGGCCGACGCCACCGCGCGGGAACTCGGCCACGAGGTCGGCCACTTCCAGGGCATGCACGACGAGTACCTCGCCACCGGGGACGTCCGGCCGGTCTTCAACCACCAGGACGGCAAGGGCCACGTCATGTCCGACAAGGGCCCGATGACCGAGCACGTCGCCGACGCCGACGCGTCGTTCAAGCCCCGCAACATGTGGCTCATCGAGAACCGCATGAACGCGCTCGAATCCGATGCGGGGCCGCTGCCCGCACCGCTCGGCGAGTTCCCCGACCCACCGAAGTCACCCGGCCACGAGGCGGCACACGCCGCGGTCGACGCAGCGCGCAGGCGCCTGGACGCGGCGGAGAACCAGCTGGCGCGCGCGAGCGCGGTGACCCCGCCGGACCCACGCGCGATCGCCGCGGCGGAGAACCGGGTGGCCGCCGCGACGTCCGCGCTGGACACCGCCAACGATCGCCTTTCGTCGGTGGAGTACCACAACTGGCTGGGCGACGCGTTCAGCGACGCGGAGTCACTGCACGACACGGACGACGCCGCGAGCCTGGCTGAGCAGCCGTCCCCGCCCGCACCGCACCGCGCCCTCACGGACGTGCTGCCGCGCGAGGACTGGTACCGGCTCTACCTCGACCCGGCGCACTTCGACCTGGCCGAGGCGTTGTTCCCCCACGATCCCGGTTCGTTCTACGACCACGACGAGTCACCGGGCTTCCAGGCGAGCATGGAGGCGGCGTACGAGAAGTTCCTCGACCCGGAGAAGTTCCCCGAACAACGGTTGACCGCCGACGTGTACGAACAGATGCACGACGTCGTCAACTCCTCGCTGAAGGACAAGACCAACTGGACCGCCCAGGACCACGAGGCGACGACGTTCCCGTTGCGGGCCGAGAACCCCAGCCCGGACGTCCTGACCGAGACGGTCGCCGGCCGGCCACTGCTGGTCGAGGGCGGCGACTACCTTTTCGGTGGCAACGCGGTCGCGTTCATCGACCGGACCGGCAACCGGCCGTACATCACGACGAACTACGCGTTCGAGGACGTCAGGGGACTCGTCGACGCGGTGTTCAACCAGTTCTACGACGACATGGCGAACGCGCGCACGGACGCCGACCGGTTCAGGGCCATCGGCCGCGCGGTGCGCACCGTGCACATCGTGCATCCGTTCAACGACACGAACCGCCGCCTCAACGTGCACCTGTTGCTGCCGCGGTTGCTGCTGGAATCCGGCTTCCAGCCGGTGGCGTTCAAGGACATGGACCAGTTGTTCCAGGGTGGACGGTCGCTTGACCAGATCGCCGACGCGCTCGCACGTGGCCAGGGCATGGATCTGACCGGCCGGATCCGGGGCACGGACACGGACAGCATCGCCTCGACGGACGAGACACGGCCTGCCGACGCGCAGCGCGGCCTGGAGTTCCCGCCGGGGATGCCGCCGAGGAAGAAGAAGCCGGTGGTGGCCTGGGCGGCCGCTGAGGTGATCACCGGACGGCACCTGCCGCCGCCGCCCGCCGGGGACCCCGGCCGGGTGGCGTTCGACGACATCGTGGACGCGGTCGCGCTCCAGTACCAGAGCTACGGCCACTTCCACGCCGACCAGCTGGCGAGGAACCTCGCGGCCCGCCCGGACGCCGTCGCCGGGTCGAATCCGGGGCCGTGGACCTACCGGGTGACCCGCGCGCTGGCGGTGGCGGACGCGCTGAACGCCGACGGCAAGGCGGCCTACGACGCGGCCGCGGACGAGGTCGCGGAGATCGTCAAGCGCCACCACGGGCTGCCGGAGGACAGGAACCCGGCGAACTCGATGTTCGGCGAGATCATGGCGGTGGTCGGCCTCCGGCACCTGTCCGGCGGGCACGACAGCGCGGACGCGCTGGCACAGCGTCTCGCGGACCAGCTCGGCACCGGCCACCGCCCGGACGAGACGGGGGAGGGGCAACGCTCCGGCACCGGTTCGCCATCGCCCGCGCCACCGGAGCCCAGGACCGGCACGCCGGAACCGCCACCCGCGTTCACGACCGACGTCCCGGCCATCGAGGTGACTCCGGCGCAGGATGTGCCGGTGATCGAGGTGACTCCGGCACAGGACGTCCCGGTGATCGAGGTGACGCCCGTGCAGGACCTCCCGGTCATCGAGGTGACTTCGGCTGAGGAGGCGTTCCCGAACCCGCCCGCGGCACCGAAGCGGGTCGAGTTCGCCGCCGCGCCGGAGGAGATCGAGTTGGGGCCGCTCCCGCCGGAGTCCACGTCCCCGGAGACGGTCGTGCCGACCGAGGGCACCGAGCAGCGGGAATCCGGCCGGGAGACCCGGCCGAACCCGTTCGCGGACCGGATCACCGCCGCGGCCGAAGCGGTCGACAGCGCGGCCCAGGCGCGGGACGACATCGCGTCCACCCTCGGCCCCATCAAGACCGACAACGCCAAGGCGCAGCGCCACGTCGACACCATCGAGCGGTCCACAAGGGACACGCGGGGCGCCGTGGTCGCGACCGAACAGGCCTTCGGCCCCAACCCCGACCGGATCGACCAGGCACAGCGGAACCTCACCGCGGCGACCGAGGGCCTCGCCGCCGCCCGCGACGGTCTCGACGGCGCCAGGAACCGGCACGAGGAAGCCGCCGACCGGCTGGCCGAGGCCAGGGAGAACAACTCGGACGACGGCATTCGCCGCTGGGCGAGGATCGAGCGGGAACGGGCCCGCGACGCCCGAGCCGCGGAGCACGACGTCACGCAGGCCGACATCGCCCACCGCCAGGCCGTGCAGGACCTCGACCACGCCCGCGCCACCGAGGTCGCCATGACGGCCGCCCGCGACACCCACGGCACGGCGACGTCCGCGCTCGACACCGCGGGCAACGCCGTCATCACGATCACCGACGCCCACACCAGAACCCAGAACGCCCTCAACGAGGCCAACACCGCGGCCGCCCAGGCCAACACGGTGCTCGCCGACCTGCGGGACGCCGCCAACCGGGCCAACGAAGCCGACAACCTGTTCACCGACCTCACCCGCAGGCGCGACACGATCACCGGGCAGATCACCACGATCACCGGCACCCGCACCGAACTCGCCGGACAGCGCAACGAGCTCGCCGCGCAGCGGGACGACCTCGCCGACCAGCGCGACGAGGTCGACGCACAGCCCGTGACCGACGAGAACCGGCACCGACTCGACGCCCAGCGGCACGACCTGAACACCCGGATCACCACACTGGACGACCGGATCACCGAGCTGGACACCCGGATCACCGGGCTGGACAGCCAGGTCACCACGCTCACCGCACAGGCGACGGACCTCGGCGCCCGCGCCGAGACCGCCAGGAACCGGTACGACGACGCGGTCCGTACCTTCGACACCGACCTCGACCGGATCGACACCCACGTCCGCGCCGCGCGGGACGCCCGGACCGCCGCGAACACCAGCCGTGCGGACGCGACGAAGGCGGTGGCGGACGCCGAGGCGGCCAAGACCGACGCCGAGGACGCGGCCAAACAGGCCAAGGTGGAACGCGGCCTCACGATGCTGTCGTTCCTGCCGCACAACTCCGAACTGCACATCGAGACGCTCGGCGGCCGCGACCAGCTGATCGACGGGCTCGCCGACGCGTCCGGCCTGCCGCGCGCCGACATCGCCGACCAGCTCGGCGCGATGAGCGACGAGCAGGTCACCGACGCGATCAACCGCGGCACCATCAGCGTCACCACGCCCAGGGGCACGGTCGACGTCACCGTCCACGTCGACCTCCACCGCCCGGCCGACACCCGGACGGCGCCGCAGCACCAGCAGCCCGCCGGGATCAAGTCCCAGTCGGCCGAGGAGAGCAGCGTCCCGAAGACCGAGGCGACGTCGAGCACCGTGCCGATCCGCATCCCCCTGCTGTTCATCTCCCCGCTGGACGTGGCGGGTGGGGTGATGCGGCCGATCGCCTACGTCGGGGTCACCGGCAAGCGCAGCCAGAAGTTCGAGTCGTCGACGACCACGAGCGGCTCGACGTCGTCCGAGCGGTCCGCGTACGTGCCGACCACGCTCTCGCTGACTCTGTCCGGGCCCGGCGGCACGGGCCCGGTGACCAGCTCGATCGACGCCGGGCTGCGGCTGCCCGACATCACCCGTGTCGACCCGGTCCGGGCGCCGCTGCCCGACAACGACTACGACGGCGTGCGGAACGCGCCCGCGGCCGTGCCACCGGCGTTCCGCGACCTGCTCGGCAACTCGCCGGACGGCGCGGCGACGTTGGGCGAGCTGTTGCTCACCCGGGGCACGGGGCCGAAGACCGTCACGGTCGACGGGACGGCGGTCGTCGTCACGCCCGCGGGCCCCGCACAGATCACGCTGGCAGGCACCACGTCGTCCGACGTCTCGCGCGGCAGCACCCACGGCACCGCCTGGCAGACCGTCCGCGGCAGCGACGCCACCTTCGGGTTCGGCGTCTACGGCGGGCCGAAGAGCTGGTACGTAGGCGGTTTCGCCGACTTCAGCACCGGCCTCACCAGCGCGAGCACGCCCGGCGTCGAGGACTCGGTGACACAGTCGGGCACCACCACCGAACTGGTTTACCAGATCGACCGCCCGATGCGCGTCGACCAGGGCGGCACCAACGCGCACGACACCGTGTCCGGCATGGTCAAGGTGCCGGTGGCGCAGGCCCGCGCGCTCGGGCTGCCGCTGCCGCCGCACCTGTCGGGCAGCACCGCGGGCCCGGGAGGGACCCGGTACATCTTCGGCCGCGACGACATCACGTCGGTCGACACCGACGCGGTCGAGAACTTCGTCACCGGCGCGTTCACGGACACGCCGAACGGGCTCAGCGACAAGGGCCGCGCCGCGATCGCCGCCCTGTTCAGCTCGCAGAACACCGCCCGCGACACCATCTACGACGCGATGCACGGCGGCGCGCAGGCCGTCTGGACCAAGGGCGGCACGACCCACATCGTCGACATCCACGCCGTGCCCGCGCCGCCCGCCGCCACCACGCCGTCCGGCCGGACCGACACCAGCACCGAGGACAAGCACACCGACAAGGTCGGCCGCGTGAACAACTCGACGCGGACCGCGCGGGCCGGGGTCGGCGGGGCGTACCTCCCGGTCGGCACCGACAGCCCCAACCCGAACGCGCCCAAGACCACCCCCGAGGCCGGTAACCCCGAGCCGTACCAGGGCGGCCCCACCAGGGCCACCGCCGCGCCGCGCGCGTCGATCGCGCTCAACTGGGAGGGTGGGATCTCCAACAAGTCCGGGTACTCCGGCAAGGACGGCCGTGCCGCCACGTACGCGGGCGAGATGCGCGACTACGACGGCTCCGTCCACCTCGTGGTCGTCCACCGGACGACTCCCGCGCCCAACTGGGCCCAGCGGGTGTTCCTCGGCGACCGGTTGCTGTTCGGGCCGAACGCGCACAGCAGGCTCTCCGGTCCGACGACCGCCGCGGTGGCCCAGGCACTGACCGGGAACAACACCCACCCCGACATCCGGGCGGGCGTCGTGGCCGACGCGATCACGGTGACCACCCCCGCCGACAAGCTCGGCTGGGCGGCGAACCCGTTGCCGAGAAGCACGATGACGCCGATGACGCCCGGCGTCTACCTCGGCACGCCGCCCCCGGCGCCCAACCCGACGATCGACCCGGCGTGGTTCGGCGAGTACACCAACATCGAGCACGTGCGGATCAGCCCGAACGGCACCGAAGGCGTGGAGATCGCGCTGGCCAAGCGCGTCACCCCGGCAGCGGGTACAGCGGCGGCGGCCGGGCAACCGGCCCCGGTGACACGCAGGCCGCCGAAGGGCAGCGGCAACTGGTCGTCGTGGGGGCAGAACGACGTCACCGACACCAGAACCGGCCCGGACGGCAGCCCGCACGTCACCAACTACACCTACAAACGCTCCGACCTGACCCGCCCCGGCACCACCCCCGGCAGCGCCGTGCGCGACTTCATCGGCAGGGTGGGCAGCCGCGGCACGGCCGCACAGGGCTTCGGCGGCAAACCGAACTCCACCGGGAAGATGCTCCGCGAAGGCAGGCTGTCGGACCTCAACGGCAAACTGACCGGCAAGGCCGAGTACTCGTCGCCGCGGCTGGTGGACGTCCGGCCCGAGAGCACCCTCAAACGCAACCACGCGGGCGACCAGGTCGCAGGCAGCACGAAGTCGTGGGGCGTGTCCCTCGACGGCGAGGTGAGCGGCGGCGTCCTCCCCAGGCGGGAGAACGGAACCGGCGCGATCGTCAACGGTGTGGTCGGCGGCGGCGGGAAGTACGGCCGCAGCCACGCGCTCGACCTCACCAGCGGCGGCAAGCAGGCCTTCGAGTACAAGGGTCCGACCGCGTTCGTGGCGATGGACGTGCGGTACCGGTACTCGGCGGACATGAACCTGCGCAACATGTTCCACCGCGGCGACTTCGCCGACGTGCCGGTGACCGTCGACGAACCGGACGGGATCCTCGTGGAGATGCCGGTGGCACACGCCGTCGACATGTTCACCCAGCTCGGGTTGCCGGTGCCGCCGGAGCTGACCGCGCTGCGGCCGGAGCCGAAGACACCGGTCGACGACCCGGCGCACACCCTGCTGACGGGGAACGACTACGCGTCCTACAGCGACACGTCGGTGCTGGAGACGCGGTTGACCGACTCGCTCGACGAGGTCGGCGACCGGCTGACGGAACTGGGTGTGACGGACAAGGAATGGCGCGCCGAGGTCGTCGACCAGATCGACCTGCTGCTGAACAGCCCGGCCGGGAACGTGTGGCTGCGCGACCCGCTGACCGGCGAGCAGGGCCACGGCGGCCTGATCTCGGTGCCGGACCCGGGCCTGGCGTTCGAGGACGTCGTCGACATCCGGGTCCGGACCACGCCCGCCGCCGACGTGCCACCGCGACCCGCGATCGAGAAGCTGGTGCCGGACAAGCAGTCCACGGCCGACTACGTCAGCGTGTCCAGGACCGACCAGGAGGCGACGACCTGGTCGCTGGCGGGCGCGCTCACCGTGGGCGTGCGCCACGCCGAGACCGCCGCCACACCGCCCGGGCAACCGGACGCGAACGGCGTGGTCCAGCAGGCGCCGCCGAACGCGGGCGCGTCGAGCGGCATGTTCGCACCACAGATCGCGGGCGGCGCCCGCAGTTGGAAGACCGAGACCGTCCTGGACGGCAGCGGCAGCACCAAACAGACCACCCAGGTCGACACGGACAAGGTCGGCCGGGACACAAGGCAGGTCGTCCACACCCTCGAGATCACGCGGCGCCGCAGCCCGATGCCCGCGGTCGACACGGTCGGCCTCGGCATCCCGAAGCACATCTCCTGGGACAAACCGGCCACCCGGCCGGTCACACTCCGCGGTGAGGTCGACCTGGTGTCGCCGAGCGCGAAGGCCGCACCGCCGCTCACGCGGCCGACCCGCGCCCCCGAGTTCGAGGTGCAGGCTGGCCCGCCCGCCGACACCAATCCTCTGTTCGGTCCCCACGACGGGTGGCGCGTCGAGGCCATCGGCACCGACGCGGTCAACGCGATCCACGACACCGCGTACGCGCAGCTGTCCGGCGACCAGCCGACGACGCAACGCCCCTCGGCGCGGGAGGTGGCGGAGTCGGCCGCCGTCCGGTCGGAGTACACCCGGCCCGGCAGCAACTCCGAGTACATCCTGCACAACGCCGTCAAGGGCACGACCGTGCACAACGTGTCGAACTTCGTGTTCAGCGGGGGCAACCACCGCGTGGGCCGGATCCTCGGCAGCAAACACCCGTTCTACGACGCGTTGTTCGACTACCAGCTCACCGGTCACCTCCACGGCGGGCTCACGTTCGACAAGGCGCTGCCGTCCGACACGACCATGAACCTCAGCAAGGACACCGAGACCGCGACCCCGAAGGGCACCACGAAGACCGTCAGCACCAACTTCGGTCCCGCGGTGATGACGAGCGGAGCGAACACCCACAACGCGGCCGGGCCCGCGCCGACCACCGTCAACTTCGGACCGCCCGCGTCGGAGGCGATCGGCAACGACAAGGTGACCGCCACGTCGTCGAAGACCGGCGGGGCCGCCGGCCGCAAGTACGAAGGCCGGTCGTACCTGTTCACCGTGGACCACGCCGACTTCTACTCGACCGTCAAGCGGCACGGCTCCAACTGGACGCACCGGCCGCTCACCGCGATCAAGGACGCGTTCGGCGGGCGCACACACCGGCCGGACAGCACGGTGAAGATCGGCACGTTCTCGGACGTGAAGGTCCGGGTGTGGGAGAACACGGCGCTGGACAAGGGGTTGCTCACCCTCGGCGACGTGTGGGAGCACGCGGACAAGCTGCCCGCCGCGCAGCCGTACACGGTGACGCCCGGTGCCCACGGCGCGACCATCCACCCGTCCGGGCAACCCGCGCCGACCCCGGGCGCCGCGGTGACCGGACCACGCGGCCGGAACCTGCACATCGCACCGGGAGTCTCCCAGGCGGACGTGACGACGTTCGTCGGCTCACTGCCGTCGGACATGCGCCCCGTCACCTACACCGTGGCCCAGGGCAACCCGTTCACGGCCACGGGCGTCCAGGACGCCGTGCGCGACCTGCCGGAGCCGAAGGCCGCGGAGTCCACCGAGACGAAGACCGAGACGAAGACCGAGACGAAGACCGGCGCCGAACCGAAAACGACGCGTCGGCCCGAGCCCGCCTGGACCCCGGCCGAGGCAGGACCGTCGAACCCCGTCAGGTCGGTCACGGGCCCGGAACTGAGCATGATCCAGGAGGCGATCAGGCAGGCGGACGAGGCGGAAGCGGCGGCCGTCGCACCGGAACCCGAACCGGAGCTGGCTCCGGGGGACAAGGGCAAGAAGCCGGTGCGCCCGCCGACCGACGCGATCGGCATGCGGCCACCCACGACACCGGTGGACGAGAGCACAGACGTGCCGGTGGTCGACCCGAGCCACGCCACCGACGAGACGGCGGAGTCCAGGCCCGGCAAGCGATCCCGCGACGAGTTCGAGGCCGACGACGGTCCGGTCACCACACCTGAGCCGCCGAACGTGCGGCCCGTGCCGGAACGGCTGGTCGAACCGTCCCCGGAGGACACCATCGCGCTGCTCGACGTCGTCCCGCCGGGCACGCGGTTCGCCGACCCCGTGACCTTCGCCGGCCTGATCAACCCGGCCCGTACCGCGGCAGGCCGGGACATCAACTGCGTGGACGCCGCGCTCGCCTTCCACGCGACGTACCACGGCGCGCCCCGCGTCGCGGGCAGCGCGCGCGGCGGCCTGCGCAGTGGCGCGGGCGCCGCGGCGGAGGAACTGGGTTACGCGCCAGAGCTTCTCAGCCGCGGGCCCGCGGGCCTCGGGGAGGTGATCGCACGGGTGAACCGCGCGGGTCACGGTGCGGACGCGCTCGTGTTCGGCTTCCCGCGCAGCGGCGCGGCACACCCGGGACACGCGTGGAACGTGGTGAACCACAACGGTTCCGTCCTCCTCGTCGACGCGCAGGACGGCACGGTCACCCCGGCGACGCCGGACGCGGTGCCGTGGCTTCACCGGGTGTACGCGATCCCGCTCGACGCCGACGGGAACTACGTCATGGACGACGAACCCGCGCCGACCCCGCCCACCGGTACCGATCCGTACGAGACGGCCGAGTACGAGCGCGCCGCGCGGGAGCACGGGATGCGCGCCGCCGCGGCGGCGGGCGAGGAGATCCCGGTGCCGGGTACGAACGGACGCCTCGTCCCGTCGCTCGGCGGGCTGCGGCTGGTCGGTGCCGCGGTCACCGCGGCGGTCGCCGCGGAGCTGGCCGCGATGACCGGCCGGGACGTGATCGCGCTGGTGATCGGCCCGGACGCGGTGGACGACGAGGACGAGGGCGAACCGGTGGTCGTGCCGGAGGTGCTGCGGTTCCCACCGCGCGGCCGTCCGGAGCCGGTCGCCGGGGCGTGAACTCCCGGAGTGAACTCCCGGTGGGTGCTGGCCCGTGTCTCCCAGTGAGCGGAGCTTGCGGAGCGACCGGCAGCGCCTTGCGTGGAGGTGACGGAGTGGACGAGTCGATCACGGTGAAGCGGGTCCGGCACGCGCTGGTCGTCGGACGGCTCGACGCGGACGGCGCCGCGGTGCTGCTGGCCGCGAACCTGCCGCCGAAGCGGGACCGCACGTTCGTCGTGGTCGGCGCCTCGTCGGTCGGCGCGATGAACAGGCTCGACCCGTGGGTGGTCGCCGACCTCGCCGACGAGGTGCACGGCGACCTCTGCGTCGTGGCACCGGGTTTCGGTTCGATGGGCGGCGACCAGGCGCTCCCACCCGCACGGCTGCTCGCCGACCGGCTGGGCGTGGAGGTCACCGCCGCCGACGGTCACCCGGTCGGACTCGCGGACGGCAGCGTGTTCGTGCCCGGCCCGACGGCGGGCTGGGTGTCGTTCCGCCCGGGCGGCAGCCGGACCCGCGTCGGCGCGCGGTTGCCCGCGCCGTGGTGGCAGGACGGCCTCCCCCCGAACGACGACCGGATCACGCACGTGCCCGCCGGGCTGTGGGTCCGCGCACCCGGCGCGCCCGACCGGCCCGACGACCCCCTGGCGCGCCGGGCGCCCGACCCGGACCGGATGTACGTGGTGCTCGGCGCGCCGGGGGAGCGGCCGCCGACCGCGACGGTCGTGGCGGGGGTGCTGCGGTCGCTCCCGGACGAGGGGCGGGACCGGGCGGTGCTGGTGTGGTACGGCTCCGGCCGCGGAGTCGACGCGCGTGCCCGTGCCGTGGCGGTGGAGTTGGGCGCACCGGTGCGGGTCGCGCACGGGGTGCCCGGCGACGACGGGCTGCGGTACGTCGACGAGGCCGGTGTCGCGCACTGGCGGCCGTTCGCCATGGAGAGCGTGTACCGGCCGGACGAGCCGCCCGTGCTGGACCGCTGGGTGGCGCCGCCCGCGCTCGCGATGGCCGGGCCGGGGACCTATCGGCTGACCGGCGGGTGGCAGGTGGATGTCGTGCCGCGTGGGCTGATCGTGCGGCCCACCTCGCTGCGCGTGTTCCCCGCGCCGGTGGCGACCGAGACCGGCGCCACGGCCGACATCCTGCTCGCCGCCGACGCACCGGTGCCCGCCGAGGTAGTGACCGCGCTCGACCGTCTGGTGCGTGCGCTGCCCCCGGACGCGAGGGGAAACCTGCGGATCGTGCCCGTCGGCACACACGCGGAGACCGCGGCGGCGGGTGTCGAGGCCGTGGACCGGGTGGTCACCGACACCGAGGCGGCGGATCCCGCGCGGCCCGAACCTCCGGTTCTCGTTCCGGCGCCCGTCGGCGCGGTGACCGTGTTGCCCGACGGCCGGATCGTCCCCGCCGCACCGATCCTCGCCATCCCGTCCGAGGGCGTGCCGAACGTGGACATCCAGGACGGCGTGCTGGTGGTCCCGCTGGCCGACGACGACCCGCCCTCGGCCGACCTGCCCGAGGAGGACGCCGTCCGACACCTCCCGCGGCACGAGGCGTCCGCCGTGGCGCCGAGCCTGCACCGAGCCGGTGTCGTGCCGGAGCAGGCGGCCGAACCGGCCGTCGCTCCGATACTCGGTGGGATACGGGTCCTTCCGGTCGCCCTGACGACCCTCGACGAGCGGCCGGAGTCCGGCGCGGCTTTCCTCGCGTCGCCGGGCATTCCCGAGGCGGACCCGGCGCCGGTGGCGCGGATCCCGGTGGCCGCCGCGGTCGCCGCGACCCTGAACGGGTCCACGCCTCCGCCACCCGCGCCCCCGGCGATCCCGGCGACCATGTCGTCGAGCCCGGTGCCGCGGCAGGCGACACGTGCCGAGGACCCGCCCGCTGTGCCGCCTCCCGCCGTCGTGTCCGCCACGGCCCCCATGCCTTCCGTTGCACCGCGGTCGGTTCCCGCGCCGCCCGCCGCGACCGGGGACGGAACGGAGTCGGTGGCCGGGTTGTTGCCGGGGCGGGCGGTGCGGCGGACGGCGCCCGTGGCCCCGCCGTCGGTCGTCGAGGTGCCCGAGAACGCCCGCAGCACGGCGGAACAACGCCGGGCCATGCGCGCGGCGCTCGGCTCGCGCTACGACGTCGCCACCAGGGCGGTCACGAAGCTGCTGTCCGAGCGCCCCGGACTGCGGTTCGGCGTGGGGGACCGGGCCGCGCTGCTCGCCGAACTGGCCGTGGTGCGGGTGTTCGCCGACGATCCCGGCGCGCGGTACGACGCCGACTTCTACGTCTGCCTCGCCGACGGGCTGCGGCGGCTGCCCACTGCCCGAGCCGTTGTCGTGCGCGGCATCCCGGCCGACACCGACGTCGAACCCGGCGCCGCGCTGCGGCTCCCGGTACCGGTCATCGCCGCGCCCGCCACCGCATCCGCCGGACCCGCCGAGGCGCTGATCTGGACCACCACCGCCCGCAGGCTCGAGGGACTGCTCGACGAACCGGACCGGAGCAGCGAGGTCGTCCTGCCCGGGCACACCCGGCTGCGGGTGCTGGCCGTCGAACCGGCTCCGGTCCGCCGGGTGCTGCTCGCCGAGGACGGGGCGGCCGGGGACGCCGCCCTGCGCCGGCTCCGGGCGGCGGCAGCGGCCCGGCCGGAGAGCGCGGCCGAGCCCGACAGCCGGTGGTTCGGCCCGCTTCCCGCGGCGTGAGAGGAGAACCCGTGGACCGTCATCAGAACCTGCTCGCCCGTGCCGGCCACGCCCCGGACGGATGGCTGGTCATCGCCCGTGAGGCGCTCGCCGACGAGGACACCGCACGGCTCGACGCGCTGTGCGAGGCGCTCGACGCCGGGAAACCGCGGCGGGCGGACCACCTCTTCGCGCCGGTGCGGACCGGGCACGAGGAGGCGGACGCGGCCACGGTGAACGTGGTCGCGAACGCGGGTGCCCAGGCCTGCTGGGCGACCGTGCGCGACGGCACCGACCGGGTGTACCTCGTGCAGGCGGACGGCGATCTGCCCGCGATCACGGCCGCCGCGCAGCGCAGGCTGGAGGACGTGGTCGACACGCCCATGGTGGAGGTGTTCGGGCCGACCGACTCGTTGCCCGTCTACCACGAGCGCGCCCTCCTCGCCGCGACCCTGTTGTGGTCGAGCACCCCGGCACACCCCGTGCGCACGGCGCGTGCGTTCGACGGCGCGGGCGATGACGGGCCCTGGTTCGAACCGGGGCACGAGCTCGTGGTCGATCCCGCGGAACGCAGGCGGCTGCTGGACTTCCTGACCGCGGGGGACGTGGTGCTCACGGCGGACGCACCGCTCGCGGACGTGTTCAACGGCGCCGCCACCGTCCCGGCGAGCCTGCGGTCCGACGGCACGTGGGTGTGGTCGGACGCCTCCCGGTACTACCTCGACCGCTACCAGCTGGCACCGGACGCCGAACTCGTCCGGCACGCCATGTCTGTCCCGCCTGCGGGGCGGCTGGACCCCCTTGCCCGCCACCATGTCCGCGCGGCCCTCACCCCGCACCCGGCCGACCAGGAGGACGCAACGTGACGACCAGGATGACCGGAGTCCGGTCGGTGCTCGGCGTCTCGCCGACCGAACCGGACTGCTTCCGCACCGTCGGCGACGCCATCAGCGCGGCCCGCGACGGTGACGTCATCGCCGTGCGGCCCGGCGTCTACCCGGAGTCGATCGTGCTGGACCGGGACGTGACGCTGTCCGGTTCCGGGTCGCCAGGCGAGGTCCGCATCGAGGCGGCCGGCGCGCCGGTGCTGCGGGTGACCGTCGAACACGTCGAGGTGTCGGGCATCGAGTTCGCGCATTCCGGCGGGGAGGTCGCGGTCGACCTGCGGTCCGGGGTGCTGAACCTGGACGAGTGCGTGGTCGCCGCCGACTCCGAGGTCGCGGTCGTGGCACGCCGGGGCGGGGTGTTCCGGGCGGGCGCCACCACGGTGCGCAACCCGGGCGGCGCCGGGGTGCTGGTGTTCGACGGCGCCAAGGCGGAGCTGACCGGCTGCACGTTCACCTCGGTCGGCACGACCGCGGTCGTCGCCCGCTCCGGTGGCACGCCCACCATGGTGGACTGCGTGGTCGCCGAGGCGAAGGGCGCGGTGCTGGCGGCCGACGGCGGTCGCGGCGAGCTGCGTCGCTGCCGCATCACCGACATCTCCGGCACGGCGATCGTCGTCGAGGAGAGCAGCGAGCTGACCGTCACCGACACCGATCTGTCCACCGTGGACGGTGTGGGGGTGCTGTCGGCGGGCGGGTCGCGGCCGGTGCTGCGCGACTGCCGGATCACCGACACGACCGCGCAGGCGATCGTGGTGGTGCAGAACGCGTCCGTGGAACTGGACCGGGTCACCGTGGACGGCGCCCGAGGGCACGCGGTACAGGTGCTGGACGGCTCCACCGCGGACCTGACCGACTGCGTGGTCACCGGCGCCGCGCACGACGCGGTGGTCGCCGGTGCGGACGGTGTGATCCGCATGGCTGGCTGTGAGATCACCGGCGGGGTCGGGCACGGTGTGCTGGCCGAGCGACAGGCCCGGATCACCGTGCGGGACACCAGGGTCGTCGGCGCCGGGGCCGCGGGCGTGCTCGCGCGCGACCAGACCCGGCTGGAGGTCGACGGCGGCGAGGTGCGTGAGTGCCAGAGCGGTGTCGTGTGGCGCGGGCAGGCGGGTGGGTCGATCACCGGGTGCGCGGTGCGCGACAACCTCGGCGACGGCATCGCCGTGCTCTCCGAGGAGGACGTGCAGGTCACCGACTGCGTCGCGGAACGCAACCTGGGCGACGACACCCGGCTGCCGGGCGGCACCCGGTCCGCACTCACCGCCGACGAGTCCACAGTGGACACCAAGCCGCCCGCCGGGGACGCCGACGAGCTGGAGGACCTGCTCGCCGAGCTGAGCGAGCTCGTCGGGCTGGACGGGGTCAAGCGCGAGGTGGAGACGTTGGTGCGGCTGCACCAGATGTCCGAGCGGCGCGCGCAGGCGGGGCTGCCGTCGCCGCCGTTGTCGCGGCACCTCGTGTTCACGGGCGCGCCCGGCACCGGCAAGACCACCGTCGCGCGGCTCTACGGCCGCATCCTCACCGCGCTCGGCGTGCTGAGGTCCGGGCAGCTGGTCGAGGTCGCGCGGCCGGACCTGGTCGCGTCGGTGGTCGGCGGCACGGCGATCAAGACCACCGAGATGTTCACCAAGGCCATCGGCGGGGTGCTGTTCATCGACGAGGCGTACACGCTGTCGGCGGGCAACAACGGCGGTGGCGGCCCCGACTTCGGCCGCGAGGCGATCGACACGCTGGTGAAGCTGATGGAGGACCACCGCGACGAGGTCGTGGTGATCGTCGCGGGCTACACCAACGACATGCGGTCGTTCCTCGCCGCGAACCCCGGTCTGTCGTCCCGGTTCTCGCGGACCATCGAGTTCGCCGACTACTCGTCGGCCGAGCTGGTCACGATCGTCGAGGGGCTGTGCCGCGGTCACGACTACCGGCTCGAGTTCGAGACCAGGGCGGCCCTGCACACGTACTTCACGAACCTTCCCCGCGACGCCGCGTTCGGCAACGGCCGCACCGCGCGGAAGGTGTTCGAGGAGATGCTCGGCAGGCAGGCGTACCGGCTGGCCGACGACCCAGACGCCGGGCACGTCGCGCTCACCCGGCTCCTCCCGGACGACCTCGGGCCGCTGCCGGGCTCGTCGGTCGGCGCGGGCGCCGGGCGCGTGGACGAGGAACGGATCGAGCAGCTGCTCTCCACATTGCGCGGGCTCGTCGGCCTGGACGAGGTCAAGGCTGAGGTGTCCGACATGGTCGACCTGCTCGCGTCCGCCCGGCGGCGGCAGGCGATGGGACTGCCCGCGCCGTCGGTGAGCAGACACCTGATCTTCGCGGGGCCGCCCGGTACCGGTAAGACGACGGTGGCGCGGCTGTACGGGTCGCTGCTCGCCGCGCTGGGGGTGCTGGCGCAGGGACAGGTCACGGAGGTGGCGCGTGCGGACCTGGTCGGGGAGTACGTCGGCCACACCGCGCGGCGCACCACGGAGGCGTTCGACCGCGCGCGGGGAGGGGTGCTGTTCATCGACGAGGCGTACACGCTGTCGTCGAGCCGGGGCAGCGGCCACGACTTCGGCCGCGAGGCCATCGACACGCTGGTGAAGTTGATGGAGGACCACCGCGACGAGGTGGTCGTCATCGCGGCGGGGTACGAGCGGGAGATGGGCGGGTTCCTGGCGGCCAACCCCGGCCTGTCGTCGCGGTTCTCCCACCGCGTCCGGTTCGCCGACTACACGCCGGACGAGCTGGTCACGATCGTCAACCAGCACGCCACGACCGCGGGGTACGAGTGCACGGGGCCGACGGTGGCGGCGCTGCGGACGCACTTCGCGAAGATGCGGCGCGGCGAGTCGTTCGGCAACGGCCGCTACGCCCGGCAGATCCTCGACGAGGCGATCGCCCACCACGCCCGCCGCACGCGCTCGCTGACCGACCCCACGATGGACGACCTGTGCCTGCTGCTGCCGCAGGACGTGCCCCCGCCGCCACGCCCGGAACCGACCGCGTGACGCGCCAACGCACCGAAGGACCCCTTCGGTGCGTTGGGCGTGCTGATGGCGTCCTTCAGCACTTCCGGGTCAGGCGGCTTCCAGTTGCCTGCCCGGGACCAGGGTGCGCAGTGCGCGCAGGGCGTTGTGCAGCCTGCTCTTCACCGTCCCCGCGGGCACGCCGAGCGCCTTGGCGGCGGACGCGGCCGTGCGGTCGGCGTAGTAGACCTCGACGAGCGTGTCGCGGTGGACCGGGGACATCCGCTCGAGGATCGCGTTCACCACGACCCTCGTCTCCACCTCGTCGCTCGCCGGGGGCAGGACGACGGTGTACTCGAGGTCCTGGTCGGGCAGCTCGACCTCGGTGGGCCGGGCGCGTCTGCCGCGGTGCTGGTCGACCGCGATGTTGTGCGCCACCCGCATCAGCCAGCCGCGGACCGAGCCGTGGTTCTCCGTGAGCCGGTCGAGGTTGCGCCACGCCCGTACCCACGTCTCCTGCACCACGTCCTCCGCCGCGTGCCGGTCGCCGCCCGTCAGGCGGTTGGCGTAGTTCTGGAGAGCCGCGCCGTGTGCTCTCATCACCGCGTCGATGCTGACCCCGCTGCCGGCCATGTCCCGACCTCCCCGTCTCGCTTGCGCTACGAGGAGAAGCGTCGCCTCGGCGGACGGCGAAGTCGCTGGGGCTTTCCCTCCAGGTCAGGGGGTTATCCCGCGTCGCGACGTAGGGATAACCCCATTGACCAACCCTGCGTCACGACAGGGCGGAGCAGGGCGTGGCATCCGGGTCATCCGCGGCACCCGGAACCCACCGGATGTCACGGAACGTCACGTCGAGCGGTCCCTGGGCGTAGACGAGGAACGGCGTGTTGACCATGGTCTTGTCGAGGCCCGCCGCGGTGAAGCAGGTCAGCGGGATGGTGACCTCGGTCCGTGACCCGACCGGCAGGCCCTTGAACAACTCGGTGACGTCCAGCTCCGCGCCGCACGGGTAGCGGCAGTGGGTCGCGAGCGACGTCGTGCCCGCGCCGGAGGAGTGCACCGACACGGAGAACCGCAGCGCGCCCTTGCCGTCCACGTAGGACGACAGGTCCTTCGTCGCGTTCACCGTCTGCAGGTAGACCTGGGCGGGCTCACCGCCCCGCCACGTGACCCGCAGCCCGTCGGAGACCCTCGCCGCGATCGCCGCGTGCGCCGCCGACCCACCGGTCAGCTCCGTGCCGTCCCACTTCTCCGCGGACGCGATGAACGCCCGGTACGGCCCGACGAAGTCGTCCCCGAACACCGTGAGCGGCGGGGGCGGCGGGGCCGGCGCGTTCACGGACGCCTCCGCGGAGCCGGTGCCCGGGGCCGCGACCGTGGCGGGCGGTGCGCCCGCGGCCGTGCGGGTGGTCGTCGTGGGTGCCGCGTCCGTCGTGGCCGGGGCGGTGGCGGTCGGCCGCTCGGACCTGGTGCCCGCGGCCGCGTCGACGTCGTTGCCGTCGTTGATGGCGTCGTCGCTCCCGCCCACCATGATCAGCGCGGTGATGAGCGTGGCGACCACGACGATGACCGCCGCGGCCGCCGGTACCAGCCAGCGGCGTCTGCCCGTCGGCGGTGGCACCACCGGGTCGCCGACGGGTGCGGGCACGGCGGGTGGGGCAGCGGGTGCGGGCTGGTGCACCGCCGCCCCCGCGACGGTCGCGGCGCCGAGCGCGACGGTGAACTTCGGGTGCTGCGACACCCGCACCGGCTTGTCGAACTCCTCGAACACCAGCTGTGTCACGAGCGGGATCCGGGACGAGCCACCGGCGAGCAGCACCGCGGACAGGTCCTCGTCCCGCAGCCCCGCCGACGCGATCGTGCGCCGCAGCGCGCCGATCGTCAGCTCCACGGACGGTGTGATCGCGGCGTTGAAGTCCCGTCGCGTGATCGTCACCTCGCGGGGCCCGGAGGGCAGTGGCACGGTCAGCGTCACGTCCGGTTCGGTGGACAGCTCGATCTTCGCCCGCACGCACAGGGCGCGGAGGTCGGCGAGCGCGTCCGCGGGGTCGAGCCTGCCGATCGCGCCGTCGAGGCGTTCGTCGACGTGGGCGAGGAGCGCGTCGTCGAAGTCCATGCCACCGAGGTGCTCGACGCCTTCCGGGGTGCCGAGGATCTCCATGGTGCCGGCCCGCATCCGCAGGACGGTGGTGTCCAGCGTGCCGCCGCCGAGGTCGTAGACCGCGACGGTCTCGCCGTCGCCGAGCGTGCGTTCGCGGCTGTAGTGCCGGGCCGCGGCCTCGGGTTCGGTGATCAGCTGGTAGTCGGTGATCCCGGCGAGCCTGGGCACCTCGGCGAACTGCTCGCGGCGGTAGGGACCCCAGATCGCCGGGCAGGTGAGCACGATCGAGTCCGGCGGCCCGCCCATCGCCCTGCTCACCTGGTCGAGCACGTCGCGGAGCTGCGCGGCCATCAGCGCGGCGGGGGAGTAGGCGGCACCGCCGATCATGAGCGGCGTCGGGTCGCCGAGACGGCGTTTGAAGCCGTGGGCGAGCCGGGCCGGGTTGTCGGCCGCGGCCTGGATGGCGGCGCTGCCGGTCAGCAGCTTCCCCTCCGCGGTGTGACAGGCGACGGCGGGCACCACTATGTCGTGTGTCAGCGCCACCATCCGGGTACCGTCCACGTGGCTGACGGCGGCCGCGGTGAATGTGGTGCCCAGGTCGATACCGACCGCGTAGCGCACGAACCCCTCCCTGTGATCAGTCCCCGCGCCATCAAAGCAACCCCAAGCAAGTCAAGTCAATCACAGATAATCGCAGGTTGATTACGGTACGCAGCAACAGGGTGCGGGGGATATCCCTACCTGGCGGGAGGGGCCACACCCTTGTCACGCGAGGGCACGCCGAGAACGCTGGCAGAGTGCTTGGTGTGGTCGCGCGGGTGCGCCGTCTGGGTGCGTGGTTGCCGGGGCTGCTCCGTCCACCCGGCAGGGTGCACGTGCGGCAGCGTGCCGGTCTGGAACGGACGCTGCACGACGGCGCGGTCGCCGACATCTCGGTGCTCGCCCTGGAACTCGGCATGATCTCGGCGACCTCGGGCGACGTCCGCGTCGAGGAGAAGGTCGCGGCGGCGCAGGAACGCGTGATGGCCATCCTCGAGAACCTGCGCCGCGTCGGCTCGATGATCTACCCGCCGGTGCTGGCGAGCTCCGGGCTCGGCCCGGGCCTGCGGGCCGTCGCCGAACACCAGGGTCTCCGGCTCCTGCGGCTCGACCTCCCGGCGGGCGAACTCGGTGCGGAGGCGCGCTCCCGCGCCGGACTGCTCATCGCCGACCACTTCCAGACCCTGCGCCAGGGCAGCCTGGTGTCCGTGCGCGTCCGGGGTCGCAGGCTGGTGCGCGTGCACATCACCGACCAGGAACCCGGTGCCGCACAGCGCCGTGAGTACCGCGCACTGTTGCGCTGCGCATGATCGCGGTGTCGGGCGATCGCCTGACATCACGACGGTTCCGCCCCTTCTAGCGTCGCTCGTGGCCCACCCGGAACCACGGAAGGAACACGGCGACATGTACCAGGCACCGTCGAGATCGACGGCGATGTTGACGGCGACCTGGGTGATCACGTCGATCGTGGGGCTCGCCTACACGGGCCTGTTCGTGCTGATGGCTCTCGGTGCGCTGGACGAGATCGAGACGTTCGAGGACGTCAAGGCGATGAAGGCGGGCGGCGCCCAGGTGACGAACACCGTCGCGGACCTGGACGCGTCCATCGCCGAGAACGAGCTGGCGATCGTCGTGTTCCTCACCGGCGCCGCGCTCACACTCCCGCTCGTGGTCGTGAGCCTCCTCGGGCGCACGGGACGGGCCTGGGTGCGGGCGCTCGCGACCACCTTCCTGCTGCCCGCGATCGTCGTGATCGTCTTCGGCGTCATCCACGACATCGCGGACGGCCACCCCGAGAACGCGGTCGCCTTCGCGTTGACCGTGCCCGCGATCGTGCTGCTCGTCGCGTGGTGGCTCCCGGCCACCACGCGCGCAATGGCCGCGCGGCGGGCCAGGTACCTGCCCGTCGCGCAGCCGTACCACCCGGCGTACCGGTAGCGCGCGGAGTCAGTGCTCCGGCGTGTCCGGCACGCGGACGTAGTCCACGACGAGCGTGTTCGGGAACGGGGTGCTGTCCGGGTCGCCGGGCCAGTAGCCGCCGAGGCGAGGTTGAGGATCAGGAAGACGGGCCTCGAAGTGGCCGTAGGTCTGGGGGAAGCAGCCACTTGGCGCCGTCGGCGGGGGCGCCCTCGGGTCGTGAGAACCTGAAAGTCGCCTGCCGTAACCGGCTCCGACAGGCCGTTCGGGCACCGCGCGGGCAGACTCGGGCGCATGACGACCTTCGGGGAACGCTGACATGCGCGCGGCCGGGATGGTGTTGCACCCGCGGCGGGACTCCGCGGCGGCGGTGCGCGCGATTCTGGGCTGGGCGGCGAACCGGGGGATCGAGATCCTCGGGATCGCGGACGAGGTCGCGCGGCTCGACTGCGCGGCGGTCGCGGTGAGCCCGGAGGAGCTGGCCGCCCGGTCCGACCTGCTGGTCAGCCTCGGCGGCGACGGCACGATGCTGCGCGCGATGCGGCTGGCCGACCGGCAACGGGCGCCGGTGCTCGGCGTGAACCTGGGCAAGCTCGGCTTCCTCGCCGAGGTGGACGTCCCCGATCTGCCCGCCGCGCTGTCGGCCATCGACGACCACCAGTTCACCGTCGAGCCACGACTGGCCGTCGACGCGCGGCTCGGCGACCGGACCGTCACGGCCTTCAACGACGTCGCCGTGGCGCGGGTGCCCGGCGACGGCAGCGCGGTCGTCGCGGTGGGGGTGGCCGGGCAGGAGTTCGTCAGCTACGCCGCCGACGCCGTCATCGTCGCCACCCCGACCGGGTCGACGGCCTACAGCTTCTCGGCGGGCGGCCCGATCACGAGCCCGGCCGTGGAGGCGCTGCTCGTCACCCCGGCCGCGCCGCATTCCGCGTACAGCCGGGGCGTGGTGCTGTCCGTGCACGACACGGTGGAGCTGACGATGCTGCCGACCAGCGGCCGCCTGGCGGTCGAGGTCGACGGTGAGGTCGCCGCCTACGTCGGGCCGGGTGACCGCATCGAGCTGCGTGCCCGCCCCGGCGCCGCCCGGGTCGTGCGCCTCGGCATGACGACCTTCTACCAGCGGGCCCGCCGCAAGCTCGGCCTCACCGACTCGCCGGAGATCCCGCGACTGCCCCCGGTCTGACAGTTCCGCGGACATCAGTGCGGCACCGTCCAGACGGCCGATACCCCCGACCGTCGGTTCCGACTACGTTGGGATGACTGGATCACGACGCGTCGGGGGTTGTGGTGATGGGATTACGAGGGCTGCTGCTCGCATCGCTGGTGGTGGCCGGATCGCTGGTGTCGCCGGGTTCGGGTGCCGCGGCCGGGACGTGGAGTCTCACCACCGCGCAGCGCCAGGCCTACCTGGCCCACTACGCGCCGCTGATCCTCAAACGCGGGGACGAGAACGACGGCCGGGAGGGCAGCGACTGGCTGTCCAACTACGACTTCGACCGCGACGGGAACTTCAGCGACAACCGGGTCGAGTGGCGCACGGTCGGCCGGTACGCGACCGCGGGCGCGAACCCGCACTGGCGGATCCGGCCCACGCTGTACACGGCGCTGATCGAGTACACGGAGAACGGGACGAAGAACCTCGTGCTGCTGTACCACGTCTACAACGCGGCCGACAAGGACTTCGCCGAGATCCACGACTGGGAGCGGATCGAGATCGTCCTGCGCGGGGTCACCGGCACGCCAGGAGCCGGGGAGAGCGTCGGGCACGTGACCGTCACGAGCCACAAGGACCACGTGATGCGCCGCGGCACCGACAGCGCCGTGAACTTCATGCCCACCGCGACGGGCAGGCACCTGTTGCTGTGGCAGGCGGATCACAGCAACTTCGACCCGCCGAGCATCAACCCGCACGCCCACGAACTGCGCTTCGCCACGACGCCGTGGAGCACGATCGCCGCGCGCATGAACGGCACCGGCACCGCCGAGACCGACATCAACAACGACAACGAGAAGAACGTGCACTACGCGTTCGTGCCGGAGAGTTCGACGGCCGCCGTTTCGGCGTGGCGCGCCCAGCCGGTCACGGCGGAGACGGCCGACGCGTTGGCGAGCAAGGCCGACAACGGCACGGCCGTGCCGTGGCAGGCGGTCAAGCGGGTCACGTACGAGCTGCAGGACCTCGCCGACGTCGTGCCGACCCACTGGCAGCACGCGAACTGGCAGACGCACTGGCTCGCCGACAAGTCCAGCGACGTCCTGCTGGCGAGCCCGGTGACGGCGGAGGACGGCACGGCCGTGGTCAGCGCCGGGTTGCAGCGCTTCTACACGGCGTCGCGGGACAGCGGCGCGTCCGATCTGACCGACGGTCGCGAGGGCGTGCTGTCCAAGAACTGGTTCTACGGCGCCTACTCCGGTGAGGAGAACGCCGACGAGATCTCCGGATCCGACGACTTCGGCGGCTACGAGGGCGTCGGGCTCGACAGCTCCGGCCGGAGCCGGGGGACGGCGAGCGGGGATCCGGCCTCCCACAACGCGTACTGGCGCCAGCACGACTTCTTCGTCCACACCGGCGCCGTCGACAGCGCGGACCACCGCGAGTCCGGTGTCTGGCTCACCGGCGGCTGGCACACCGCGGCGGCCGGTGGGTTCGACGGCCGGTGGGTCCAGCTCTTCGCCGACCGCCCGTGAGCGGCACGTCCGGGAAACTCCGGAAACTACGATCGCGTCAAGGTGCCCATGGCGCCCCACCGTGCTCGTTACGGTACGAGGCGTGACGAGCGAGTTCAGCGTGTTGCTGCGGGAGTTCCGGCGGCAGACGGCGTTGACGCAGGAGGTCCTGGCCGAACGCTCCGGTCTCGCGGTGCGCACCATCCGCAGGCTGGAGAAAGGGGAGAGCGCCAACCCGCAGCTGGACACCGTCCGGCTGCTCGCGGACGCGCTGAGCCTCAAGCCCGACGACCGCGCCCGGCTGCTGGCCGTCGCCGAGGGCGGGGACGCGCCGCGCCCCACCGGGAACCGGCTGGAGTCGGCATTGCACCGGCGGCTCGCCGAGGCCGCCGAGGACCTCGCGCACGCGGTCGGGGCCCGCTGGGTCAGGGAAGAGGAGCTTCGGCGCATCCAGGACCCCTTCCCGCTGCCGGTCAGGTGGGAGGTGGCGCCCGCCGACGTGATGGACCACTGGGCGAACGTCCGCCGCGTGCTGCCCGGGGAGTCGGCCACGCCGCTGGACCTCGCGGGCCGACTGCCCGAGATCGCCGACGTCTACCGCCGGATCCCGTCCGGGCGGCTGGTCGTGCTCGGGCGGGCCGGGTCGGGCAAGTCGGTGCTCGCGGCGCGGTTCGTCCTCGACGTGTTGCGGACCCGCGAGCACGGCGACCCCGTACCGGTCGTGTTCGACGTCGGGTCGTGGCACCCCGCCACCACGGAGTTCCGCGACTGGCTCGCGAACCAGCTGGTGCGTGACCACCCGGGGCTGGCGGCGGGCGGGGAGAACCTCGCGGCCGACCTGGTCGCGGCCGGGCACGTCCTGCCGGTACTGGACGGGTTCGACGAACTCGCCACCGGGCTGCACCGGACCGCGCTCGACGCGCTCAACGCCACCACGATGCCGATGGTGCTGACCAGCCGCCCCGGCGAGTACGCGCGGGTCGCCGCCGACGCGCTGACCGCCGCCGCGGCCGTCCGGCTGGTCGACCTCACCGTGCGCGACCTCGTCGACTACCTCCCGCGCACCAAGGGCGCCACCGCGTGGGACCCGGTCCTCGCCGCGCTGCGCGACGACCCAGAACGGCCCGCGTGCGTGAACCTCCGGGCGGTCCTCACCACCCCGCTGATGGTGGGGCTCGCCCGAGCCGTCTACAGCGGCCCCGACGGACGCGACCCGGCGGAGTTGCTGGACGCCGACCGGTTCGCCAGCCAGTACGCCATCGAGGACCACCTGCTCGGCAGCTTCATCCCCACGGTCTACCGCGACCGGGACGCCGGGCGGGCGCGTGGCTGGTTCGGGTATCTCGCGCTGCACGCGAACCGCCTCGGCACCCCCGACATCGCGTGGTGGCAACTGGCGCCGCGATGCGCCGGCTGTCGCGCACGCTCGTCGTCGGGCTGCTGTCCGGGGCGCTGATCGGGCTGGTCGGGGCGATCGCGGCGCTGGGCAACACGCTCGGGTTCGGGCTGGCGCTGGGGGTCGTGCACGGCGCCGGGATCACCTTCGGCGGCGGGGCCTTCGAACCGTCACGGGTCCAGTTCCGCCTTCGCGTCGAGGACCACGTGCTCCCGGCCGAGGCCGTCGCGAACCGCGAGCTGGGTTCCTGACACGTGGCCGAGGCGGTATCGGTCCCTCGGGGTCAGGCCGCCCGCCCGGCGGGGCGCAGGTGTGGTCGGCCGGTCGGGCCCGCGACGTCGAGGTCGCTCGGCTCCGCCCGGCCCGCCGCCGTGCCGTGGCCGGTCCCGGGCTGGGGTGCCCTCGCCGACTCCGGTGCGTCCGGGCGGTGGCGCCGGTTCACGATGACCATCAGCACCAGCCCCACCACGAGCAGGCCGTGCCCGAGCACGCGGGAGACCGGCGCCGCCCCGGTGACGAGGTCGTGGGTGGAGTAGGCGACCAGGACGACGAGAAAAGCCGCCAGCATCGGCACGAGCCCGGTGGTGGCCTGCGGCCGGAACGCGGCCCACAGCATGCCGATGCCCAGTGCGAGGTTCCACGCGACGCTCTCGTTGAACAGGTGCCCGGCGACCGCGGGCCCGACGCCGTGCGCCACGTGCGTGGCCGTGGTGCCGACGCCGACGAGCTGGCTCAGCCCGAGTGTCACCTGCGCGACGGCGACGCACACCAGCGCGCCCCGGATTCCCCATCCCTGCGCGGGTCCGAGCACGGGCGCGTCGGCGAGGACGGCCGCGCTCAGGTCCGGGACCGGCGCGGCGGGCCGCACCCGCACCAGCCGGTTCAGCTCCTCGGCACGACGCAGCCAGGCACGGCACGCACCGCACTCAGCCAGGTGCGCGTCGACCCGCGCGGCCGGGACGGGCTCGTCCTCGCCGTCCAGCCTGGCCGACAGGGACTCACGACACGTCAGGCACTCCACGGTCTCATTGTCGTGCCAAATGGGTCTGGGGTTCCCGGTGAACGGTCGGTTACTCTCCACGCCGTGGCGACTCCGCGGGGTGTTGACGAGCTGACCGAGTTGGCGATCGCCGCGGGCAAGGGGGACAGGGGCGCGCTGGAGCGGTTCGTCCGCGCCTCGCAGCGGGACGTGTGGCGCCTGGTGGCGCACCTCGCCGGCGTCGGGCTCGCCGACGACCTCACGCAGGAGACCTACCTTCGCGCACTGCCCAGCCTGCCCTCGTTCGCGGGCCGCGCGAGTGCCAGGACGTGGCTGATGTCCATCGCCCGCCGTGTCGTCGTCGACCACGTCAGGATGGCGACGTCCCGACCGCGGACCACCGGCGCGGTGGACTGGACGCGGGCGGCGGACCGCCTGCAGTCCGACAGCCTGGAGACCGCGCCGGGGTTCGAGGACGTCGTGGAGGTCAACGTCCTCCTCGGTGCGCTCATGCCCGAGCGCCGGGAAGCTCTGGTGCTGACCCAGGTGCTGGGAATGTCCTATGTGGAGGCCGCGGACGTGTGCGGTGTGCCGGTCGGCACGATCCGGTCCCGCGTCGCCAGGGCCAGGCAGGACCTCCTGGACGCCGACGAGGCCCGTCGGCACGGCGCGAGCTGACCCCCGCGGGCGTGCCGTCTCCACGAGTGACCGCGTTGCTCAGGGACCGCTGCCACCCAGTCGAGGACAAACCAGGCGAGTCGCGCGCTCGGACACCTCGAGTTGTGTGTTTCGTGCCGATCTTGATCGCGGGATGTGGCACGAAACCGACAACTCGGTGTGCGCGGGAACGCGACTCGCTATGTCTGGGAACGCGACTCGCGGTGGGGGGTGATGAGGTTCTGGAGTGGCGGGGCGAAGGTGGCCACCGTCTTCTCGGGGGAGAGGTCGGTGACGCCGGGGAGCTTCACCGCCACCCGTACCGCGCCGAGACCCACCAGCTGGGCGCAGATCATCGCGGTGCGGAGCGGGATGTCGGGGCCGGTCAGCCGTGCGGCGAGCGGCTCGGTGAAGTGCTCCTGGAACGTGGCCGAGAAGTGTGTGCCGTTCGGGCGGAACGCGGCCATCACCGCGCGCAGGAACGGGTCGGAGCTGGCGCGGTCGTGCAGGTCGAGCAGCGTGCGGACGAGGTGCTCGCCGAGGTGGTCGAGGTCGCAGTCCAGCAACGCGGTCGCCTCGGTCTCGAACGAGATCGCCTCGGCGAACAGGTTCTCCTTGCTGCCGAAGTACTTCACGATCAGCGCCGCGCTGACGCCCGCGTCCTGGGCGATGTCGCGCAGTCCCACCTCGGCGAACGCGCCCTGCGTGAAGTGCTTCCGCGCGGCCCGGACGATCGCTCGCCGGGTGTCGCCAGCCTCGCCCGGGTCGGAGGCGTGTGCCGTGCCCATGGCGGGAGCCTACTGAACCGCCAGGTCAGCCGTGGTGGTGACGGCGTCGGTCTCCTCGGCCGTGGTGCGGGCGCTGCGCCGGATCACCGCGGTCACCGCCAGTGCGAGGCCCGCGGCGGCGAGGCTCGCCGCCGCGGCCATCCAGTACGTCACCGAGAACCCGCCTGCCGCGGGCACGACCTCGCCGTCCACCCGGATCGTGTACGCGGCGAGGAACGTGCCGCCGACCGCCGCGCACGTGCTCGTGCCGATCGTCCGCAGCAGCGAGTTGAGGCTGTTCGCCGACGCCGTCTCGGTCGCGGGCACCCACGCCATGATCAGCGTCGGCATCGCCGAGAAGCACAGCGCGGTCCCGATCGACAGCACCATCAGCACGACCATCAGCAGCGGGATGTTGCCCGGCCGCAGCGCCTGCGCCACGTTGCCGACGACCATGACGAGCGCGCCGACGAGCAGCGTCACGTGCGCGCCCCGCCGCGCGGACAGCTTCGCCGACAGCGGCGAGAAGAACAGCATCCCGAGACCCATCGGCACCATGCACAACCCGGCGACCATCACCGACACGCCGAACCCGTGCCCGGTCGCCGTCGACGCCTGCAACGTCAACGGTGTCAACATGAAGCTCGCGAACATGCCGACGCCGACCAGGACCGTCGCCGTGTTGGTCAGCAGCACCACCGGGCGGGTGGACGTCCGCAGGTCGACGAGCGGCTGCCGCACCCGCAGCTGGTGGACCGCCCACAGCGACAGCACCACCGCGGACCCGGCGAACAGGCCGATGGTCGCCGGACTGCCCCAGCCCCACGCGCCGCCCTGCGAGACGGCCAGCAGCAAGGTCACCAGCCCGGCGCCGAGCCCGAGCGCGCCGAGCACGTCGAACCGCCCGCCGGACCGCACGGGCGACTCCGGGACGAACACCAGGACCAGTGCCAGCGCAAGCAGTGACACCGCGGTCGCCGCCCAGAACACGGCGTGCCAGTCCAGGGCCTGGGCGATCACCCCGGCCAGCGGCATGCCGATAGCGCCGCCGACGCCCAGCGTGGAGCTCATCGTCGCGGTGCCCGCCATCACCCGGTCCTCGGGCAGCTCGTCCTTGAGGATGCTGATCCCGAGCGGCAGCACGCCGAACGCGGCACCCTGCAGCAGCCGCGCGCCGAGCAGTGACCCGAACGACCAGCTGAGCGCACCGAGCAGCGAGCCGACCGACATGATCGCCAGCGCGACCGCGAGCATCCGGCGCTTGCCGACCATGTCGCCGAGCCGTCCGCACACCGGCGCGCACACCGCCCCGGCGAGCATGGTCACGGTGAGCAGCCACGCGGCGGCGTCCTGCGACAGGTTCATCGTGTGGGAGATCTCGGGCAGCAGCGGCGCCACCAGGGTGTGCATCAGGGACACGGTGACGCCGCACCCGCAGAGCACGACCATGAGCCGACCGGAATGTCCCGGTGAACCTCTGTTCACCACCTGAGTAAACAGCCGTTCACCGCCGCCGGTCAATCGACTGTGACCGACCCCCTCACGCGAACATGGCCGCGGGGCCGACCGGCCTTGTCCCGCGGCCGGCTCGCGGGGCAGGCTGGGCTCATGTCCGAGCACCTGGCCCGCGCCGTCGTGTGGCAGCGCACCGAGGCACCGGTGTTCGTCCTCGCCGCCCTGGTCGACGGCGCGTGGTGGGTGCTGCGCCTCAACGGCTTCCCGGACCACCCGCCGTACACGCTGTTCGTGACCGGCGCGGTGGTGGGCGACATGACGGACCTGCGGACCACGGCCCCGGCGTGGGACCTCGATGTCGCGGCCCGCCCCGCGGTGACCGAGGACGAACGCGCGGAACTCCTGGCACCACTGCACGGCCTCGGCCCGTACGGCAGCGAGAAGGGCCGCCCCTGCGACGGCGACTGGTGCTGCGCCGGTCGGGTCGGCGCGTGATGATGCGGGCGGCGGAGGCGTCGCTCGCCGACGTGGTCCGGACCCGCGTGATGCCCACCGACCTCACGCGGTGGCGCGAGGCCGGTCCGAGTCGGGCCACACGTACGGGAGGTCGCTCGGCACGTCGGGGAAGTGCGGACGGTAGTGGTCGGGGTTCTTCCGCACGAGCGCCGACTGGTGGCTGCGGTGGAAGTCGTCGTCACCGAGCCAGGGCGGCAGGTCGCCCGCGCGGGCCAGCTCCCGTTGCGTGCGGATCCGGTCCACACCTGTCATGCGGCGCAGGTCAGCCCGCAGCGTGACGTGGCAGGTGTCCTGCCTGCCCGTCTCGGACCACACCGCGCAGACGGTCAGCCCGTACCGGGTCAGCGCCTCCTCGTAGCCCGCCCACATGGCGGCGGCCGGGTGGTGGCGCCAGCCGTACCCCGGCACCGTCAGCGCGCGCAGCACCTGGATGGCCTCCACCCGCTGCTTGCCGAGCCGCAGCGGGTCCAGCACCGCGGCGGTGGCGTGGAAGTCCGGGTGGGGCAGGAAGGTCTGCACGGCTTTCGTTCGATTCCGTCGGTGACGTCCGAAACCGGCAGGTACCCGCCCCACGGTGATCGAAACCCGGCCGCGGTGCCGGGTCCCCCGAGTGGGTGGGTCACCCGTCGGCCAGCCACCGCACCTGATCCGGCGTCAGACCCACCTCGAGTGCGCGCAGCGAGCCGCGTGTCTCCGCCAGCGTGCGCGGGCCGATCAACGGGAACGTCGCGAACGGCTGGTGCAGCACGTAGGCCAGGGCGACCGCCGTCGCCGGGACGCCGAGTTCGGCCGCCAGTGCGCGGGCGCGTTCACGCCGCGCGAAGTTCGCCTCACTGTGGTAGCAGCGCGCCACCTCCGCGTCGTCGCGGCCCGCGAAGAAGCCCCGTGCCTGGCTGGACCACGGCAGCAGCGCGAGATCCCGGTCGCGTAGCCACGCCTGGGACGCCGGGTCCGTCACGTGCACGCACCCGTCCCACGGCAGCGCGTACGCCTCGGCCAGGCTGAAGTGGTTGCTCAGCGCGGTGAAGCCGGCCTTGCCGTGCCGGGCCGCGTACGTCCGTGCCTCGTCGACCCGCGCCAGGGTCCAGTTCGAGACGCCGTACGCGGTGACCCTGCCCGCCGCCCGTTCCTCCTCCAGCACGTCGACGAACTCGCCGACCGGGACGTCGAGGTTGTCGCGGTGCATCAGGTACAGGTCGACGTGGTCGGTGTCGAGCCGCGTCAGCGACTCGGCGAGCTGGCGGCGCAGCGACTCCGGGTCGCAGTGCGGCGTGTGCGCGCCCTTGCCGACGACGACCACGTCGTCCCGCACGCCGCGGGCGCGGATCCACCGGCCCAGCAACGACTCCATCGTGCCGTCACCGTAGATCCACGCCGTGTCGAACGTGTTGCCGCCCCGCACCGCGAAGTCGTCGAACATGACCGTCGCGTGCGTGATGTCCCGCTGGTTGTCCACGCCCATCACCAGGCGGGACACCGGTTTGGCGAGGCCGGCGACGGTGCCGGTCGGCATGGCGCGAGGCACCGGCGTGCCGTACGCGGGCGGCACCTCCCGTTCCACCGGGTAGGTCAGGCCGATCGCGTGCCGCCACGAGTCGAGCACCGTCGCGTTGCCCAGGCTGTCGGCCCACGACATCGCCGGGGACTCCCGGTCGGCGAGGTGCTCGGCGACCGAGTCGGCCTCCAGCGCGTACTGCGCCGCGGGCGGCGTCGTGACCTCGTGGACCTCCTCGCCCGCCAGGTGCAGCACGAGCCTGCCCGGCTCGCCCTCCGGCGGCAGCCACGGGTCGGGCACCTCCGCGTACCCCTCGCTCCCGTACACCCACAGCGTGTCGTCGGCGGCGAGGCGCGTGCCGGTGGCCACCTGCGCGACCAGCCCGTCGCCGAAGTCCAGCGTCGCGACCGCCCACTCGTCGACCCCGGTCTCGCCGATTCGGCCCGCGCCGGACACGCCGACCGGGTCGGCGAACGGCAGCCCGCGGGCCGCCCCGGCCACCAGCCGGGCCGCCGACACCGGGTAGCCGCCGACGTCGAGGATGCCGCCGCCACCGAGCTCCGGCGCGAACAACCGACCCGGGTCCATCGGCGCGGCGAACGAGAAGGACGCCCGCACCTGCGTGACCGTGCCGAGCGCGCCGTCGCGGACCAGGTCGGCGAGCACCCGCAGCCGTGGCTGGTGCCGGTACATGTACGCCTCCATCAGGAAGACGTCGTGCGTGCGGGCCGCCTCGACGGCCGCCATCGCGTGCGCCCACGTGATCGCGAGTGGCTTCTCGCACAGGACGTGCTTGCCCGCCTCGGCGGCACGGATCACCCACTCCGGGTGCGCGGGGTGCGGGGTCGCGATGTAGACGGCGTCGACCTCGGGGTCGGCGAGCAGCTCGGTGTAGGAGCCGTAGGACCGGGCGGCGCCGAACTCGGCCGCGAACGCGGCGGCACGGGCGGCGTCCCGGCTGCCGACGGCGACCAGACGGCCGGTGCGGGAGAGCGGCAGCTGCCGGGCGAAGGTGCGGGCGATGCCGCCGGGCCCCAGCACACCCCAGTTCAGTCGGTCCACCATTGTGTCGATCTTACGGTCGGCCCGCGGTGGGTGGACTCGGCCGAGCGGGGTCAGTCCCCGGGCCGATCCAGGTCGGTGTGGCGAGTCGTGAGCGTCTCGGCCAGGGTCGCGAGCTTGATGTTGAGGTCCTGCGAGGTGCGGCGCAGCAGGTCGAACGCCTCCTCGGCGGAGATGCCGCGGCTGCGCATCAGGATGCCCTTGGCCTGGCCGATCACGTCGCGGGTGTCGAGCGCGCGGCGCAGCTGCGTCTCGCGCAGCTCGGCGAGGCGGACGGCCTCGGTGTTCGCGACCGCGAGCGACGCGTGCGTGGCCAGCAGCAGGGCGCGGTCCAGTGACTCCTCGTCGCCGAGCCGGTCCGGCGCGCGGGAGTAGACGTTGAGCGCCCCGGACAGCCGCGGCGGGGTCATGTCCGACAGCAGCGGCGTCGACAGCACGGACCGGTAGCCGCGTGCGGCCGCTGCGGGGCCGAACCGCGGCCACTGGGGCGTGACGGACAGGTCCGGGCTGTGGGTGTACGCGAGGGCGGGCAGCCGGGCCGCGTCGAAGCACGGGCCTTCGCGGTGCTGGTTCTGCAGTTCGTCCAGCTCGCTGCCGACCGGGTCGGACTCGACCGGGGTGTGCAGCTCCCCGTCGGACGAGCGGAGCGTCATGCTGACCAGGTCGGCGTCCGGGAGCACCTCGACGGTCGCCCGGACCACGTCGGTCAGCACGCCTGCGACGGTGTCGGCGGTGAGCAGCGACCGGGCCAGCTGCTCGAATTGGCGGGCCAGCGGACTGGCCGTGACCGCCCCGGCGGGATGCGGCGCCCCGGGCGGCCGCGACGCGAACTCCGTCCTGTCCCGATCCCAGTCGACTTCCGTCATGGTCCACCACTCTCCGTCGTCGGCGGTCAACGCGCAACACAGCCGTACCCGCCGCGCGGACCGGTCACACGACCCGCGGCCGGCGGCTACGCTCGGGAGCGGAGGCCGGACATGACCGATGAGCTGGGCTACTGGTTGTCCGCGTTCGACCTGGCCCCGCGCGCCGCGCTGCCGGGGGACACCGACGTGGACGTGGCGATCGTCGGCGCCGGGTTCACCGGCTTGTGGACCGCCTACTACCTGGCGCGCACGGACCCGTCCATGCGGATCGCGGTCGTGGAGGCGCACGTCGCCGGGTTCGGGGCCAGCGGGCGCAACGGCGGCTGGTGCTCCGCGCTGTTCCCGGCGTCCCCGGCGACCGTGGCCCACCGGCACGGCAGACCCGCGGCGATGGCGTTGCAGCGCGCCATGGAGTCCACTGTGGACGAAGTGGGCCGGGTCGCCGCCGAGGAGGCCATCGACTGCCACTACGCCAAGGGCGGCACGCTGACGCTCGCCAGGACTCCCGCACAGGAGGTCCGGGCCCGCGAACTGGCCGAGGCGGAGACCGTGTTCGGGGTGGAGGTGACCTGGCTGTCCGCCGCCGAGGCACGGGCACGCTGCGGCGCCACGTCGGTCCTCGGCGCGCTCTTCACCCCGCACTGCGCGGCGATCCACCCCGGCCGCCTGGTGCGCGGGCTCGCGGAGGCGGTCGAGCGGCGCGGTGCCACCGTGTACGAGCGGACCCGCGCGCTGGCGCTGCGGCCTGGTGCGGTGGTCACCGACCGCGGCACGGTACGCGCGCCGGTCGTGGTCCGGGCCACCGAGGGCTACACCCCGGGCCTGCCCGGCAACCGGCGCACGCTCGCGCCGCTGTACTCGCTGATGGTGGCGACCGAACCGCTGTCCCCGTCGTTCTGGGCGGACGCCGGGCTCGCCCGCCGGGAGACGTTCACCGACCTGCGCCGGATGATCGTCTACGGCCAGCGCACCGCGGACGACCGGCTCGCGTTCGGCGGCCGTGGCGCGCCGTACCACTTCGGGTCCCGCGTCTCACCCGCGTTCGACCGCGACACCCGCGTGCACCGGGCGATCGAGGCCACCCTCGTCGAACTGTTCCCGGCTCTGGGGCCGGCACCGCCGATCACCCACCGCTGGGGCGGCCCGCTCGGTGTGCCCCGGGACTGGACGGCGTCGGTCGGGTTCGATCCCGCCACCGGTCTGGCGTGGGGCGGTGGCTACGTCGGGGACGGGGTCGGCACCGCCAACCTCGCTGGTCGGACGCTTGCCGACCTGATCACCGGGACCGCGTCGGAGTTGACGGCGTTGCCGTGGGTGGGGCACCGCTCCCGCCGCTGGGAACCGGAACCGCTGCGGTGGCTCGGCATCAACGCGGGACTGCGCCTGACCGAGGCGGCCGATGCTCGCGAGTCTCGTACCGGCCGCCCGTCTCGCGTCGGTGCGCTCGTCGACCGCGCCCTCGGCCACTGAGGTCCCAGCGGCACGGCAGACCCTTCGGTGCGTGGCCGGATGTGCTGATGGGGTCCTTCAGCACAGGTGTCGTGCCTCATCCGGGTGTTGATCACCCGGACGCGCCGGGTAGTGTTATTGACAATGACAATCACTACTGTTTGGCGACGAGTGGACGGGTCGGTGCTCGGGCTCGCGGTCGTCCTGGTCGTCGTCCTGCTGGTTTCCGTGCTGGTGGCGATCGGTCTGGGGCCTGCTGTGGTGGCGCCGGGGGAGACCGTGCGGTACCTGTGGGCCGCGGTCACCGGCGCGGAGATCGGCGTCGACGAGGTGACGCGCTACCAGATCGTCTGGCAGATCCGCACGCCCCGGGTGTTGCTCGCGACGGTCGTCGGGGCCGGGCTCGCGGCGGTCGGTGTCGTGGTGCAGGCGCTGGTGCGCAACGCGCTCGCGGACCCGTTCATCCTCGGCGTGTCCTCCGGCGCGTCGGTCGGCGCGGTGGCGGTGAGCGTGTCCGGGGCGCTCGCGGGGCTCGGGATCTACGCGGTGTCGGCGGGTGCGTTCCTCGGCGCGCTCGGCGCCTCGGTCCTCGTCTACCTCGCGTCCCGCACGGCGGCGGGGATCATGCCGCTGCGGCTCGTGCTGACCGGCGTCGCCATGGCGTTCGGGTTCCAGGCCGTGCTGAGCGTGATCATCTACTTCGCGCCGGACAGCGAGGCGACGAGTGCGGTGCTGTTCTGGACGATGGGTGGGTTCGGTGCCGCGACGTGGGGTGCGCTGCCGGTGGTCGCCGTCGTGGTGGTGGCCGCGCTCGTCGTGCTGCGCCGGTTCGGTCGCGCGCTGGACGTGCTGTCGCTCGGTGACGAGACCGCGGGCAGCCTCGGTGTCGACGCCGCGTCCGTCCGAAGGAGACTGTTCGCGCTGACGGCGGTGGCGACCGGCGCGATGGTGGCCGTCAGCGGCGCGATCGGGTTCGTCGGGCTCGTGGTGCCGCACGTGGTCCGCATCCTGGTCGGCGCGGCGCACGCGCGGGTGCTGGTCGTCGCGCCGCTGGTGGGGGCCGTGCTGATGGTGTGGGTCGACCTGGTGTCCCGGACCGTGGTCGCGCCCAGGGAACTGCCGCTGGGTGCGATCACCGCACTCGTCGGCGTGCCGGTTTTCGTCGTGCTGATGCGGCGCCGCGGGTACCTGTTCGGAGGGCGCTGACGTGGCGGGGCTGAGGTTCGACGAGCTGTCCGTGACCGTGGACCGCCACGTGATCGTCCGTTCGCTGGTGCTCGACGTGCCGGACGGCGCGGTCGTGGGTCTGGTGGGGCCCAACGGTTCCGGCAAGTCCACGGCGCTGCGCTGCGTGTACCGGGCGCTCGCTCCCAGCGGCGGCGCGGTCTGGCTCGACACCGTTGATCTCTGCGCGATGGGCCTGCGGGACAGTGCCCGGCGCATCGCCGCGCTCACCCAGGAGAACGGCGTCGACCTCGACTTCACGGTCGCGGAGGTCGTCGCGCTGGGCCGCGCTCCGCACCTGACGGGCAACCGGCCGCTCGGCGCGCACGACCGTGCCGTGTGCCACGACGCGATGGTCCGGCTCGACGTGCTGCACCTGGCCGAGCGCAGCGTGTTGTCGCTGTCCGGCGGGGAACGGCAGCGGGTGCTGATCGCCCGCGCGCTCGCGCAGGAACCCGAGGTGCTGGTGCTCGACGAGCCCACCAACCACCTCGACCTGCGCCACCAGGTCGAACTCCTCGGCCTGCTGCGGGGCACCGGCCGCACGGCGCTCGTCGTGCTGCACGACCTCAACCTCGCCGCCGTCGCCTGCGACCGGCTCGGGGTGCTCTCCGGCGGTGCGCTCGTCGCGGCGGGACCGCCGGGCGAGGTGCTCACGCCAGAACTCGTGCGCGCGGTGTTCGGGGTGGACGTGACCGTCGTCCGCCACCCGGAGACCGGTGCGCCGCAACTGCTCCACTCGTTGTCCACTTTGGAGGAACAGCTCGATGGCCATCGCTGAGAGAATCTCCGCGCTCCTGCTCGCCACGATCCCGCTCGCCGCGTGCGGGGCACAGGTCGCCGACGACGCGGGCGCGCGGACCGTCACGGTGCCCCGGTGCGGTGAGGAGGTCGAGTACACGACACCGCGGCGGGCGGTGGTGTACGAGGGTGGCAGCGCGGACAAGATGTTCGCGCTCGGCCTCACCGACCACGTGCACGGGTACGTGATGCCGCCCGCGAACCCGCCGGTGTCGGAATCACCGTGGGCGGCCGAGTACGAGAAGGTCGAGTTCCTCGGTGACGACCTGCTCAACAAGGAGCTCGTCGTCGACGCGAAGGCGGACCTCGTGGTGGCGGGCTGGCGGTCCGGCTTCTCCGACGAGCGCGGCATCACCCCGGAGATCCTCGACGGGCTGGGCGTCCAGAGCTTCATGCACACCGAGTCCTGCTACAACTACCCCGGCCACCCGGAGAAGGTGCCGCCGTTCGAGGGCCTCTACACCGACCTGGAACGGCTCGGCCGCATCTTCGGTGTCGAGGACCGGGCGACGGACGTCGTCGCGGACCTGAAGGAACGCGTCGAGAAGGTGAAAGCCCAGGCGCCACAGGGTGATCCGGTCCCGGTGTTCCTGTACGACTCCGGCACCGACCAGCCGTTCACCGCCGGCAACCAGGTGCCGCCGAACGAGATCATCTCCTTCGCCGGCGGCCGCAACATCTTCGCGGACCTCGAACAGCGGTGGACCAAGGTCGGCTGGGAGTCGGTCGTGGCGGCCAAACCCGAGGTGATCATCATCCTCGACTACGGCGACCAGCCCGCCCAGGAGAAGATCGACTTCCTGAGGACCTCACCCACCACCGCGAGCCTGCCCGCCGTGGTCAACGACCGGTTCTACGTCCTCGACTACAACGAGGGCATCAGCAGCCCCCGCAACGTCGACGGGCTGGAGGGTTTCGCCGAGTACGTGCGTTCCCTGCCACGCTAGGCGACAGGCGCGGTTTCGGTGGCGGCCCACGTGGCGAGCCGGGGCTCCAGCGTCCGGTAGAAGTCGGGGTGCAGGGCCATGCCGGTGTGGCTGCTGCGGATCTCGACGCACTCCGCCGACGGGTCCTGGCACAGCCGCCACGGCGCGACCCGGTCCAGCCGCGAGTACACGGCCAGCGCGGGCATGCCGTGCGGAAGGGGTTCCGCCAGCGCGGCGGAGTGGGTGTCGTAGCAGCCGCCGGTGAAGCAGTCGCCGTCGAGCAAGCCGGGAACGCCCCAGGTGGACAGCCGGGTCAGGAACCGGGCGAATCGCACGGCTTTCGGGCTGACGCCGAGCGGGTCGAGCACCGGGCTGCCGACCATCACCAGTCCGCGCACGAGGTCCGGCCTGCGGAGGGCCACCAGCCGGGCGAGCCAGCCGCCGCGGCTCTGTCCCAACAGGACGACCCGGCGGCCGGTGGCCTCCGCGTGTCCCTGCAGGCGACGCTCGATGCGGTCGGCCAGCGTCGTGGTGCACCCCATGTTCAGGCCGGTTCGCGCGCACGCGGGCCGGTAACCCCTGGCACGCAACCAGCTTCTGGTCAGCGTGAGCGTGCTGTCCCCGCAGCCGAACCCGGGTACCAGGAGCACGCCGAGGCCGTCGCCCTGCCGGGTTCGCTGTGTGCGCCAGGCGGAGTCACGCAGCAGCCGGGGCGCCATGCAGGCCACCGCAACGAGCAGCCGCTCCTGCGTGTCGGCTCGCCGCATCAGTCCCCGGATCCGCCCCATCGGCCGCCTCCTTCCGCACGGCACCGGGGTACCCGGCCGTCGGTGCCGCAACCATCGGCCGGGATCACGACGTGACGGTCTCCTGGTGTCCGGTGCGGACACCGCCCGTCGCGGACCGGTTACCGGCATAGTCCATCAGAAGTCGCCGCACGTCCTTCGCGCCCGGGACATGCGGTGCCGGGCCGTTGTCGTCCGGGCGGGCGCGGAACAGGTTCGCGGTCCACTCGGCCACCTCGGCGGGCGGGGGGAGCACGGTCTGTCCGAAGTAGGCCACGACCACCAGGTCGCTGCTGCCGGGGTCCTCGACCGCCGCCGACCACCCGTGCCGTTCGTCCCACAGGAGCGCCACGTCACGATCCGGGTGGGTGTCGAGCCGTTCGTCGAGCGCCAGGTACGCGCCGGCCGGCTCGTCGGCGTGGCTGTAGGAACACTCGCCCCGCAGGCCCAGTGCGAGCCTGACCTGCAGGACGTACTGCTGGAGACCGCGTGCCACCCGGTCGTCGAAGTCCAGTCTTGTCACGGTGTCGCGCCCCTCCGGTCCGTGCGCGGGAATGTGGAGCGCGCCGGCTGCTTGACGCAACGATCTGGTACCCGGACGAGTGGCGTCGTAACCCTTTTCGGTTACGCCTGTCTCGATCAAGCCGACCGGGCGGTAGGGACCTCAGTCGGCAGGGCCGCGCAGCAGCAGCATCGTCCGCAGCACGTGCTCGACGGCGCACGGGAAGGCCGCGCCGCGCAACTCGTCCCGGGTGGCGAGGTTGCGGGAGGCGAACTCGAGCATCCGCTCGGTCCCCAGCCTGCGGACGACCAGCTCGGCGATCTCCTGCAGATCGAGCCCGGGGTGGTCGAGACGCGTGAGGGCGAACTCGATCACCAGCTCTTCGTCCGACATGTCGCCTCCACCACCACCTTATCGGCGTGCGCCACGGAAACCGAAACCTCTGGCACGCTCCCGACGATGTAGGGCGACGAGCATCGACGCCGAACTCGGTCGCCGGCCGATGTGGGCGCGAGCGGAACTGGTTCTTCCACCAGCTGCTGAACAGCGACGTCGACACCTACGAGCGCGTGCGCCCGCTCTGGCGGGAACAGCGGCGGCACATGCGGCTGGCGCGCAAGCTCGACCGCGGTGTCGGCACCGCCATCCGGCACGAGGTGGCGGGCGAGCCGGGCTACCGGGAGCTGGACGCGAAGGCGGGCCGGGAGAAGGACACCAGGCGTGCGGGCAGGGTGCTGGTCCGGTCGATCCGCGTGGCCAGGCAACGGCTCGACCGGGCGCTCGCGGGCGACTTCGCCCGAGCGACGATGAAACGCGACGCGCGGGACGTGTCACGGCGGCTGCGGACGGTTCACCAGCGCGCCGACGACCTGACCGAGCGGTTGTCGCACGGCTCCCTGGACTCCGGCCTCCTCGCGCCCCTGCATGTCCGGACACGTCCGAGGAGCGGAAGAAGCAGTACACGGAGATCAGGGCCGCGCTCCGCGGGCTGGAGAAGGCCGTCGACGCTCTCGTGCGTGCGGTCGGCGAGCGCGAGAAGAAGTTCAAGGCCAAGCAGCGGCGGTACCTCAAAGACGGTCAGGCCCGGTACAAACGCTGACCACAGGTCTAGGTGGACAGCCACTCCCGGTGTGCGGTGGCCGTGGTGAACTCGCGGAGGTGGAGGGCCGCGGTCAACCATGCCCGGGGGAACTCGTCGGTGTGGTCGTCGACGGTGCGGCCGAAGGCGTCGCGATGACGGGCGTGCGTGGCGGCGGACAGCGTGGCGAGGACGGCCGCGGTGGTGGTGAGGCCGTTCGCGGTCAGGGACCGGGTGTTCCGGTCCGCCGACGTGGCCATGGCGACAGAGCGGCCGGCGAGCGCGATGCGGTGCACGAGGTTGCGCAGCGGGTGCAGGGGAGGCGGGACGCGGTGTTCCGGCGGGCGGCGCCGCGGGACCACGCGGGCCTCGCCTGCCGGGACGTGCGAGCGCTGGAGCCGGTCGAGCGCCAGGTCGACGGTGCCGCCCATGGCCGAGGGCAGCGTGAGGGCCTCGCCCTGCACGGCCAGGGCCGTGGCGGTCGCGGGCAGGTGGGGGAGAAGGCGTGCGATCACCCGCACCCGCATGCCGCCCGCGGTCGCCAGCACGCGCAGGTTCTCGCGCGTGCGGTCGTCGTCGCCGGTCAGGTCCAGTTCCGCGTCGTCGGTGGCCACGCGCAGGGCTGGGCCCGCCGCACCGCGCACCTCCGCGTCGAGGAACAGCAGCGTCGCGCCCGCCGGGCGGTGGCTTTCGGGCAGGGCGCGCACGGCGAACGCCCTGGCGACCTGGTCCGTCAGCGGTTCCCGCCACAGGCCCGCCGCCGGTGGCTCGTGCCAGGCGACGCCCTTCGCCGCCACGGCACGCACCTTCTGCCCCGCGCCGAGGCGGTGGTCGGCGGACGCGGTGCCGCCGGACAGCAGCAGACCGGACCGGCCGAGTGCCCGGTGGGTGAGGCCGGACTCGCCGACCGCCACCGGACCGTTCGCGGCGACGGGCACTCGTTCGGCGCCGCCGGGCATGATCGCCGGGACGGTCCACAGCACGCCGTCGTCGTCGACCAGGTGGGTCACCACGCCGCCGTGACCCGTCGCGGCGACGACGGCTTCGGTGCACAACCCGTACAGCCGCAGCGATCCGACCGGGCGGTACTCGCGGCGGGCGGTGCCGCGGAGCACGTCGGTGACGGTGCCGGTGCGGAGGTCGTGGCAGAGCAGGAGCAGGTCGAGCAGGTCGTCGGTCAGCTCCGCGCGGTCGAAGGACGGGTCGTCCGTGCGGGCGGCGGTCAGGGCCGTGGCGACCCGCAACCCGCTCGCGGCCGCGCGGTGCAGGCTCGCGACGCGTGCCTGGTGCACCGCGCGCAGCAACTCGGCCCGGACCACGGTGCCGCTGCCCGACGCGCCCGCTCGCAGCACGGTCGCACCCGCGGACCACAGCGCGGCGGCCGCCGTCCGCTCCGCGTCGGTGATGTCCGCGGCTGGGGTGTCTGCTGGGGTGCCGGCGGTGGGTTCCGCCGGGGCGTCGAGAGGCGTGGGTGCCGCGACGGAGGCCGCGGCGACCGCGACGCCGCGGTGCAGGCAGCGGGGCGCGAGCAGGCACGAGCACGTCAGCGCGTCGGCCGAGGTCAGCACACCGTCGGTCAGCCGCCACGTCAACGTCGTCTCGTCGTCGAGCGGTGCGGTGGCCTGGTCGTCGTCGACGGTCACGGTCCAGTCCGCCGCCCGGGCGACGGCGGCGTCCACGCGTTTGCGCAGCCGCGGTGGCAGGTCGTCGAGGACGTCCGCGGGCACCGACGGCGCCACCGGGGGCAGTCCGTTCACCCGCGCACCTTCTCCCCGACCCAGCGGGCCAGCTCCTGGGGGCTCAGCGCAGCCACCGGCATCCCGGCGTCCACCAGCGCGCCCGCGATCGACGTCGAGTACCGCGCCGTGCCGGTGTCGTCCAGGCTCGCGCAGCCCATGACCGTCACGCCCGACGCCACCAGCTCCCGCACCTGCGCGAGCAGCGCCGCGACCGGGCCGCCCTCCTCGAAGTCGCTGACCAGCACGACCATCGTGCGTTCCGGCACGGTCACCAGGGACCGGGCGTACCGCAGCGCACCCGCGATGTGCGTGCCGCCGCCGACCCGCACCTCCAGCAGCAGCGACAGCGGATCGGCCACACGGTCGGTCAGGTCGACGACCTCCGTGGAGAACGCGAGGAAGTGCGTCGACAGCGACGGCACGCCCGCGAACACCGACGCGGTCAGCGCCGACCACACCGTGGACGCCTCCATCGACCCGGACACGTCGACCACCAGCACCAGCCGCCAGTCGTTGGCGCGGCGGCCCCGGGTGCGGAACACCGGCCGCTCCGGCACCACCGCGACCCGCCCGTCCGGGCCTCGGCGGGCGGTGGCGAGGTTCGCGCGCAGTGTGCGTGGCAGGTCGAGGCGACCGCTCGGCCGCCGCGTCGGAGTGGGCAGCAACAGACCGCTCAGGGCCGGGCGGACACGCGTCGCCAGCTGTTCGGCCAGCTCCCGCACGAGCCGCGCCACCAGCGGCCGCAGCTTCGCCAGCGCGGACTCGGACAGCCCGCCCGCGAGGGACAGCACGTTGCGCAGCAGGTCGACCGACGGCCGCACCGCGCCGGGATCGAGCTCCAGCGCCGCCTCGAACCGGCCGCCCTCGACGGCCGCGGCGAGCACCTCCTCCCGCACCCGCTCGCCGAACAGCGCCACGAGTTCGTCGGACCACTCACGGACGTCGGGGAACGGGTCGGACAGGTCCGCGCCCAGGTCGCCGCCCACCGCGCCCTCACCGCGTTCCCGGCCGTACAGCTCGTCCAACGCCGCCGCGTACCGGGCACCGCCCGTCGGCCGGTCACCACGCCTGCCCAGCACCAGCCGCCACCGCAGGCTCGGCGGCAACTCCACCGAATCGTCCACAGTGGACGTCCGAGGTGGTGGCGGGTCCACACTCGTGTCCGGAGTGGACGGTGAGAGGCCGTGGGCGCCCAGCGCCGCCAGGGCGATGCGTTCGGCCGCCAGCCATCCGGCCAGCTGTTCGGGGTCGATGGCCTTGGGGAGGTCGACGCGGCCGCCGGTGCGCTGCTCGACCACCGCCAGCACCCGTGCCCGCGCGCCGGGCCCGATCGACGTGCACGCGCCACGCAGCGCGGGCAGCCGGTCAAGGAAGTCCTTGTCGGACAGGGCTTCCACGCGGTCCAGCAGCGGGTCGAGCGCCTCGGGCGCCTCCAGCAACGGGCTCGCGGCGGCGAGCACCCCGGTGAGGCCGTCGCGCAGCACGGTCCGCCGTTCGGGGCTGGTGGCGTTGTCCAGCCACGACGCCATCCGCTCACCCAGCTCGCCCGCCGTCGAGAGGCCGAGAAGCACTCGCACCGCACCGGCGGCCCCCGCGATCAGCGGTGTGCCGTCGTCGGCGAGCGCACGCAGGGCGGCCGCGAGCCGCAGGCCCGTGCCGTGGGCGTCGTGCCGCAGTCCCAGCTCCACCAGCGCCCGCGCGTCGGCCGGGTCGGTGGCGCCGGCGAGGCCCGCGACCTGCGCCACCGCCGCGGTCTCCAGCTCGCGGGAGAGCAGCGGGTGCGTGTCGAGCACGTCCGCCGGGACGCCGGGCAGGTGACCGGCGCGGAGCCGGTCGACCAGGTCCAGCGCGGTGAGCAGTTCGTCGAGGGTGCCCGCGCCGGGCAGCACGGTCGCCGCGTCGCCCAGCAGGTCGCCGACCAGCTCGGGCAGCCCGCATTCGGCCGCGTCGGCGAGGTCGGCGAGCACGGCGGCGGGTGTGTGGCCGTCGCCCTGTTCGCGACCCGCCCGGCGGGACCGCAGCTTGCCGAGCGCGGCCAGCTCCACCGTCGGGCCCCACATCCCGGCGACCGGCAGCGTCGCGGCGGTCGCCGGGGTCCACGTGACCGTCCACCGGGTGGTCAGCGCGTCCGCACCGCCGACGCCGGTGGTCGCGGTCGGTTCGCCGTAGGGCACGCCGAGCACGGTCAGCCTGCGCAGGGTCAGTTCGCGGCGGGCGTCCAGCGGGGAGCGCAGCGGGTCGAGCCGGAGCGTGATCGGTTCGCGTCCGCCGGGGCCGGGCAGCCGCAGCTCGTCGAGAAGCGCCTCGACGGCGGGCGTGAGACCGGAACGCGGCGTGCCGGGCGCGAGCACACCCGCGCGGTGACCGACCAGCACGTCACCCGCCGCACGGGCCACGACCCGGCCACGGCCCCACGGTTCCGCGTGCGTGAGCACCGTCTGCACGGCCTCGACGACCTCGCCGCGACCGGGTGCGGGCAGCCCGCGCAGGCGAGCGAGATCGACGGCCAGCCGCAGCGCCTCCCGCGCCTCGCCGGGACCGGCCGGGTGCCCCAGCTCGCGGATCCGCGCGCAGATCCGCACGATCACCGTCGCCGCCGCCTCCTCGACCGCGGCCGGGTCACCACCCGCCGCGAGCACGGCCTGCTGCCACTCGGGGTCGCGAATCCCGGCCGGGTACCCGGATCGCTCGTCCAGCAGCTCGAACCCGTACGGCACCAACGAGGTCACGACCTCCCCTGGCACGTCGGGGAGGTCCGGGAACTCGACGTCCGGTCCGCCGAGCAGCGCGGCCGCGTGGAACGAGCCCACGACCGCCGCGCACCGCCTGCCCTCCTGCGCCGCGACCGCGCGCCGCATCCACGCCTCGCGGCGCAGGTCGTACGGGTCGACACCCGCGACAGCGGCATCCGTGCGCATGGCCCAGCCGACCATCAACGCCGTGCGCCGCACCGACTCCGGGTCCTGCCCGGGCGCGGGTGCCTCGACGAGCCGGTCCCACAGGTCCTCGTCGTCGCGGCCGGTGATGGTGCGCCGCAACGCGTCCGTGAGCGGGGACGCGCCGCCCGCTGCCCCTCGGTACCCGTCGCGGTGCGCGAGCGGCAGATCGCAGGGCCGCACGGGCACGCCCGCGCGGTGCGCCCACCGGACCGCGGCCAGCTCGGGGGAGAAGTCGGCGAACGGGTAGAACGCCAACCCCGACCCGTCGCGGTGCGCGCCGGACAGGGCGACCGGCGCGGTGAGCGCCGGATCACCCAGGTGCGGCAACCATTCCCCGAGTTCCTCGGGCAACTCGACCAGCACCACGTCGGGCGCGGCCGCCTCCAGCAACGCGGGCACCACGGCCGCGAGCGCGGGAGAGTGGTGCCGCACGCCGATGAGGTACGGCTCGCGGTGGGCCGCGAGCCGTTCGACCATCGTCAGGTCAGCTGTCGAGGACGTCACGGAGCTCCCACAGCCGTCGCCACGTCCGCGCGCCGCCCTCGGCCCGCCGCCGCACCGCACCGTCCCAGTAACCCAGCAGCCGGGCCGCGTCGCTCGGGTCGTCCTTGCGGACCACGCCGAGCAGGTGCCCCGGCAGCAGCGACAGCGGGTCGCGGTCGCCGGGGAAGTACGCGTCGGCCAGGCCGAGCGACGTCGCCACCGACACCGCCTCGGCCGTGCTCATCACCGTCGACGGCCGCTCCACCGACCAGCCCTCCACCGAGACCCCGGCACGCAGGTCCCGGAACGCCGTCACCAGCGCCTCCAGCACCACGTCGTCGAGCGCGAACGGCGCGTCGACCCGTTCGAGCGCGGCGGTGGCCTGCCTGCGCACCAACGCGATCTCCTGTGCCAGGTCACCGATCGGGCCGACGGCCTCGAAGTTGAACCGGCGCTTGAGCGCCGCCGACATCTCCGACACGCCGCGGTCCCGCAGGTTCGCCGTGGCGATCACGGTGAACCCGGGCGCGGCGTGCACGGTGGCACCGTCAGTGCCGGACAGCTCGGGCACCGCGAGCCGCCGGTCGGACAGGATCGACACCAGCGCGTCCTGCACCTCGGGCAGGCAGCGGGTGACTTCCTCGACCCGTACCACGCCGCCGGTGCGCATGGCCGCCATCACCGGCGACGGCACGAGCGCCCGGGGGCTCGGCCCCTCGGCGAGCAGCAGCGCGTAGTTCCAGCCGTAGCGCAGCTGGTCCTCCGTGGTGCCCGCGGTGCCCTGCACGACGAGCTGGCTGTTGCCCGCCACCGCCGCGGCCAGCAGCTCGGACAGCATCGACTTGGCCGTGCCGGGTTCGCCGACGAGCAGCAGCCCGCGCTCACCGGCGAGCGTGACCACGGCCCGCTCCACGAGCGCGCGCTCGCCGACGAACTTCGGGCTGATCGCCAGCCGGGCGGGCACCCCGGGTGCCTGCACCCCCTTGGGCAACGCCAGGGTGTCGCCGCCGCTGCCGGAGATGAACGTGACCACCGCGCGTGGGGTGAGCCGCCAGCCCGGCGGCCTGCGGCCGTCGTCGTACGCGGCGAGGAACGCCAGCTCCTCGGCGAAGGCGTCCTCGGCGGGCTCGACCTGCCGGGGTGGGGCTTCCGCGGGCTGTGTCGTCGTCATCGGCGGCCTCCGGTCCGCAGCTCCTCGTACGCGGGCGTGTCACCGTCGACAACCCGTTGCCAGGCACGGGCGAACAGGTCGGCCACCGGTTCCCTCGGCACCACCACACCCGCCGGCGTGCCGGTGAACCCGAACATCGGCGCCTTCCACGACTCCAGCGGCAGGTGCGGCCGGTTCAGCGCGAGCCAGCCGCCGGGCAGGAACAGCGACCGGCCTGCCCTGGCGCGCTTGGCCGTCAGCACGAGGTCGGTCGCGGCGAGCGCGGCCCTGGCCGCCTTGAGACGGGCCGGTTTCCAGCCCGTCCACCGCGCGGTGTTGGCGTCGGTCGGGTCGGGCAGCGCGAGCAGCTGCAGGTACAGGACGGCGGCGTCCTCGTCGAGATCGAGCGTGCCCGCGACCTGCGCCACCACGTCCGGCGCGGTCACGGCCGGGTCCTGCGGGGCGGCCGCGGGGTCGGTGCCCTCCGGTGCGGTCGCGGCACACGCGGCCGCGACCCGGTCGTCGGCGAGGGTGTCGAGCGCGTCGGGCAGCCACTGGTCGCCCGTGATCTCCGCGATCGCGGCGAGCAGCGGCCGGTCCTCCCGTCCGACGAGCCCCGGCCGGACCACCACTCCGCAGTACCCGTGGTGGCTGCCGATCAGGTGCAGCCACGGGCGGTGGTCGACCCTCGTGCCCTCGGGTGGCACGTCGACGCCGAGGAGGCGGTGGATCGGCTCGGGCGGGTTCCACCTGCCGAGGTCGACCGCGAAGCCGGGGGACGCCACCCGCTGCCGTGCCAGGTTGAGCGCCTCCGGCAGCCGGGCCCGTAGTGGCGACCCGACGGGCAGCCGCTGCGCCAGCCACAGCAGGGCGCCCGGCAGCTCCCGCAGGGTGCTCGCGGTGAGGGCGTGCTCGTTGCGGGCGGTGAGCGCGGTCTCGACGAACCGCATGTCCGGTTCCTCGGTGAGCCACGTCGTGGTGTCCGGGTTGAGCAGGCTGGTGACGAACCCGGTCGCGTTGGCCAGCGGCAGTTGCTTGGCCGCGTCCACCAGCACGTCGTCCGGCACGGGCTGCCGCACCCCGTGCGCCGCGGTCCACACGTCGGCGACCGACGACACGTCCGGGCCGGCGGTCCACAGGTCCGCCGAGTCCGCCGGCAGGGCGGCGGCGAGCAGCGCGTGGCGGTACTCGTCGCTCAGCACCCGCAGGCGTTGCTTGGCCGCCTTGGCCTCGGCGGCTGACAGGCCGAGCAGCTTCCGTTGCGCGGCCTCCAGGTAGTTCGCACCCCACTCGTCCACGCCGGGCATGCCCGCCAGCAGCACGGTGGCCTCCGCCGCACCGAGCCCGGTCCGCTCGACCAGCGCGGGCACCGCGGCGGGTTGCCACGGCACCGGTCCACGCTCGGCCAGGACGTCCAGGAACCGGACGATCCGGTCCCGGCCGAACGGCTGCGCCACCTCGGTGGAGTCGGTCAGCCGCCAGTCGCGCGGCAACGTGAACCTGCCCGCGGTGGCGGTGTACTGGAGACCCGTGCACAGCTCCCCGTCGCCCTGGTGCCAGCTCTTGTGGGTCAGTGCGACGAAGCCGTCCGGCGCGGGCAGCACGCGATCGGTGGTCACGCCGTGGTCGTCCGGGACGACCACGGAGACGATCCGCCAGTGCCCGTCGTCGTCGGCGAGGCCGCTGTCGGCGAACGCGCGCAACGCGAAGACGAGTGCGTCCCGGTGGTCGTCCGGGGTGAGCGGGGACGCGGCGCGGTGTGCCAGCGACGCCAGGTACGGCAGCACCGTGTACCACCGGTTGCCGCTCGCCGGCAGCGCCTGCTCCTGCGCGGGCACCCGTGTGGCGGCTTCGGCGAGCGCGCCGAGCAGCGCGGGCAACACGCTCGCCGGGGAGGTGCCGCTCCCGTGGTGATAGCGCCTGGGGCCGTCGAACCAGTTCAGCGCGGTGCCCAGCTGGTCCTCGGTGACGACCGGTCCGGACGGCGTGAGCGCGTCGAGGTCGACCTCCCGTGCGGCCTCGGCCACCGCACCGAACACGCGGTACCCGTTCCGCAGCATGGCCGCCAGTTCCACCACGTTGATCACGCCCGCGATCAGCGCGGGATGCGACAGCCCCGGCAGGGCGTCGGTGACCGCGGTCGCGAGCGCGTCGCGTTCGCCGCGCACGAGCGCCGCGTACCGCTCCGCCGCGTCCGGGTGCTCGCGGTCGAGCTCCTCGGTCGCGGCGGCGATCAGGGTGTCCACCGCCGCGCGGGAAACCTGCCGCAGCGCCGCCGAACCCGCCTCGTCGCGTGGCCGGAGCAGGTGCCACCAGCCGCGCGGCGCCACGAACGGCGTGCCCGCCGCGTAGGCGGGGTGGGCGTTCGACGCGCTGATCTCGGCGAGCCGCCCGCCATCGCCGTCGAGCAGCAGCACCTGGTTGTAGGACTCGGCGAGCACCAGCTCCCCACCGCCAGGCAGCCTCAGCACTCCGCTCGGCATCGGCCCGTCCGCGAACCGCACGCGGCGGCCGTCCACGCCCTCGGCCAGCACACTGCCGTCGAGGTTCTTGCGCACCCGCCACCCGTGCAGCCCGTTCGCCGTGCCCAGTGGACTGTCCACTGTGGCCGCGACGGCCGGCAGCAGTGCGCACGCCGCCAGGTCCAGCGTGGCGCCGTCGGCGGCGAAGTCCTCGACGAACGCGGGCAGGCTCGCGCGTCCCTGTTCGCCGGTGGCCGGATCCACCTCGACCCACCGCCACGCGACGCGGTCGTGGGCGAGCGTCCACACCGTCGTGCCGTCGCCGAACGCCGCGTCGCCCATCGTGACGTCGTGGTCGCCCGGCCGGATCGCGCGGTGGCCACCGAAGCGGGCACCGTCCGCCAGCGCGATCGAGGGCCGGCCCACGTCGCGGTGGTAGCGCGGACGGGACTCGCCCGCCGTGGTGAACACCGTGCTCGGTGCGTCGCTCCAGTACGCCAGCTCGCCGTCGGGACCGTGCCAGCGCACCAGCAGCAGCCCGTCGAACCACGACACGTTCGGCAGGAACGACCAGTTGTGCCGGGCGTTCGCGGGGATGCGGGAGACGTGCTCGGCGAGCACGCCGTCCGGGCCGACGACCACGAAGTTCTCGCCGCGGCCCAGCACGAGCGCGGGCCAGCCCTCACCGCACACCACGACCGGCTCGTCCTTCTTGCCACCCACCCGCAGACCCGCCACCGCGTCCTCCAGCGCGGGCCAGCCCAACTCGTCGAGCAGGCCCGTGCGCAACGTGGTGTGCAGCGCGGCGGCCACGTCGGTGGCCGCGATCGCGTCAGCGGCGTCGGGCACGTCGGCGAACGCCTCACCGAGCGCGGCGACCGCCAGCTCCCGCAGCCGGTCGGTCAGCCCCGGCAGACCGGCAGGCCGCGCCTGCCCGGCACGGGCCGTGAGCCAGCGTGCCAGCGCGGTCCGCAGACCCGGCACGGCCAGGGCGCCGACGAGCGCGTCCCGGTCGGCGGTCCCGTCCCGGGCGCCGGAGCGGAGGTGGTTGACGAGGCCCTCGCCGAGCGCCTCCGCGTACTGGTCGGTGCCGCCGAGCGCGTCGAGGTCGCGTCGGCCCGGCTCCTCGTCGGCGAGCCAGGTGTCGACCTCGAACCGCAGGGTGCCGCGGTCACCGCCGACCAGGACGCCGTGTGTCAGCAGGAGGTCGATCAGGTCCAGCTCGTTCTGCCGCCAGCCGCGCAGCACCAGCACCGGTTCACCGTCTGCGGCCAGCCTCTCCGCCATGGCCTCGGCCAGCTCCAGCAGCCGCTGCGACCGGGCCGTGGTGCGCCAGCCCGACATGCGGACCCGGCACACCGACGACAGCCACGCGGCGGGCGAGACCGCGCCGGGTTCGCCGGTCGCCGGTTCGGTGAGCGCCCGCGTGGCGCCCGACGCGGTGAGGATGTCCAGCCACGTGTCCAGTGCCGCCTCCGACGACGGCACGAAGCGCAGCACCTGGTCGCGCACGGCGTCGTCGCGCTCGGCGAGGCGGACCAGCGCGTCCCGGTAGGACTTCCAGAACGCGGCGTTCGCGCCGTCGATCGCGGACGTGTCCAGCACCGCGCGCAGCAGCCGCTCGTCCTCGGCGGCCAGGTCGCGTTTCGCGGCGCGCGCCAGCCTGCGCAGGTCCTCCGGCATACCCGTGTACGGTGCCAGCCCGCCGCGGGTCCGCTCGACGCACAGTGTCAGGAACAGCTCGTACGCATCGGCCGGGTCGTGCCTGCGCGCGAGCCCCTTCGCGTGCGCGGACAGGGCCTTCGCGGTCAGCGCGCCCGCGAAGGCGAACTCCAGGAACACCTCGCGAATGCGTCCCGGGTCGACGGTGAGGTCGTGCACCTCCTCGGCCTCGCGCGCCTTGCCGAACATGGTCGCCGCGTACGTGGTGTTGCCGTGCTCCAGGAAGATCCGGCCCGCCTGCTCGTAGAACGTGGGCAGGAAGTGCGGCGCGGACCGGCCGAGCATGTCGCCGAGCGCGGTGAACCCGTCCTTCGCCGCACCGGCCTTGGACTTCGCGGTGCGGGCCAGCCGCTCGACGTCCTTGACGAGGTTCAGCGCGTGGTGGCCGTTGGCCGGGTCGTGCACCAGCGCCCACGCGGGGAACCCGAGCGCGCTGCGCTTGCCGGTGCCGACCTCGGCGGTGGCGGACGGCGCGGCGAAGCCCAGGTACTCGCACGTGAGGTCCTCGGCGACGCCGAGCACGGCGGGCACCAGCCGGACCACGACGCGGTCGTCGAGCGCGGGATGCGTGTAGTGCCGGGCCGTGATGGTGTCGCGGTCGAGTTGGGCACCGCCGGGTTCGACGTCACCCGGCAGCACGGCGCCCGCCGCGATCAGCGCGGCTGTGTTCTCGTTCATCAGGCCACCGCCTCGTCCTGCGCGACCACACGGCCCGCGTGGATCGACGACGCCATCCGCATGCCTTCCGACCACGCGACCGGCCCGACGTCGGCGAGGGGGAGCGCGGTGCCGTCGGCCAGCGCCCAGCGCAGGTCGCCGGTCCACGTCTCGGCCTCCGGGTAGTCGCCGCCCAGCCAGAACCGTGCCTCCACCGCGACTCCGTTCTCGTAGGCGGTGTAGACCGCGTCGCCGCCCCGCACGGGGTAGCCGAGGGTGCGGCAGCGGCTGGTCGCGTGGTTGAGCTGTTCGAACCGGCCGCCGGAGAAGTCGGCGACGGCCGTGTCCCCGGCCGGGAACTCCGCCGGTTTCACGAAGGTCTGCCGGAACAGCTGCTGCACCTGTTGCTCCACACCGAGTTCGGCGCCGAACTCACGCAGCTCCTCGAGGTCGGCGAGCAGGACCGGGTGCGGGATGCGGATGCTCTCCGGCCGCAGCCGCACCGTGTCCCCGTCGAGCGTGACCACGCCCAGCCCGCGGTCGGTGTCCGCGTCGCGCAGGAACCCGACCTCGTCCGGCCCCGCGGTGACCACGAGGTCGCGTAGGGCGGCCGCCCACGCCGCGTCGGCCCACACCTGGGCGAGCAGGGCGGTGGGCACGGGTAACGACCGCACCATCCACTCGTCGACGCGCGACCGGCACTCCGCCTCGTGGCGGTCGAGCCATTCCGTCAGCTGGCGCAGCCGCACCACCTGCGGGTCCTCCTTCAGCGCCGACGGCACCGACGAGAGCACCCTGCCCTTGGCGTTGCGGCACTGCACCCGCCCGCCGTCCCCGATCCGTACCTGGTAACCGGATGCGGCGTCCAGCCAGCCCACGGTTCCTCCCGTTGCGATCCCTGAGTCGTGACGGCGGCAGGTTATCGGCGTGCACCGACAATGTCCGGCGAACCGGTGTTTCGCGTGCGTCAGCCCTCGCGGGGGAAGAGTTCGAGGACCTCGCCGTCGAGGTTCGCGAGGAGGTACGCGGCGCCGAGTTCGGAGTCCGCCCGCTGCCGGGCAACGCTGGCAACCGACCGTCCGTGTCCGACGGTCCGACGGGCCGGTGGTTCGCACCGGCGAACGCGGGCCCGTAACGCCGTCCGTCCAGACGCGACACATGGAGGGCGGGAGGTCATCATGGCCGAGACGACGACGCGGACGTTCTGTGCGCTGTGCGTGTCACGGTGTGGCGCGACGGCGACGGTCGCCGACGGGCGGCTCGTCGCGCTCGCGCCGGACCCCGGGCACCCGACAGGGCACGCACTGTGCGTCAAGGGCAAGGCGGCACCCGAGCTGGTCCACCACCGCGACCGGCTGCTCCACCCGATGACGCGCACGAACCCGAAGGGCGCTGCCGACCCCGGCTGGCGGCGCATCACCTGGGACGAGGCGCTCGACACCGCCGCCACGCGGCTCCGCGCGCTGGCCGACGAGCACGGACCCGAGTCGGTCGGGTTCAGCTGCCCGTCCCCGTCGACGTCGGCCATGTCCGACGCGGCGGACTGGGTGATGCGGCTGCGGCGCGCGTTCGGCAGCCCGAACATGTGCGTCTACATGGAACTGTGCGGGTGGGGCCGCTACCTCGCGTCCCTCTACACCTACGGCGCGCCGGTGCCGGGTGCCTACATGCCCGACCTCGAACGCACCGGCTGCGTCCTGTTCTGGGGCTACAACCCGTCCATCTCGCGGCTCGCGCACGCCACCGCCACGGTCGCGGCCCTGCGCCGGGGTGCGCGGCTCGTCGTGGTCGACCCCAGACGGGCCGGGCTCGCGGGGCGCGCCGACCACTGGCTGCGCGTCCGGCCGGGCACCGACACCGCGCTGGCACTCGCGCTCACCGGTGTGATGATCGAGAACGGGTGGTACGACGACGACTTCGTGCGGCGGTGGACCAACGCGCCGCTGCTCGTCCGCACCGACGACGGGCGGCTGCTGCGCGCCGGGGACGGCCTGCCTGTCGCGTGGGACGAGGTGGCCGGAGGGCCGGCCGGGTCTGCCGTCGACGAGACCCGACTCGCGCTGCGCGGCACCTACGAGGTCGGCGGGGTGGCGTGCCGGCCGGTGTTCGACCTGATCGCCGAGGAGTGCGGGCGGATGACGCCCGCGGTGGCGGCGGCGATCACCGGCGTACCGGCGCAGGACGTGGTGTCCGCCGCGCGCACGCTGTGGGAGTCGCGGCCGGTCGCCTTCTACACCTGGAGCGGGCTGGAACAGCACAGCGACGCGACACAGGCCGTCCGCGCGATCGGCCAGCTGTACGCGCTGACCGGCTCGTTCGACGCGCCCGGCGGCAACGTGCTGTTCGAGAGCGTGCCGGCCAACCCGGTCGACGGGGCCGACCTGATCAGCGCGGAGCAACGCGCCAAGGCGCTCGGCATCGGCGAGCGCCCACTCGGGCCCGCGCGCTTCGAGTTCGTCACCGGGGACGACTTCTACACGGCGGCGTTGTACGGCAGGCCGTACCGGGCGCGTGGTCTGGTGAACTTCGGCGCGAACCTCGTCATGGCGCACGGCGACAGCGCACGCGGCCGTGACGCGCTCGCGGCGCTCGACTTCACGGTGCACGCGGACCTCTTCATGTCGCCGACCGCCGAGCTGGCCGACATCGTGCTGCCCGCGGCGAGCGCGTTCGAGACCGAGGGCCTGAAGATCGGGTTCGAGATCAGCCAGGAGGCCCAGTCGCTGGTCCAGCTGCGCAGACCGCTCGTGCCACCACGGGGCGAGGCGCGCTCCGACGTGTCGATCGTCTTCGCGCTCGCGACCCGCCTCGGGCTCGGCGAGCACTTCTGGCACGGCGACGTGGACGCGGGCCTGCGCCACCAGCTCGCACCGAGCGGTGTGTCGCTGGAACGCCTGCGCGCCGAGCCCGAGGGGGTGCGGCTGCCGCTCGAAACCCGCCACCGCAAGTACGTCGAGACCGGCTTCCACACGCCGTCGGGGAAGGTCGAGCTGTACTCCGAGGAGTTCCTGGCGCACGGCTACCCGCCCCTGCCGGTGTTCACCGAGCCGGGTGTCAGCCCCCGCTCCCGCCCCGACCTCGCGCGGCGGTTCCCCCTGATCCTCACGTGCGCGAAGTCGTTGTGGTTCTGCGAGTCCCAGCACCGCGGCCTGCCGAGCCTGCGTGCCGCCGCACCCGACCCGCGCGTCGAGCTGCACCCCGACACCGCGCGGGCCCGCGGCATCGCGGCGGGCGACTGGGTCAGCGTCGAGACACCGCACGGCAGCGTCCGGGCCCGTGCTGCGCTCACCACGGGCGTCGACCCCGGTGTGGTCGTCGGGCAGCACGGCTGGTGGCAGGCCTGCGCGGACCTCGGCCTGCCCGGCTACCCGCCGTACGGCGAGGGCACCGCCAACCTCAACGCCGTGCTGCGCCAGCGACCGAGCGATCCCGTCAGCGGCAGCTCACCGCTGCGCGCGGCGCTGTGCGAGGTGACCCGGCTGGCCTGAGGGCCGCGCTCGTGTGAGTCCTTCACCGCGATTCGGACTATTCGGTGAGAGCTGTACGGACCAACGCGTTGACCGGTTCGCAGTGATATGTCCGGGCTTTGCTCACTTTTCGAGCCAGTTGTGCGAACTTGTATCGCCGTCTCGTCGTCCAGCCCACCGGGAGCGTCCTTGACCGGTCCTCCGCGCAACTTCCGGGTGCTGGTGTTCGGCTACTCGTGCTCCGCCTACGGCAACTACCTCAACCTGGTCGCGCTCAGTCTCTTCACCCTCGTCGTGACCGGCGGGCCGCTCGGCGTCGGCATCGTGATGGCGCTGCGGCTCGGGGCGGGGTTCGGCGCGGGGATCGTCGCGGGGCGGCTGGTCAACCGGTTCGACCGGCGGCGGTTGATGATCGGCACGGACCTCGTCCAGGCCGCCGCCATGGTGGGGCTCGCGGCGGGCCCGCGGCACGTCGCGCCGCTGGTCGCGGCCGCGGTCGTGCTGGGGGCGGGGAACACGCTCTTCACCGTCGCCCTGCGCAGCAGCGTGCCCGCGATGGTCGGGCAGGAACAGCGGGTCAAGGCCAACGGCAGGCTGGTCACGGGCCGTTCGCTCGGCACGGTGCTCGGTTTCGCGAGCGCCGGGATCGTCGTGGGCACAGGCGGGTTCGACGCCGCCTTCTACGTCAACGCCGCGTCGTTCGTCGTCTCCGCCGTGTCGCTGGCCGCGCTGCGCCTCCCCACCCGCACCGGCGACGGCCCGGCGGGCACCGCCACCGGTGACCTCACGGGGCGGCTCCTCGCGCTTGCCGGCCCGGTCGTCGTGCTGATGGTCGCCGTGCGCGGCGCGGACGCGTTCGGCTCCGCGTCCCACAACATGGCGATCCCGCTGTACGCCAACCAGCTCGACCCGGTGAACCCGGCGGTCGTGATGAGCCAGTTCTGGGCGTCCTGGGCGATCGGCACCCTGCTCGCGCACCAGGTCGTCCGGCGCGTGTCGCTGGGGGAGCGGGCGTTCGCGCTCGGCACCTGCCTGATGGCGGTGAGCTTCGTGCTCGCGTTCGCCGTGCCCGCCGGGCCCGCGCTGATCGCCGTGGCGCTGCTGGCCGGGCTCGCCGACGGCTTCACCGAGATCGTGTACACGTCCCGGCTGCAGGAGGCGCCCGACGAGCAGCGCGGCCGCCTGTTCGGGATGTCCGCGACCGCCGAGACCGCGGGCTTCGCGACCGGGATGGTCGCCAGCTCCGCCTTGCTGGAGGTCGCCCCGGCCCTGACCGTCGTCGCGGCCTTCCACGGTGTCGCGGTGCTCGCCGCCGCCGGCCTGTTCGCCGTCACGTTCGTCCGCCGCCGCACCGCGGCACCCGTCGCCCAGGAGACGTAGATGCCCGAACGACCCATGGCGCTGTCCGTCGGGATCCCGTTGACCCACACCGGCGACGACCCGCCGGACGCCTGCTCCGCGCTGGAACGGGCTGCCGCACGTCACCCGGACAGCGCGGTCGTCACGGTGACCGCGCCCGGCCGCCGGGACCGCATCACCTACCCGGAACTGCTGTCGCGGGCGCGGCACCTCCTTGCCGGGCTGCGTGCGCGCGGCTGCCGGCCGGGGGACGCGGTGGTGCTGCACGGGTTGCCGCTGCCCGACTTCTTCCCCGCCCTGTGGGCGTGCCTGCTCGGCGGCATCACCCCGGCCGCGGTCGCCGAGCCGATGCCCGACGACCCGCCGCCCGCCGCGGTGGACCGGTTCGCACACCTCCGCAGGCTCCTCGGCGAGCCGCTCGTGCTCACCGGCGCGGCGACGGTGCCACGGCTGCGTGCGCTGGCCGGGGACGCAGTGGTGGGGGTCGGCGAGTGCGTGGCCGAGGAGCCCGCTGACCCGCACCGGCCCGGCCCGGACGACATCGCGTTGCTCATGCTGTCCTCCGGCAGCACCGGCCTGCCGAAGGCGGTGCGGCTGACGCACCGCGGGTTGTCCGAGTTCGCCGCGGCCACCCGCCGCGCGTTCGACGTGCGGCCGGAACACACGAGCGTCAACTGGATGCCGCTCGACCACAGCGGCGCGCTGCTGTTCTACCACGTGCTGGAAGTGTTCGTCGGGGCCACGAACGTGCACGCCCCGACCGACCTCGTGCTCGCCGAACCCCTGCGGTGGCTCGACCTGCTCGCCGAACACCGCGCGCAGCACAGCTGGGCGCCCAACTTCGCCTACCGGCTGATCGCCGACGCGGTCGAGGGCAGCGACCGCACCTGGGACCTGTCCTCGGTGCGCACCCTGCTCAACGGCGGGGAGCAGGTGACCGTGCCCGTCGTGTCCCGTTTCCTCGACGCCACAAGGAAGTTCGGCATCACCGACGACTGTGTGCGGCCCGCGTGGGGCATGGCCGAGACCACCACCGCGATCACCCTCGGCCGGTACTCGCCCGCCACGGTGCACCGGGTCGTGAAGTCGAGCATGGGCGGCGACCTCGAGTTCGCCGACGCCGCGACAGCCGACCGGGACGCCGTCACCCTGGTCGCCGTCGGTCCGCCCGCGCCCGGCGCGGCACTGCGTGTGGTGGACGAGCGCGGCGACGTGCTGCCGGAACGCCGGATCGGCAGGCTGCAGGTGCGGTCGTGCCGGGTCACGCCCGGCTACCTCGGCGACGAGGACGCCACCCGGGCGCTGTTCCCCACATCGGATCGCACGTGGCTCGACTCCGGCGATCTCGCCTTCATCACCGGCGGGGAGGTGGTGATCACCGGGCGCGCCAAGGAGGTGATCGTCCTCAACGGCCACAACCACTTCTGCCACGAGATCGAGGACGTCGCCGTGACCGTGTCCGGCGTCGCGCCCGGATGGGTCGGCGCGTGCGGGGTGCCGGACGAGCGGACCGGCAGCGAGCGGCTGCACGTCGTGGTCGGCACCGACGAACCCGACCCGGTGAGGCTGGTGGCCGAGGTCCGCGCGGCGTTGTTCGACCGGCTGCACCTGACCGGCCGGGTGGTCGCGGTACCGAGGCGGGACTTCCCGAGGACACCGGCGGGCAAGGTGCGCAGGACGGCGCTGCGTGACCTGGCCCCGGCCGAGCCGCCCGCGCTCGACGACGGCGTGGTCGCGCGGGTGTTCGCGGCGGTCGCCGGTCGCGACGTGGACGCCGACACCCCGTTCCACGAGCTGGGGCTGACGTCCGTCGAGCTGGTGCGTGCCCGCGCGGTGCTGTCGCGCGAACTGGGCCGGGACATCGAGCAGACCGCGTTGTACCGCCACCCCACCGTCGCCGCGCTCGCCGCGCACCTCGTCGGCACGCCTGCCCCGGCATCGGCGCCGCGGGGTGCGGCGCACACCGACGGCCGCGTCGCGATCATCGGGATGGCGTTGCGGTTCCCCGGTGCGCGGACACCGGAGGAGTACTGGGCGAACCTCCGCGACGGCGTGGACAGCGTGCGGCGCTTCACGCCCGACGAGGTCGCCGCCGCCGGGGTGCCCGCCCGGATCGCGGGAGCGCCGGAGTTCCAGCCGGTGGTGGGCGCGCTCGACGGGGTGGGGGAGTTCGACGCCGCGTTCTTCGGGATCAGCCCGCGCGAGGCGGAGCTGACCGCTCCGGCGCACCGGCTGTTCCTCCAGTGCTGCCACCAGGCGCTCGAACACGCCGGGTACGCCGCGCCCGGGCAGCGGATCGGGGTGTTCGCGGGCGACGGCATGAACCTGTACGGCCACCAGGACACCGCCGGGCCGGGTGCCGGCGGCGAGGACGGCGCGAGGGCGTTGCAGACCACGATCGGCGGCGGGCCGGACTTCCTCGCGTCGCGGGTCGCGTACCGCCTCGGGCTGACCGGCCCGGCGGTCGGCGTGCGCACCGCCTGCTCGACGTCGCTCGTCGCGGTGCACCTCGCCGTGCGGGCGGTGCTGTCGGGAGACGCGGACATGGCCGTCGCGGGAGCCGCGGCGGTCCGGCTGCCGCAGGAGGCGGGCTACCGCCACCACCCGGGTTCGATCCTGTCGCCCACGGGCCGGTGCCGCGCGTTCGACGCGGACGCCGACGGCACCGTCGGCGGCAACGGGATCGCCGCGGTGGTGCTGAAACCCCTCGAAGCAGCGCTGGCGGACGGCGACACGATCCACGCGGTGATCCTGGGGTCGGCGATCAACAACGACGGGACGGGCAAGGTCGGGTTCACGGCGCCGAGCGTGTCCGGTCAGGTGTCGGTGATCCGCGAGGCACTGGACCGCGCGGGGGTGCCCGCGTCGAGCGTGTCGTACGTGGAGGCACACGGCACCGGCACCGCCCTGGGCGACCCGGTCGAGTTCGACGCGCTGCGTGACGCGTTCGCCGGTGCGCCGCCGGGGTCGTGCGTCGTCGGATCGGTGAAGCCGAACATCGGTCACCTCGACAGCTGCGCGGGCATGGCCGGGTTGCTGAAGGTCGTGCTGATGCTGCGGCACCGGGAGCTGGTGCCGACCGTGCACCTGCGCACCCCGAACCCCGAGCTGCGGCTTTCGGGCAGCCCGTTCACGCTGGCGACCGAACGTCGCGAGTGGACGGTCGAGGGCGGGCCGCGCAGGGCGGGCGTGACCGCGCTCGGCGTTGGCGGCACGAACGCGCACCTCGTGCTGGAGGAGGCGCCCGCGGTGCCGCCCCGGGAACCGTCGCGGTCGGCGGTGCTGGTCCCGGTGTCGGCGCCGGACGAGGAGTCGCTGACGACGTTGGCCGGCAGGCTCGCGGCCCACCTGCGTACCCGTCCCGAACTGTCTCCTGTGGACATCGCGACGACGTTGGCGTTGGGACGCAAGCACTTCGCGCACCGGCTGGCTGTCGTGGGCCGGACGACGGCGGAACTGGCGGACGGGCTCGCGCAGGTGCCGCCGCCCGCGTCGGCGCCGGAACCGCTCGTGTTCGCGTTCTCCGGCCAGGACGGCGTGCGCACCGGGATGGCGACCGAGTTGTACGAGGCGTTCCCGGTGGTGCGCCGGGTGCTGGACGAGTGCGACCGGGCGCGTCCGGGGCTGCTGGCGCAGCTGTGCGGGGACGAGGTGCGGGACACGCAGCCGGTGCTGTTCGCGTTCCAGGTGGCGCTGGTCGAGTTGTGGCGCTCAATGGGCGTGGTGCCCGCGATGGTGACGGGGCACAGCCAGGGCGAGTACGCGGCGCTGTACACGGCGGGCGCGCTGTCCCTCGTGGACGGCCTGGCGCTGACCGCGGCCCGCGGCGCGGCGATGGCGGCGACGGCACCGGGCGCGATGCTGGTGGTCAACGCGGACGGCCGGGTCGCGGCCGAGCTGGCCGCGGCGAGCGACACGGAGATCGCGGCGGTCAACGGTGCCGGGGTGCACGTGCTGAGCGGTGCACCGGACGCGGTGTCGGCCGCCGCGGACCTGGCGGGACGGCGGCGGGCCGCGTGCGTGCGGCTCGACGCGGGCACCGCGTTCCACTCGCGGCTGGTGACGCCCGCGTTGCCGGAGCTGACGCGGCACGCGTCGGGGGTGGGCTGGCGACCGCTGCGGGTGCCGATGGTGAGTGGAGTGGACGGCCGGGTCCTGCCCGCCGGCCACGTGATCGACGGCGACTACCTGTGCCGCCATGCTCGCGAGGCGGTCCGGTTCGACCTGGTCCTGGCCGCGGTGGCGGGCAAGGACGTGCTGGAGGTCGGCCCTGGCGAGGCGCTGACCCGGCTGGCGAGGCGCGCGGGCACGCGCTGGTCGGCCAGCCTGCCGCGGGACCGGGACACGCCGGTCGCGTTGCTGCGCACGGCGGGCGACCTGTACCGACGAGGCCACCGGATCGAGTGGGGTGCGATGACGACGACAGGACACCGGATTCCGTTGCCCGGCCACCCGTTCGGCACGGAGTCGAGCCGTCTCCCGGAGGTGCTGGCGCTGACGGCGCACGCCCTCGGCACGGAGGCGGTGGACCCGGACCGGACGTTCGTGGACCTCGGCGGCGACTCGCTGTCACTGATGAACATGACCCGGGACCTGGAGGAGCGGTTCGGGACGCGGGTCCCGATCAGAGCCCTGTTCAGCGACGCGGACACCCCCCGCAAACTGGCGACGCTGATCGGTCCGGGTGCGACGGTCACCCGTCCGGAAGCACCGCCCTCGGAGCCCGCCCCGAGCGCAGACGGCGCCACCCCCGTGGCACCGGCGCCCCCCGCGGAACCCGAGACCACCACGCCACCCGACGAGGCCGAACCGCCGCCGGTGACCGATCACCGCACCGGCGGCACCGACCTGGCGGCGCTCGCCGAACGGCAGCTGGCGGTCGCCGAGCGCATGGTCGACCGGGTCACCGCACTGATGTCCGAACAGCTCGCCGCACTGCGCGCCCTCCCGGCGGCCGCCGCACCCGCTCCGCCACCCGCGACGCCGACGCACGAGCCTCCGCCACCCACGCTACCCTCCGCGCCTGCTCCGCTACCCGCGCCGCCCACCGTGGCGACGAACGGGGCGCCGCTTCCCGCCGCGCCGCTTCCCGCCGCGCCGCTTCCGGCCGTGCCGCTTCCCGCCGCCACGGCACCCGCTGCCGCCGCGCCGCCCGCCGCCTCGCCGATCCCCCCGCGGCCCGGCGCCGTCGACTTCAGCCTCTACTTCTTCGGCGACTACCCGGACGAGCGGCAGGCCGACAAGTACAACCTCATCACCTCGGCCGCGCGGTTCGCCGACCGGCACGGCTTCCACGCGCTGTGGCTGCCCGAGCGGCACTTCCACTCCTTCGGCGCGCTCTTCCCCAACCCCGCCGTGCTCGCCGCCGCCCTGGCCGCCCAGACCGAGCGGATCCGCTTGCACGCAGGGTCCGTCGTCCTCCCACTGCACCACCCCCTCCGGGTCGCCGAGGAGTGGTCCGTCGTGGACAACCTGTCCGGTGGGCGGGCCGGGTTGTGTGTGGCGAGTGGCTGGCACGCCAACGACTTCGTGCTCGCGCCCGGCAACTTCGGCACCCACCGCGACCTCATGTACACCCACCTCGACACGGTCCGGCGGCTGTGGGCGGGGGAGGCCGTCACGGCGACCTCCGGCTCCGGTGACGTCGTCGACGTGCGCACGCATCCGCGGCCGCTCCAGGACATGCCGCCGATGTACGTGGCCGTCGTCGGCAATCCCGACAGCTACCGGCGGGCCGCGGCCGAGGACCTCGGGATCGTCACCAACCTCATGGCGCAGAGCGTCGAGGACCTCACGGCCAACGTCGCGCTGTACCGGCGCACCCGCGCCGAGCACGGGCTAGACCCCGACGCCGGACGGGTCGTCGTCCTCGTGCACACCTACCTCGGCGCAGACCTCGACGAGGTGCGGGCGAGCGCCTACGCGCCCTTCTGTGCCTACCTCCGCTCCTCCCTCTCGCTGTTCGACCAGGTCACGACGAGCCTCGGCGTCGAGATCGACCTCGACAACACCCCCGACGACGACGTCGAGTTCCTCCTCGGCCAGGCCTACCGGCGGTACTGCGAGTCCCGTGCGCTCATCGGCACCGTCGACAGCTGTGCCGCCGTCGTCCGAGACCTCCGCGCCGCCGGGGCGGACGAGATCGCCTGCTTCGTCGACTTCGGCGTGGACGAGGACCGGGTGCTCGCCGCGCTCCCCGCCTTGGACTCACTGCGTGCGGTCTGCCAACCGGAGGCGGGCCGGCTCACCGCCGCCGAGCGGCGGATCTGGTTCCTCGACCGACTCCACCCGCACCAGCGGATCTACCACGAGCCGAAGGCGATCCGCTTCACCGGACCGCTCGACACCGACGCCCTCCGGCACGCGCTGCGGCGTGCCGTCGACCGCCAGCCCGCCCTGCGCACGGTGTTCCGCGAGGACGGCGGCGAGCCCCGGCGCGTCGTGCGGCCGCAGGTCGCCGTGGACTGCCCGCTCGTCGAACGTCCCGGCGCCACCGAAGAAGACGTGCTGCACGAGGCGTTGCACACCACCGGCCGCGCCGTGTTCGACCTCGCCGCCGGACCGCTGATCGCCGCCCGGCTCGTGCGGCTCACCGCGGAGCACCACCTGCTCTTCCTGTCCGCGCACCACATCGTGTTCGACTCCGCGTCCACCGCCGTGCTGGTCCGCGACCTCGCCGCGTACTACCGACCGGGTGGTGACCTGCCCGCACTGTCCCCGCTCGAACCCCACGAGGACGCGGCGACCCCGGCGGACGTCGAGTTCTGGCGCGCGCACCTCGCGGACGCGCAGGAACTGCGCCTGCCCACCGACCACCCGCGCCCGGCCACCCGCTCCGGCGACGGCGCCGCCCTCACCCACGACCTGGACGGTGCGCTCGTCGACCGGCTCGCGGCACTCACCCAGGCGCACGGCGGCACCCTGTTCATGGCCGTGCTCGGCTGCGTCGCCGCCGTCCTCGGCCGCTTCGCCGACCAGGACGACGTGGTCATCGGCACGGCCGTCGCCAACCGGCCGCGCGACGCCGCCGACCACGTCGGACTGTTCCTCGACACCGTCCCGCTGCGCGTCGACCTGTCCGGCGACCCGGCGTTCCCCGACCTCACCCGCCGCGTCCGAGACACCACCGCCGACGCCTACGACCACCGCGCGGTCCCGTTCGACGAACTCGTCGGCATCCTCAACCCGGCCCGCGACCCCGGCCGCAACCCGCTGTTCACCGTCATGGTCGAGTTCGAGCACGAGTCCACAGTGGAGTTCACGCCGGACGTCGCGGTCACGATCCTCGACGTGCCCGCCGACCGGGCACCGTTCGACCTGTCGCTGTACCTCACCCGGCACGCGAACGGGCTGCGGATCTCCGTCGAGTACGACACCGACCTCTTCACCGAGGACACCGTGCGCCGCCTCGTCGCCCACGTCGAAACCGCGCTGCGGCGTGCGGTCGACGACCCGGCCGCACCCCTGTCGGCGCTCACCGCCGCCACCGACGAGGACCGCGCGCGGCTGGCCGCCTGGCAGGGCGCGCCGCTGCCCGCACCGCCGTGCCTGCACCACCTCGTCGAGCAGCAGACCGACCGCACCCCGGACGCCGTCGCCCTGATCGACACGGACGACCGCGAGTGGACGTTCCGCGAGCTGGACGAACGAGCCAACCGGCTCGCCAACTGGCTCGGCGCGCAGGGCATCGGGCGCGGCGACCTCGTCGCCGTACGGCTCGACCGGGGCGTGGACCTGATCGCCACCCTGCTCGCCGTGCTGAAGTCCGGCGCGGGCTACGTCCCGCTCGACCCATCCCTGCCGCCCGCACGGGTCGACCTCGTCATGGCCGACAGCGCGGCCGCGTTGCTGCTGACCGGCGACACCCTCCCCGAGGGCGCCGCGCTCGGCCCCGTCACCCGGCCGACGGTGCACGTCGACGCCGACGACATCGCCTACTGCATCTACACGTCCGGCTCGTCCGGCAGGCCCAAGGGTGTGCTCGTGCCGCACCGCGGGCCCGCGAACGTGGTGCGCAGGCAGGCGGGGACCGCGCTGCGGACGCTCCAGTGGACCTCACCCGCGTTCGACGTGAGCGTGCAGGAGATCGTCGGCACCCTCGCCGCGGGCGCCTGCCTCGTGCTCGTCGACGACGCGGCACGGCACGACCCCGCGGCACTCGCCGCCGTCGCACGCGCCCACCGCGTGCAACGGCTGTTCATGCCGTACACACCGCTGAAGTACCTGCTGGAGACCCGGCCCAGCCTCCCCGACCTGCGTGCCGTGATCTCGGCGGGCGAGCCGGTCGTGCTCACCCACGCGGTGCGCCGGTTCTTCGACGAGCACCCGGACTGCGCGCTGTACAACCAGTACGGCCCGACCGAGGGCTCGATCATCGTCACCTCCCACCGCGTCGACCCGGCCCGGGACACCACCCCGATCGGGGCACCGATCGACGGGGTGACCGTCGACGTGCTCGGCACGCGGGGCGAACCGGTGCCGATCGGCGCGGTCGGGGAGATCACCATCGGCGGGCTCGCCGTGGCCGACGGGTACCTCGGCCGCGACGAGGAGACCGCGGCCGTGTTCGTCGAACACCCCGGCGGCAGGCGCTACCGCACCGGCGACCTCGGCCGGTGGCGCGCGGACGGCGTGCTCGAGTTCCTCGGCAGGTGCGACGACCAGGTCAAGATCCGCGGCTTCCGCGTGGAACCGGGGGAGACCCAGCGCGTGCTCGCCGACCTCCCCGGCGTGCGGAACACCGCCGTCGTGACCAGGACCGGGCCGGCGGGCGAGCCGGAACTGGTCGCCTACGTCGTGCTCGACCAGGGCACCGGACTCGACTCGCTCGCGGCCCGGCTCGGCGCACTGCTGCCGCACTACCTCGTGCCGCACCACTGGGCGGCCGTGGACCGGCTCCCCGTCACCGCCAACGGAAAGCTGGACCGGAGCCGTCTGCCGGACCCCGGCACGGCGAGCGCGGCCGGTGCCGCGCCGGACACCCCGACCGAGGTGGCGCTGCACGAGCTGTGGTGCGCCGAACTGGGACGGGAGCAGCTGCCCGCCGACCGGTCGTTCTTCGCGCTCGGCGGGCACTCGCTGTCGGCGGTGCGCCTGCTCAACCGCGTCGGGCAGCGGTTCGGCCGGGTGCCGTCGATGAGCGAGTTCTTCCGCGACCCCACCATCCGCGGGCTCGCGCGACGGCTGGACACACCGGCCGTGGTCGACACCGTCCCGCTCACCGCGGCGCAGCGCAGGCTCTGGCGGCGGCACCACGAACGCGTGAACCCGGCCGTCTACAACGTCGCGCACCGCGTCGACCTGGCCGGCGACCTCGACGAGGACGCGCTCCGGCAGGCCGTGACGGCCCTCGTGCACCGGCACGTCGCGCTGCGGACGCGGGTCGTCGAACGCGACGGTGAGCTGCTGGCGGAGATCCTCGCGCCCGCCCCGGTCCCGCTCGCGGCCGACGACGTCGAGCACGCGGACCAGTGGTGCGCCGACCTGGCCGCGACCCCGTTCGCGCTGGAGACCGGGCCCCTGCACCGCTTCCGGCTCGCGCGGCAGGGCGAGCGCCGGTGGGTGCTCACCGTCGTGCTGCACCACATGGTGTGCGACGGCGTGTCGCTGGGCATCCTGTGGCACGAGCTGGGGGAGCTGTACGCGGCCGCCGTGGCGGGACGGCCCGCCGACCTGCCGCCGGCTGTGCCGCACACCGACTACGCGCGCTGGGAGCACACCGGGCCGACGCCGGAACGCCGGGCGGAACTGCTGCGGTACTGGCGAACCACGCTGTCCGATGTGGACATCCAGCCCACGCTGCCCGCCGACTTCCCGCGGCCGCCGGTGGTGTCCGGGCGTGGCGCCGTCCACGAGTCGGTGCTGCCACGGGACCAGGTCGAGGCGGCCGCCGCCGAGCTGGGCGCGACCCCGGGCGCGGTCCTCGCGACCGCGTTCGCCACGTGGCTCGCCGGGGTGACCGGGACGCCGAAGGTGGTGCTCGCGACCTCCAGCGCGAACCGCGTGAAGCCCGACCACGAGCGCGTGGTCGGGCTGGTCGGCGACGCGGTGCTCGTGCCGGTCCGGGCGAACAGCCCCGTCGACGAGTTCTCGGCGAGCCTGTTCGGCGGGCTCGACCACCAGGACCTGCCGCTGGCGGAGGTGGTCGCCGCGGTCGCGCCGGACCTCGTGGACCGCCTGTACCCGGCGCTGCTGTTCACCGTGGTCACCTCGCCGCCGCCCGAGCTGGTGCTGCCCGGCGTCGAGACGCGGACCGACGTGCTCGTGGTGCCGGGAGTGGCACGCACCGAGCTGTACGTGCGCTTCGCCGGGGACCGGATCCACTGGGAGTACTCGACGGACCTGTTCACCGCGGCGACGATCGCCGGCTGGGACGCCGACCTGCGCGCCACGCTGACCCATCTCCTCACCGCTGATCGGAGGACCGCGTAACAGCCTGGACACCGTGGTGCGACGGTCCATCCCGATTCCCGTGCGGGGTGCGACCCTGGGACGGGACGGAGGGTGACCATGGACGAGAACAACACCAGGCAGACCTACCTGGCCCTGCGCTTCGCCATGCTCCTGCTGACGGCGATGCTCGCCGTCTCGATCGTGCTGCAGGTGGTCGCGGCCGACGACTTCTGCTTCCTGCACTCGATCAGCGCCTACTACCACTCGGCGGTGCGCAACGTGTTCGTCGGCGCGTTGTGCGCGATCGGCGCCTGCCTGATCGTCTACCGGGGCAACATCGACGAGGAGAACGTGGCGCTCGACTACTCGGGCTTCATGGCGTTCGTCGTCGCGTTCGTGCCGACCGAGTACGACCGCGCCTGCTCACTGGCGGACGGGCCGCGCCCGTCGGACACCGACATCGCGGACGCGGCGGCCAACAACGTGCTCGCGCTGCTGGTGATCGCGCTGGCCGCGGTCCTGGCCGCGTGGCGGCTGCCGTGGCTGCGGCCGGACCCGGACCGCCCGCTCGGCAGGTTCGCCCGAACGGCCGTCGCGGTGACGGTGGGCCTCCTCGTCGTCGGGTTCGCGGTCTTCTTCCTCGAACGGGACCTGTTCGTGCGGCACGGACACGCGGTCGCGGCCGTGCTGCTGTTCGCGGGGATCATCGCGGTCGTCGTGTTCAACGCACGGGACTTCGCCGCCAAGCGCGCGGTGAGCCTGTGGCGCAACCGGTACAGCGTCATGGCCGTCGCGATGACGCTGTCCGTGGTCGGCAGCGTGGTCCTGTACCTGCTCGGCATGCGGTACGCGGTGCTCATCGCGGAGGCGTTGCTGATCGGCGAGTTCGCGGTGTTCTGGGGCATGCAGACGGCCGAGCTGCGCAACAGGACGGTGCGCCCCGCCGAGCCGCACCGGGGCTGACTGCTCCGAATGGCCGTGTCGTGGCTCACAGGCCTGCGCTACGCTCCGAAATGAAACGTTCAAATACTGGGAGGCCTGGTGTCGGCAGCGTCGCCTTTCCCCGTTCCCGTGCGCCGGGCGAAGCAGGCCTGGCTCGCCGCCGTGCTCTCGTTGGTCCTGTTCGCGACCGGGTCCGTCGCCGCCGTGGCGGACCGGGGGGCACCGCGGGTCCGGCTGACCGGCCTCCTCGTCGAGAAGAAGGTCGAACCGGTCGGGATCGACCTGGAGCGGCCGCGGTTCTCGTGGGTCGTCGAGTCGACCGCGCGTGACGTGGCGCAGCTGTCCTACCGCCTGCGGGTCATCGGCGAACCGGGCGGGCAGGTCTGGGACAGCGGCGTGGTCCGGTCCCGGGAGTCGGCCAACGTGCCCTACGGCGGGCCGCCGCTCGCCGCCGCCACCGACTACCGCTGGCACGTGGACGTGGTGACGACGCACGGCACGTCGTCGGCGCGGTCCACCTTCCGGACGGGGCTGCCCGGCGAGCGGGACTGGGCGGGCAGCACGTGGATCGGCAACGAGCGCCTCCCGGACGCCGTGACCGACCTGAACTTCACCGGCGCCCGCTGGATCTGGACCCCGGGGTCGAGCGCCCCGGGAGAGGACCGCGCCTTCCGCGGCACCCAGGTCAGCCCGGCGGGCAGGACCGCCACTCGCGCCGAGGTCCTGATCACCGCCGACGACGCGTACGAACTCCTGGTCAACGGCACGGCGATCGGCGCGACCGACGCCGCCGAGAACAGCTGGCAGCAGTCCCACTTCTACGAGGCGGCCCTGGCGCCGGACCGCAACGTGTTCGCGGTGCGGGCGTCGAACGACGCCAACTCGCCCGGCGGGGTCATCGCGGTCGTTCGCGTGTCCTATTCGGACGGCACGACCACGACGACCACCACCGGCGCGGGATGGCGCGCCGTCGTCGGTGTGCCGGACGGGTTCGCCAGTCCCGGCTTCGACGACTCCGGCTGGGGTGCCGCGGCCGAGCTGGCGACGTACGGCGGCAGCCCGTGGGGCAGCCAGGTGCGGCCGCCGACGCGCACACCCCGGCCCGCACCACTGCTGCGGCGCGAGTTCGAGGTGGGTGAACGGGTGCGCGACGCCACGCTCTACCTGGCGGCGGGCGGCTACGCGAACGTGTCGCTCAACGGCCGCCCGGCGAGCGACCAGGTGCTGGCGCCCGGGTTCACCGACTACGACGACACCGTCCAGTACACCGCCATCGACCTGACGACGGCGTTGCGGCCCGGCACGAACACGCTGGGAATGGAGCTCGGCCGCGGCTTCTACGGCATGACCGGTGGCAACGTGTGGCGGTGGGAGTCCCCGCCGTGGCACGACGACCCGGTCGTGCGCGCGGTGCTGCACATCGAGTACGCCGACGGCCGCACCGAACGCGTCGGCACCGACGACTCGTGGCGGATCCACGACGGCCCGACGGTCTTCGACGACCTGTACGCCGGTGAGACCTACGACGCCGGGAAGGTCCAGCCGGGCTACGACACCGCGCGCTTCGACGACAGCGGGTGGGCACGGGCGAGCGAGGTGCCGGGCCCACGGGGTGTGCTCGTCAACCAGCGCCAGCAACCGATCCGCGTGACGAAGTCGCTGCCCGCGGTGGAGATCACCGAACCGGCCGAGGACACGTACGTGGTCAAGTTCCCGCGCGTGATCGCGGGCTGGGCGCGGTTCACCGCGACCGGCCCGGCGGGCACCACGATCCACGCCTCGTACGGCGAGAAGCTCACCGCCGACGGCCGGGTGAACATGAGCAACAACGGCGGTTTCCAGTCCGGCTTCCAGCACGACCGGTTCGTCCTCGCCGGGACCGGCGAGCCCGAGTCGTGGGAGTCCCGCTTCTCCTACAAGGGTTTCCAGTACCTCGAGGTGACCGGGTGGCCGGGGGAGGAGCCGCCGCCGCTGAGCGCGTTCACCGCCAGGGTCGTGCACACCGACGCCGAGGAGACGGGCACGTTCGACAGCTCCAGCGACACGATGAACCGCACCCACCGCGCGGTGGTCGACACGTTGCTGAACAACATCCACGGCATCCCCACCGACACGCCGATGTTCGAGAAGAACGGCTGGACCGGCGACGCGGCGCTGGGCGCCGAGATGTTCATGACGAACCTCGACACGCACGAGCTGTTCGCGAAGTGGCTGCGCGACCTGCACGAGACCCGCGACGCCGAGGGCAGGCCGATGGTGATCGCCCCCAGCTCCGGCGACTGGGGCCGGTGGGGCGTGGCGCCGCCGTGGCACTCGGCGTACGTGCTGATCCCGTGGTGGCTCTACCAGTACGGCGGCGACAGCCGGGTGCTGAGCGAGAACTACGACGGCATGAAGGCCTATGTGGACCTGGAGTACGGGCGGTCCTCGGGCGGCATCGTGTCGAACCCGCGGCTCGGCGACTGGGTGAGCCCGGAGGCGAGCCCGGCGGGCGGCAACGCGCCGGAGGACCTGCGCGTGTCGGGCACCGCCTACCTGTACGTCATGCTCACGTCCATGCGGCGCAGCGCCGAGTTCCTCGGCAAGCCCGCCGACGCGGCGGCTTTCGCACGGCACGCCGCCGTGGTGAAGGACGCGTTCAACGCCACGTTCCTCGACCGCGCCGCCGGGCACTACCGCGGTGAAGGCGACCGCGGCTACCGGCAGACGCACAACGTGCTCGCGGTCGCCTTCGGACTGACACCGGACGAGGCGACGACGCGCACGGTCGTCGACAGCATCGTCGCGGACGTCCGTGCCCGGGGAACGAAGCTCAACACCGGTGTGCTGGGCACGAAGTACCTGCTGCCGGTGCTGACCGAGCACGGCCACGCGGACGTCGCGTACGAGCTCGCCGAGCAGACCGAGTACCCGAGCTGGGGCTACATGCTGGCGAACGGCGCCACGTCGATGTGGGAGCACTGGGCGCTGGAAGCACGGTCACGCGGCCACTACTTCCTCGGCACGGTCGACGACTGGTTCTACAAGTACGTCGCCGGGATCCGCGCGTCGGAGGAGACCGGCTACCGCGACATCACGATCGCACCGGCGGTCACGGGCCGGATGACCCACGCGAAGGCGACCACGCGGACGCCGTACGGGCCGGTGGCCTGCGACTGGCGGCGTACCGGTGACTCCCTGACGATGACGGTCACGGTGCCGGTCGGCTCGCGGGCGACCGTGCACGTTCCGGCGCGTGACAGGTCGGCGGTCACGGAAGGCGGCCGCCCACTGGACCGCACCGAGGGTGTCCGTCAGGTGTCCGAAGTGGACGGAAAGGTGCTGGTGGAGATCGGCTCGGGCCGCTACACCTTCCGCACGAGGTGGCCCGCGACGCCGAACCCGGATCCACCAGTGGTCAACGTCGTTGTTCCGAACCTGCGGCAAGCGCGGCCTGATCAGGCCCGCTTCGCAGCGCCGGGCGGGCATCCGCCGTCCGGCGAGGCCCCCGGAGGGAAACCCGACCCGCCCCGTACAAAACCGAGCATACCAACGGTGGATGCGCGGAAGCCCGTCCGCGTGGACCCGGCCCCGGCACGCGAAGCGTCTCAGCGCATGACGGGTGGTTCGCGGAACGTGCGGCGGTAGGTGTCCGGTGGGACGCCGATCGTGCGGTGGAAGTGGCGGCGCAGTGTCGTCGCGGTGCCCATGCCCGCGGCCGCGGCGATGGTGTCGACGCTGTCGTCGGTGGTTTCGAGCAGTTCCTGCGCGCGGCGGATCCGCTGCGTCAGCAGCCAACGCAGCGGGGTGGTGCCGGTGGCCGACCGGAAGTGGCGCGCGAGGTGCCGGGAGCTCATGTTCGCCTGCCGGGCCAGGTCCTCCACGGTGAGCGGCTGGTCCAGTCGCCGCAACACCCACGGGAGCAACTCGGCCAGCGGGTGGTCGTCCTGGGCGGGCACCGGCGTGGCGACGAACTGGGCCTGGCCGCCGGACCGGTGGGGCGGCACGACCAGGCGCCGCGCGACCACGTTCGCGACCGTCGAGCCGTGGTCGCGGCGGACCAGGTGCAGGCACAGGTCCATCGCCGCCGCCTTGCCCGCGGACGTGAGCACGGTGCCGTTGTCGACGTAGAGCACGTCCGGGTCGACCGCCACCGCGGGGTAGCGTGCCGCGAGCTCGTCGGTGTGGGCCCAGTGCGTGGTCGCGCGCAGCCCGTCGAGCAGGCCCGCGGCGGCGAGCACGAACGCGCCCGTGCACAGCGACGCCACCCGCGCGCCCGCCGCGTGGGCCGCGCGCACCGCGTCGACCAGGTCCGCGGGTGGTTCCTCGTCGACGTCCGCCAGGGCGGGGACGAGCACGGTGTCCGCGTCCGCCAGCCGGTCGAGCCCGTGGTCGGGCACGACGGTGAACCGGCCGACCCGGACCGGGTGCGTGCCGCACACCCGGAGGTCGTACCAGGGGCCCGGCAGGGTCGCCGGGGCGGAGCCGAACACCTCGCACGCCATCGAGAGTTCGAAGTGGAGCATTCCGTCGGTGGCGGCGACCGCGACCGAACGTGAGGTGGAGCGCATGTCGGAAATTGTACGGGTCGTGTCGTTCCGGACACTGGGCAGCGGCCCGCCCACGGGACACGATCTACCCCATGAATCACGTGGCGGTGTACGGGGCCTACGGGCACACGGGGCGGTTCGTGGTCGCGGAGCTGCGTGAGCGCGGGTACACCCCGCTGCTCCTCGGCCGCGACCCGGACAGGTTGCAGGCGGTGGCGGGGCCGGGGAACGAGCCGCGGCAGGCGTCGGTCGACGACCCGGCCGCGCTCGACCGGGCGCTGGCCGGGGCGGCCGCCGTGATCAACTGCGCCGGGCCCTTCGCCACGACCGCGGCCCCGCTGGTCGAGGCGGCGCTGCGCGCGGGCATCCCGTACGTCGACGTGGCGGCCGAGATCGAGGCGAACCTGGACACGTTCACGCACTTCGCGGCACGCGCCGAGGCGGCGGGCATCCTCGTGGTCCCCGCGATGGCCTTCTACGGCGGGCTCGGCGACCTGCTCGTCACCGCCGCCATGGGCGACTGGACGGCGGCCGACGAGGTACACATCGCCTACGGCCTGAGCAGCTGGCACCCCACCGCCGGGACGCTCGCGGCGGGCTCGGTGTCGAGCGCGCGCCGGGGCGGCCGCCGCGTCCGGTACTGCGGCGGGCGCGTCGAGTACCACGACGACGCGCTGCCGACCGTCGAGTGGCCGTTCCCGGAACCGCTCGGCCCGCAGCAGGTCATCGGCGAGTTCAGCATGGCCGACATCGTCACCGTGCCCAGCCACCTGGCTGTGCCGGAGGTACGCACGTACATGGCCGCCAAGGCCGCCGCCGACCTGACCGCGCCGGACGCGCGGGCGCCGGCCGCCGTCGACGAGCACGGCCGTTCCGCGCAGACCTTCGTGGTCGACGTCGTCGTCCGCGCGGGCGGCGCCGAACGCCGGATCACCGCCGCCGGACAGGACATCTACGCGATCAGCGCACCGCTCGCGGTGGAGGCCGTCGACCGTGCCCTCACCGGCCGGACCAGGGCCACCGGTGTCGCGTCCGCGGGCGCGGCGTTCGACGCGAGGGACTTCCTGGACGCCCTGTCGGCGCACCTGGCGCTGGGAGGCCGCCACCTCCCAGCGCCGGTGCCCGATCACCGCAGCGCGTAGGCGCGGATGATGGTCTGGCGTTGGGCGTTGCCCTCGGCGTCGCCGACCGACGACCGCAACGAGACGAACGCCGCGTCGGCCGGGTGCCGGACCGTCACCGTCCACTGTGACCGGTTGCGGGTCACCCGCGTCTGGTGCCAGGTCTCACCGTCGTCGAAGGAGACGTCGACGGTCGGCGGCGACACCGGGCCCGGGGTGGGACTGCCGTTGCGCTGCACCACGACCGGGATCGTGAACGACCGCCCGGCCGGTGCCGAGTTGCGGAGGTCCAGCCGCGGCGTGAACCGCACCGCCGGCAACGGCAGGTAGGTCGCTTCGAGGGGCCGCTCGCCCCGCTGCGAGCTGAACGTCCACTCCGCGTCGTACCGCGTGGTCAGGCCCGCGTACGCGGAGCGGTCGAACGAGGTGCGCAGGGTGTAGTCCGCCCGCTCGGGGCCGACCTCGAACACGCCGAACGCCACCTGGTCGGACTCGCCGATCACCGCACCGTCACGCAGCAACGTCGTCGTCCCGGTCTCCAAGGTCTCCCCCCACCGGCCGCGCCCCTGGTCGGAGATCGGGGCGATCTGGAAGTGCAGCCGGTCCAGGCCGCGGAACGCCGTCGATCCCGGCCCGCCACCGGACAGCGACGGCGAGAACACGCCGACGTTCCAGCGCACGGTCGTGGTCCCGTCGTGGGGGAACACCATGGGTTCGTACTGCGTGAGGTAGGAGAGGGTGCCCCCGCCCGCCATCTCCGCGAAGGTGCGGAAGGCCCACGGCACGCCGGGGGTGTAGTACTCGGTGAGGGTGCCCGGCAGCGGGATGGCGACCCCGTCGCGGACGCCGGTCGAACCCGGGGTGGTGCTCGCGTGCTCGGACCGGACCGTCGCGAGGTCGCGGGTCCGGTCGTGCCACCTCGGCGTGGCCGGGATGGCGGTGTCGGTGTGCTTCAGGTGGTACAGGTACGGACTGCCGTCGAACGACTCGCCGTTCCACTTCGCCTTCGTGGTCTGCATGGTGAAGGTGAAGCCGGGGTGGCGGGTCGCCGACGGCCGGACGGTCAGGCCGGGGAGTTCCCCGGGGAACACCATCACCGACTCCGCGGTGAACCCGTACTCGGTGTCGGTCGTGCGCACGAAGTCGAGCTGGGTGTAGACGTCCCGCGCCGTCGGGTCGTCGACCGTGATGTCGACCGGCACCGCCTCCCGCGCGTCGAAGACCAGCGACGTGTCGGCGCTGACCGTGAACGTCGGCTCGACGACGTATGCGCGGCGCCCGGTCCCGGCGTCCCGCACGAAGCCGGTGTAGGTGTACTCGCCCGCGGGCAGCCGGACCGTGGTGGGACCGGTGGCGAACGCCTTGTGGACGGCCACCTCGTCGATCGCGACGAACCGGTAGCGGTAGTCGTGGCTCGCCGTGCCGTCGTGCGCGATCGCGCTCAGGGCGACGTCGTAGCTCTCGACCTCGCGCTCCACCGCGATCGGCGTGCGCGCCACGACCTCGCCGCCCGCGGCCGCCGTGACGGTGCCCGTGAGTGCGCCGGACGGTCCGGCGATGGTCACGTCGGCCGTGACGGTGGCGGTGGCCACGCCGCCGGCGGGCACGGTCAGGGTCGCCGGGGCGACGGTGAACATGCCGTCCGGCGTGGCGGAGCCGTCCTCGTACCGGACGTCCGCGGCGAGGCCGAGTGTGACCGGGCCGGTGCCGCGGTTGGTGTAGGTGACGGTCCCGGTGATCGCGTCGCTGTCCTGGTACGGCCACCGCACCCGCCCGAGGCTGAGGCTCGCCGGGGTGGCGGAGGTCGTCGAGGCGGTCGCCGCGGCGACGTCCACCCGGCCCGCGCCCTGCTCGTGGACCGTCAGCCCGTCCGTCGGCGCGGCGGTGCCCATGAGCGTGGCCTTCAGCTGCTCCGGGGTCCAGCCGGGGTGCTGCCCGGCGAGGATCGCCGCCGCGCCCGCGACGTGCGGGGTGGCCATCGACGTGCCGGACATCGCGACGTGGCTCTGCCCCGGCTCACCGACGACGCCGTGCGCGGCGCGTGCGGCGACGATGTCGACGCCCGGTGCGGTGATGTCCGGCTTGATCGCGCTGTCCCCGAACCTCGGCCCACGGCCGGAGAACTCGGCCAGCGCGTCGGCGCGGTCGACCGCGCCGACGGTCAGCGCGGCGTCGGCCGTGCCCGGCAGCCCGACGTAGTTCGTCTGGTTGCCCGACGCGACGACGAACAGCGTCCCGGTCTCGGCGGTGAGCCGGTTCACGGCCTGCGACAACGGGTCGGTGCCGTCGCTGGGGTCACCGGAGATGCTCATGTTGACCACGTCGGCCCCCGACGTGGCGGCCCACTCCATGCCCGCGATGATCGCGGACTCGTACCCGACGCCGTCGTCGCCCATGACCTTCGCGTTGAGGAGCTTCGCGTCCGGTGCCACACCACGGTAGGTGGCGTGCTCACCGGTGACGATGGACGCGACGTGAGTGCCGTGCCCGTGCCGGTCGTCCGGGTTGCCGGGGTCGCCGGTGAAGTCGTGTGCGCCCACGATCGCCCCGGCGAGGTCCGGGTGCGTGGCGTCGATCCCGGTGTCCAGGACCGCGACCGTGGTGCCCGCGCCCGTGTGCCCGGCCCGCCACGCCGTCGGTGCGCCGATCCGCGGCACGGAGTGCTCCAGTGCCACCCGGACGCGGCCGTCGAGCCAGACGCGTTCGGCCTTGCGCGCCACCGGCCAGTACGCGGCGGACCGGTCCACGGAGACGGCCGTCGCGCCCACCGCGGGCAGGTCACGGGTGACCCGGGCGGAAGCGCTGCGCGGTGCGGGCCCGGCGTGGTCGACGATCAGGGGCAGGCGGTCGGCGGAGGCGTCGTCGAACCCGGACTCGATCAGCTCGGTGACGTTGAACAGGCGGGGGTCGACGGTGCCCTTCGCCAGCGGGGCCAGCGCGTCGTCCGGTACGACGTTGAGGTCGCCCCGTTCGTCGGTGTACGACTCGAACAACACGTGGTCCCGGCCGGGCGCGGGCCGCACGGCCACGACCCGGCCGCCGCTGACGGTGACGGCGTCGCCGGTCAGCAACGTCACGGTCGTGCTCGCGGCACCGAGCGGCGCGGTCACCGCGGCGTCCGCGGAGGCGTGGGGCACCGCCGCCACCGCCGCCGCCATGACGGCGGCGAGAAGCGCGGGCAGGGTTCGTCTGCTTCGCATCAAGGATCTCCACAGGGGTGTCGTCGTGTGTGCGGGCTAGACACGCGAGGTCTCCCGTGCGGGGTTGCAACCTCCTGGTGGGGACGCCGCGTGTCTAACGCGTGCACGCCGGCGGGAAGGGACTCCATGAACGAACGCGACGAGCGGTTCGCGGCGTATTTCGCCACCAGGTCGGGGGTGATGCGCGCGACCGCGTTCCTGCTGTGCGGTGACTGGCACCGCGCGGAGGACCTCGTCCAGACCGCGTTCGTGAAGCTGTACCTGGCGTGGCACCGGGTCGACGGCGAGGACAAGCTGGACGCCTACGTGCGGCAGATCCTCGTGCGGACCTTCCTCGACGAGACGCGGCGCGGGTTCTTCCGGCGTGAGCGGCCGATCGCCGAGGTGGCGGACCGGCCACTGCCCGAACACGACGACCGGGTCGAGAACCGCATGGTGTTGTCGCGGGCGCTCGCCGAGGTCGCCCCGCGACAGCGGGTCGCGCTGGTGCTGCGGGTCTGGGCGGACCTGTCCGTCGAGGACACGGCGAAGGCGATGGGGTGCAGCGCGGGGACGGTGAAGAGCCAGCTGGCTCGCGGCCTCGCGGCGATGCGCGCACTGGTGCCCGCCGGCAGTTTCTGATCTTTTTCAACGGGACGAGGAGTTCGAGCAATGGACGAACGTGAGCTGCGGGCAGTGATGGACCGGGCGGTGGCGGTGGCGCCACCGCCGATGAGCGACGAACCCGTGCTGACGGCGGCCCGGCACACACTCAAGTGGCGCCGGGCGGTGTTCGCGAGTGTCGGGAGCGCGGCCGTGGTCGCGGTCGTGGCGGCCGGGGTGGCGGTGCTCGCGCCGACCCGGCAGGACGATGGCGGGGTGCGGGTCGGCGCCCCGCCCGCACTGTCCCACGAGGACAAGGCGGCCGCGCTGGCCGCGGCACTGGACGACGTGGCACCGGCCGGTTACGGGACACCGGGCGACCTGAAGGGTGTCGACGACTACGCCGACCGGACGTTGAAGAACCACGAGGCCGTGCCGGTCGACGGGGTGTGGAACTACGGCGCCGCCACCCCGCTGACCAAGGGCGACGGTGTCGGTGAGCTCCTCGCCACCGTCTACCCGCCGGCGTGGGGGGCGACGGGGGCGGGCTGCGCGCTGACCCCGACCGCGTGGGACGCCACCGCCGCCGACTGCACCGAGGTGACCGTCGACGGCAGGGAGGTCGCGGTCGCCGACGTCACCTACCCGGACGAGGACGGCCTCCCGCCCGCCCAGTGGGCCGGGTACCGCCACGCCGACGGCACGGTCGTGTTCGTCATGCAGACCGCGCAGGTGCCGCGGTCCGGCCGTCCGGGCCTGGACGCGATGCCGATGACCGGCCGGGAACTGGCCGAGGTGGCCGTCGACCCGAGGCTGCGGCCCCAGTGAGCGGCCGCACCGGTTCTTTCGGCGGTGGCGTGCGACCTGCTCGCCTGAGCCGGGTTTAGGCTGCCGATCATGGTGACGACGAACGACAGGGGAGTGCTGGTCACCGGCGCGTCCGGCGGCATCGGGCGGGCCATCGCGGTCGCGTTCGCGCGTGCTGGCGACCGGGTCGCCGTGCACTACTCGACGCGCCGGACCGAGGCCGAACAGACCGTCGCCGGGCTGCCGGGCGACGGGCACGCGCTGGTGTCCGGCGACCTCGCGGACCCGCGACAGGTCGCGGACCTCGCCGCGGCCGCGGGCGACGCGCTCGGCGGCGTGGACGTGCTCGTCAACAACGCCGCCGTCGTCACCAGCGGCTACTCGGTCGCGAACGCCGACTACGACACCTGGCAGCGGGCCTGGCAGGAGACCGTCGCGGTGAACCTGTTCGGCGCGGCCAACCTGAGCTACTGCGTCGCGCGCGCCCTCATCGCCCGCGGTGTCGCGGGCGCCATCGTGAACGTCGGCTCCCGCGGCGCGTTCCGCGGCGAGCCCGACGCGTCGGCGTACGGTGCGAGCAAGGCAGGTCTCCACGCGCTCGGCCAGTCGCTCGCCGTGTCCCTTGCCCCGCACGGCATCTCGGTCACCTCGGTGGCGCCCGGCTTCGTCGAGACCGACCGGGTCGCCGGGCGGCTGTCCGGCGAGAGCGGCGCCGCGATCCGGGCGCAGAGCCCGTACGGCCGGGTCGCCGCGCCGGAGGAGGTCGCCGCCGCCGTCGTGTACCTGGCGTCACCCGCGGCCCGCTGGTCCACCGGCGCCGTGCTCGACGTCAACGGCGCGTCCTACCTCCGCTGACTCCCGGGCAGGACGGGCACCCTCGGCAGCCCGGTGCGTTCGCCAAGCCACTCCCGCACCTGCTCCGCGTCCGGGCTCGCCGCGTCGTTGATCGCGTGTGGCGCCACCCGGCTGAAGTAGTCGGTGACGAGGCCGTCGGACTCGCGGACCAGCATTCCGGCCGCCTCCCCGTCCACGATCCACGAGCCGAGGACGACGTGGTTGCCGTCGAACACCGGCAGTTCGGTGTACTGCTGGTAGACCCAGCCCTCCGCGCCGTAGTCCCCGGGCATCTCGACGTCCGGGGCACCGGCGCGGTGCACGCGGATGTTGTCGCCCTCCCTGCCGTGCAACGGTTTCGCGACCCACTCGGTGAGGTCGCCGGGGCCGTCGAAGTAGGCGGGCAGCAGCAACGGGTGGTCCGGGTTGCGTTCCCACAACACGGGCAGGAGCGCCTTCGTGCTCAGCAGCGCCTTCCACGCGGGCTCGAACCAGTGCACGCGGCGGGCCTCGGCGCGGTCGAGCAGCAGCCGCCCGAACCGGTCGTCGAGCATGAGCTCCCACGGGTACAGCTTGAACGCGTTGCGGATCTCGTTGCCCGCCCGGTCGACGAACACGGAGTTCGCCCGGTCCCAGCCGACGTCGTCGATGGGCTGCGCGACCGTCCGGAGACCGGCCTGCACGGCACAGTCCAGCATGTAGTGGACGGTCATCTCCATCTCGCCCGCGTCGGCGGCGTGCTGGGGGTCCAGGTACAGGAAGTGCACCAGGTCGCCGTCGAGCACGCCGGACTCGGCGAGGTCGCGCCACCGCCGCACCAGCCGGTCGTGGACGCTGTTCCACTGGTCGGTGCCGGGCATGACCTCCTCGACCCAGCGCCACTGGGCGACGCCGGTCTCCACCAGACCCGTCGGGGTGTCGCCGTTGATCTCCAGCATGCGCACGGGGCCGGCGGTCGCGAGGTCCGTACCCGTTGGGGCGAGGTCGAACCGCGCGTACACGGCCTCGTCGCCGCGCCGGATGGACTCGCGGATCAACTCCAGCGACCCGGCGGGCAGGCCGAGCCGCCGGTCGGTCGCCGTGGCGGCGAGGTACCCGGCGGCGTCCAGGCACATCGCCCACAGCTCTTCCGTCGCCGCCTCCAGCAGGAGGACCTCGGTCATCGAGAACTCGTACCAGGCGGCCTCGTTCCAGTACGGCACGGTCGTGCCGTCCTCGAGCGGCGTGACCGGGAAGATCAGCCCCTGCTCGGTGACGATCCGCTCCCACTCCGGGCGCGGGTCGACGAGGCGGCGGCGCATCAGGCGATGCTCGCGCAGACGATCCCGGCCACCGACAGCGACGCGGCGGCGGCGAGCACCGCCAGCGGGCGCACCGGCCCCGGTGTGCACACGATCTCCCGCAGCCGCCCGGGTGTGAGCGCCTCGACGACGAGGAACATCACGATGTTCAGCACGATGCCGAGCGCGCCGAACGCGACCGTCCACAGCAGCGCCGTGCCGAGGTCCGTCTGGCCGTTGGTCCAGATCGCGGTGAACAGCACGAGCGCGTTGGACAGCGTCCACGCACCGGCGACCACCCCGGCGGACTGGGACGGCATCGTCTCCTCGTCCCCGTCGGGGTCGCCGCGCAGCTGCCTGCCGAGGTGGCCGGGCGTGATCAGGTCGAGGACGTAGTAGGCGGCCACGAGCAGCGCTCCCGCGGTGAACGCGTAGACCACGGCGTGCAGCATGGCGTTGAGCAGGTTGTTCATTCCGGTGCTTTCTCGAGGTGCCGGGATCGAAGTGGGGTGGGGTCAGGAGGAGACGCCGCCGCTCCTGCCGCCGAAGCCGCCGTAGTCGGTCGACGAACCGCCGGAGTCGCTGTACCCGCCGGACGACGACCGGGGACCGCCGGTCACCGACCCGCTCGGCCTGCTGGTGCTGCCGCCGGAAACCCGGCTCCCGACGGACGGGACCCGATGGCCACTGCTGATGTAGTACCAGCTGTAGCCGCCGCTGTAGGAGCTGTAGTCGTCGTCGTCTTCGCACTCGTAGTCGGCGACCCGTTCGCGGGTCTCCTCGTCGATGCAGACGGCCTGGTAGTCCGGGGACGACGTGCAGCCGCTCAGTGCCGCGGCCGCGAGTGCCGTGACCCCGATGACGACGCTCGCCGAACGCATCCGGCGCCTCGGGGTGTCACCCATGGTCGTCCTCCTCCGTCCAGTGCAGTCCAGTGCCGTCCGCAACCGCCGCGGGTCATCGCGCACCACGCGATGGACCTCGCGGAGTTCGTCTGTCGGTAGCGTGTGGCGGACTTTAGCGAGCCGCGGAGGCGGGTGAGGGTGGATTCGCGCCAATTGCCGAATAGTTGCGTCCGATCCGTCAGAGCCGGTGCACGGTGCGGTCGGTGACGGCGGTCAGTTTGGCCGGGTTGGCGACGTTGTGGATGCCGGCGACGCGGCCCTGCTCGTCCAGGTCGAGGGTCAGGGTCGCGACCACGCGGCCCGCGCCGCTGAACACGATGCCCGGGGCGCCGTTCAGCTCGACCACCTCGGCGCGCATGTCCGCCGGAACCACACCTTCGTACGTCCGCGTCGCGATGCCGGCGAACCACTTGGCGACGCGCTCGGCACCCGACACCGGGCGGGTCGCCTGGCGGACCTTGCCGCCGCCGTCCGTCCACAGCGTCACGTCCGGGGCCAGCAGTTGCATGAGCGTGTTGATGTCACCGCCGGAGGCGGCCGCGACGAACCGGTCGGTCACCTCGCGCTGCCGCGTGCGTCCCGCGTGGAACCTCGGCCGCCGCGCCCGCACGTGTCCGCGCGCCCGGTGCGCGGCCTGCCGCACGGTGTCCTCCGAGCGTTCGACCGCCTCGGCGATCTCGCCGTAGCCGAAGCCGAACGCCTCCTTCAGCACGAACACGGCGCGCTCCAACGGGGTCAGCGACTCCAGCACCACCAGCAGCGCCATCGACACCGTCTCGGCGTCGGTGGTCTCATCGGTGATGACCGGCTCCGGCAGCCACGGACCGAGGTAGGTCTCGCGCTGCCGTGACGCCGACCGCAGCCGGTCCATCGCCACGTTCGTCACGATCCGCACCAGGTACGCCTTCGGGTCGGCGACCGCGCCGCGGTCGGCCGCCGACCAGCGCACCCAGGTGTCCTGCACCGCGTCCTCGGCGTCGGCGGCCGACCCGAGGACGCGGTAGGCGACCGAGAACAGCAGGTTCCTGTGCTCGTCGAAGACCGTCATCGCGTGTAGCGGCCGCCGTGCGGCCAGATCGCGCCCGACCTGGGCATCCTGGTCATCCGGCGGAACGTCGGCCACGGCGAGGAACTCACCGTCTCCTTGTACCAGACGGCGCGGCGGCCGGTGAGCGACAGCCTCCTCGGCGCGCCGTCCGGCTTGGTGAACTGGACGACGGCGTCGTGCCTGCCCAGGCTCACCGGCGTGTGGTAGTAGCCGAACCGGAAAGGCTTGGGCGCCTTGCCGTTCAGCTCCCGCACGATCGACACCGCCGCGTGCACCCCGGTCGGCATGCCGCTCTGGCACGTGCCGTGCAGCACGCCGAAACCCAGCCGGACCGCCGCGGCGTCCCCGACCACGTACACGTCCGGGTGCGACACCGACCGCAGCGCCGGGTCCGTGACGATCCGGCCCCGTTCGTCGGCCTCGAGTTCCCTGGCCAGCCTGGGTACCCGCACGCCGCTCGTCCACAACACCACGTCCGCCGCGATCGTCTCCCCGCCCACGAGCCGCACCGCGTCCGGCAGCACCTTGCCGATGTCTCCACTGTGGACGCGCACCCCGAGCCGCCCCAACGTGTCGTGCAGGTGCGCCTTGGCCTTCGGCCCCATGCCCGCGCCCGGTTCCTCCCGGCCGAGCAGCACGACGTCCAGGCCCGGGTGCTGTTCGGCGATCTCGGCCGCGGCCTCCACCCCGGTGAGTCCGCTGCCGCAGACGACGACCGTGCCGGAGTCCATTCCGGACAGCCGGTGGGCGAGCGACTCGGCGTGGTCGAGGGTGTAGGCGTGTTCGTCCGCGCCGGGCACCGAGGAGGTGTCGGTGACCGAACCCAGCGCGTAGACCAGGGTGTCGTACTCGACGACCCGCTCGTCGTCCACCCGGACGGCGCGCGCGTCGACGTCCACCGCGGTGACCCAGCCGCACACGAGGTCGACGTCGGGCAGCAGGTCGGGGATGTTCAGCTCGGCCAGCTCCTGCCCGGACGCGACCTGGTGGAGCCGGAGCCGCTCGGTGAACCGGGCGCTCGCGTTGACGACGGTGATCCGCACGTCGTCCCGCCGCCGGGTGCGCCCCACCAGGTGCGACGCGGCCGACATGCCCGTGTACCCGGCGCCGAGAACCACGATCCTGTGCATGGTGTCAGTCCTTTCCACTCGGTTGACGACCACGAGACGGGACAGGCATCCGCGGCCGTGAACCGGGGTGAGCGCGATCACATGTCAGGAGAGCGCGTTCACGGCGCGGCACCGCAGTCTTGTGCTCGGGTGTGGCCTGTGGCACAGTCGAATGTCACTGAGTGCCAAATCGGTGTCATCCAGTGTCATAGGAGATCCTGGTGAACCAGCCTGACCAGTCTGACGACGATGTTCTGCACGCCGTGGCAAGCCGCAAGGCCGCGCTCCACCTCCTGCCGATCCTCTGCCTCGTCTACTTCATGGCCTTCGTGGACCGCACCAACGTCGGCCTGGCCAAGACCTCGCTCGAAGCCGACGTGGGCATCAGCGCCGCGGCGTACGGCGTCGGCGCGGGGATCTTCTTCCTCAGCTACGCACTGCTGGAGGTGCCCAGCAACCTGATCATGCACCGCGTCGGCCCGCGGCGGTGGATCGCCCGCATCGCCCTGACCTGGGGTGCGCTCTGCGCCTGCATGATGTTCGTGCAGGACGAGCTCTCGTTCTACGTCGTCCGGTTCCTGCTCGGCGCGGCGGAAGCGGGCCTGTACCCGGCGCTCATGTACATCATCACCGTCTGGTTCTCGCAGAAGCAGCGGGTCACGATGGTCGGGATCATCTACCTCGCCGTGTGCGCGGGCCTCGCCCTCGGCGGCCCGATCGGTGGGGCGCTGATGGAACTCCACGGCGCGGGCGGGCTGTTCGGCTGGCAGTGGATGTTCCTCGTCGAGGGTGCGATCACGATCGTGGTCGCGTTCGTCGTGCTGCGCATGGTGCCAGACCGCCCGGCGGACGCACCCTGGCTGACCGAGCCGGAGGCCGAGGTGCTGGCCGACCGCGCGGTCGTACGCGGGGCACCGGCGCACACCTCGTTGAAGGGCAACGTCAAGGTCGCCTTCGGCAGGCCGTTCATCCTCGCGCTGTCCGCGGTCTACTTCGCGAACCAGGTCAACAGTGTGGCCATCCAGTACAACTTCCCGTCGATCGTCGAGAGCCTGGACGTCGAGGGGTCCTTCCTGATCGGCGTCGTGAGCGGCAGCGTGGGCATCGGCGCGTTCATCGGCGTGCTCGTCATCCCGTGGTTCCAGCGCCGCGTGCGGAACGAGATGCGCGTGCTGATGTTCGTGACCGTGGCGACGGCGCTGGTGGCGGTCGCCTACGCGTTCTCCGACGGCGCGGTCGCACGCATCCTCCTGATCGACCTCGCCATGCTGCTGCTCATCGGCGTCCTGCCGCTGTACTGGTCGGTCGCGATGGCGCGGATGTCCGGTCTCATGGCCGCGGCGGGGCTGGCGTTCATCAACATGGTCGGCCTGCTCGGCGGGTTCGTCGGGCCGTACCTGTACGGGTTCGCCGAGAGCACGGGGAGCGAGTCGGCCGGTTTCGCCGTGCTCGTCGGTGCTTCCGTGGTCGGCGTGCTGCTCGTGCCGTTGCTGTGGCGGACCGTGCGTGCCGAGGACGCGGCGACCACGGGCGCCCTGGTCGGTGTGGAGGGGAACAAATGACTGTGCTGAAGCGGTTCCTGACCGTCGTCCTCGGTGTCACGGTCGTCGCGACCACCGTGGCGGCCCCGGTCGCGAGCGCGCGCGGTGCGGCCACGGTCCGGCACACGAGTCTCGGGTTCGTCAGGGGCGTCGACGAGGCCGGAAGTCTGTCGTGGCGCGGCATCCCGTACGCCGAGCCACCCGTCGGGCGGTTGCGCTGGCACGCCCCGGTGACCCACCGGCCGTGGCACGGCGTGCGGGACGCACGCGAGTTCGGCGACGGCTGTGTCCAAGAAGGACGGTTCTTCAGCCCGGCGCCCAGCGGACCGCACTACGGGCTCGACATCCGCGACGGGCTGAAGAAACCGGTCGGCGCCGAGGACTGCCTGACGCTCAACGTGTTCCGACCCGCGGACCGGCGGGAGAACCTCCCGGTCATCGTGTTCGTGTACGGCGGCAGCAACATGGTCGGCTACTCGGCCGACCCGATGTACGACGGCCGTGCGCTGGCACGGAAAGCGGGCGCGGTCGTGGTCACCGTCAACTACCGGGTCGGCGTGTTCGGGTGGCTCGACCTGCCCGGCCGCGGTACCGGTGACCGGCTCGGCGACTCGGGGAACTTCGGGACGCTGGACCAGCTCGAGGCGCTCCGCTTCGTCAACCGCAACGCGCGGGCCTTCGGCGGTGACCCGGGGAACGTGACCGTGATGGGCGAGTCCGCGGGCGCGGTCAACGTGTGGGCGCTCGTGGTCTCGCCGCTGAGCAAGGGCCTGATGGACAAGGCGATCCCGCTGAGCGGCGGCCTGCGGTTCGCGACGCCTGCGGCCGCACGCGCCTACGCCGACCGGTTCGTCGACGAGGCGGCCGGCCCCGAAGGTGACGTGGCCGACCTGCGGGCCATGTCCGCCGAGGACCTCGTCCGCGCACAGGTGCGCCTCGGCGCCGTGATCGGCGACCCGCCCCGGGTGATCGGCGACGGCACCGTGCTGCCCGCCGACCCGTACGCGGCGATCGCGGCGGGGGAGTACCGCGACGTCCCGGTCCTCGCGGGCAACACGACCGAGGAGGGGAAGCTCTTCGGGGCGGTCATCGGCGCGCACCGCCCCACCGACTACGACCGGTTCACCCTGCAGTACGAGTTCGACCCGGACCGGCCGTCGGAGTTGACGGTCGAGGACCTGATCGCCGACCGCTACCTGCCGGTCGACGGCCCCGGCGGGTGGAACGAGGCCGCCGACCAGCTGACCGACGCCATCTTCATGGGAATCGTCGAGGACTCCATGAACTCTGTGCTGGCGGCCGGGAACGAACGGCTGTACTACTACCAGTTCGGCTGGAACCAGCAGCCCGCTCCCTTCGACACGGTGTACGGCGCGGTGCACGCCCTCGACCTGCCGTTCGTGTTCCACACGTTCGACGACGGGGTGTTCGCCCACTCGTTCAGCCGCCGCAACGAGCCGGGCCGGCTGGCGCTGTCGGACCTGATGATCGACAGCGTCCGCGCGTTCGTCCGCACGGGGAGCCCGCAGCACGCCGGCCTCGGCGCGCGGTGGAGCCAGTGGCCGCGGAGCATGGTCTTCGACGCCACCGACGTGACCGCGACCGCCCGCCCCGGCGCGTTCGGCGGCTGACCGGCGCGGACCCGTCCGGCGGCCTAGACTCGCCGGACGGGTTCGCGCGAGAGGAGGGGAGTCGGTGGCGGTCGACCGCGCGTTGGAGACGAAGTACCGCATCGCGGAAACGGCGATGGCGTTGTTCCTGGAGCAGGGCTACGAAAGCGTCACCGTGGAGGCGGTGGCCGACGCGTCCCGCGTGTCCCGCCGGACGGTGTTCCGCCACTTCGACGGCAAGGACGAGCTGGCGTTCCCCGACCACTCCGCCCGCCTCGAACTGCTGTCCCGCCACCTGGTCGCCCCGACCGGCGTCCGCACCCCGGTGGACATCGTCATCGCGGCCACCGAGGCGGTGCTGCTCGACTTCCTGAGCCGCCCCGAGCTGGTCCTCCGCCGCTACCGGCTGACCAGGCTGGTGCCGGAGCTGCGCAGGCGGGAGGTCCTCGAACACGAGCGGTACGTGGCGATGACGAGGGCCTACCTGCGTGACCACCTGCCCGCGGACGGCCCCCCGTTCCTGCCGATGGCCCTCGCGGCCCTCATCGACGCGATGCACCGGTCGGCGCTGGGTAACTTCGCCCGCAGCGACGGGACGACGGACGCGTTCGCCGAGCTGAAGGACGGCATGGAGTGGATCCGCGGGACGTTGTCCACCGACCCGGCCGCGGGTAGCCCGCTGCTGCTGGCGGTGCTGCCGGACACCGCCGCCGTGCGGCAGTCGCTGTCGGCGCTGCGCGCGGAGGCGCAGGACCTGCTCTGACCCGACCGCGGCGACCGGCACTATAGGCTGGCGGCATCGTGAACCTGGAAAGACCCGCGTTCGTGCTGCACGACCACCGCAAGCCGCGGCCGCACTTCGACCTGCGGCTGGAGGAGAACGGCGTTCTGCGCTCGTGGGCGGTCCCACGTGGACTGCCGGGCAAGCCGGGGGAGAACCGGCTGGCGATCGCCGTGCCCGACCACGACCTCGACCACCTCGAGTACGAGGACGAGCACAAGTCCATCGCCGACATCGGCTGGTGGGAGGAACACGACCGCACCCCGCGCCGGTTCGTCTTCACCCTGCACGGCCGCCGCGACGACGTGCGCTACGTCCTCATCGACACCGGCACCGACTGGCTACTGCGCCGCACCAACGACCAACAGCGATCCCGCACGTGATCAGGTCGTCGCCCGGCACCGCGTGTTGTGCGGGGGCTGTGCCCGTCGTCGGTAGCGTCCCCGGCATCCGAGGATCGACCACGGGGAAGAACGGGGAAACACATGAAAACCTCGCGGAGACGGCTGCTCACGGCGGGCGCGGCGAGTGCGGTCGTCGTCGGCACGTCGTTCCTGACGGCCGGTGAGGCGGCCGCCGACGGCTACGGTTCCGGCGCGCTGGGCCCGTGGGAGGACCTGTCCAAGGCGATCTCCACGCTCACCCAGATCCGGCCGGTCCTCGCCAACGACGGGCTGTTCATGTTCGGCGACAGCATCTCCGTCCAGGACGGCTACTCGCTGGCGCAGCGGCTTCTGGACCGCACCGGGGACCAGATCGCCGTGCACAACTGGTCGGGCAGGCCGACGGCGCCCGCGGTCGACGCGCTGGCCTCGTGGGCCCAGAGCTACGGCCTGCCGCGCCGGATCCTGATGGCGACCGGGTCGAACGACATCTTCACGCCGCCGGTGTTCGCCGCGCAGGTCGACCGGACGATGAGCATCGTCGGGCCGACCCGGACCGTGTTCTGGGTCAACACGCAGGTCGCGAGGACCAGCCAGACCGCGGCCGTCCAGCTGGCCGACCAGCGCAACAGCGCCTGGATCAACCTCCAGCTGGCCGACGCGCAGAAGCGTCACCCGAACCTGCGGATCATCAGGTGGGCGGAGTTCCTCGCCGCGAAGCCGTCCCGGCTCACCGGGTACCTGCGCGACGGCGTCCACACCACCGTGCCCCTGGGACAGGACGCGCGCAACGAACTGATCGTCCAGGCCATCGCAGCGTCCTGACGGCACCCCGCGTTTGACATGTGCTCCCGCGGCGAGATACTTGACGTATCATGTACCTCGCGGGAGGAGCCTCGTCATGTCCGATCTGGAGTTCGGTATCGACACCTTCGGTGACGTGCCGGAGGGCGACTCCGGGGCCCTGCTGTCGCACGCGGCCGCGATCCGCCAGGTCGTCGACGAGGCGGTGCTGGCCGACGAGCTGGGTGTGGACGTGATCGCCCTCGGCGAGCACCACCGGCCGGAGTACTCGATCTCCTCGCCGGAGACGGTGCTCGCCGGGATCGCGACGCGCACCTCGCGGATCCGGCTCGCCTCGGGGGTCACCGTGTTGAGCTCGGACGACCCGGTGCGTGTGTTCCAGCGCTTCGCCACGGTGGACGCGTTGTCGAACGGCCGCGCCGAGGTCATCCTCGGCCGCGGTTCGTTCACCGAGTCGTTCCCGCTGTTCGGCTACGACCTCGCCGACTACAACACGTTGTTCGAGGAGAAGCTCGACCTGTTCGCGGCGCTGCTCGACGAGAAGCCGGTGACGTGGAGCGGCACGATGCGGCCGCCGCTCGTCGACGCGGACGTGTTCCCGAAGACCGAGTCGGGGCGGCTGTCCACCTGGGTGGGCGTGGGCGGCTCGCCCCAGTCGGTGGTCCGCACGGCGCGGTACGGCCTGCCGCTGATGCTGGCGATCATCGGCGGGCCGCCGCAGCGGTTCGCCTCCTACGTCGAGCTGTACCGCAAGGCCGCCGAGAAGTTCGGTACCACGGCCCACCCGGTCGGCATGCACTCGCCGGGGTTCGTCGCCGACACCGACGAGGAGGCGAAGGAGGTGTTCTGGCCGCGGTACAGGGTGATGCGCGACCGGATCGGTGCCACACGGGGCTGGCCGCCGGTCAGCCGCGAGGAGTTCGAGAACGACATCGAGCACGGGTCGCTCTACATCGGATCGCCGGAGACCGTCGCCCGCCGGATCGCCGGTGCGGTCAGCGCGCTCGGGGTCGGCCGGTTCGACCTCATCTACTCCGTGGGATCGCAGCCCGCCGGGGCGCGGCTGCGGGCCGTCGAACTGTACGGCGGCAAGGTGATCCCCATGGTCCGGGACCTCCTCGCCTGATGGACGAGACCATCGGCGTTCTCGGCGCGGGCAAGATGGGCACCGTGCTGGCGCGGCTCGCTCTGGCCGCGGGATACCGGGTGCTCGTCGCGGGTTCCGGTGACCCCGAGAAGATCGCACTGACCGTCGAGGTGCTCACGCCCGGCGCGGTGGCCACCACCGCCGCCGACGCCGCCGCGCGGGCCGACCTGGTGATCCTGGCCCTGCCGCTGGGGAAGTACCGCACCATCCCGTCCGACGCGGTGCGCGGCAAGCTCGTCGTCGACGCCATGAACTACTGGTGGGAGGTCGACGGCCGCCGTGACGACCTCACCGACCCGAGGACCACGACGAGCGAGACCGTGCAGGCGTTCCTGTCCGGTGCCCGCGTGGTGAAGGCGTTCAACCACGTGGGATACCACGACATCGAGGACAAGGCCCGGCCTTCCGGCGCGGCGGGCCGGGTCGCCGTGGCGATCGCCGGTGACGACCACGCCGACGTCGCCGCGGTGGCCGCGATGGTCGACCGGCTCGGTTTCGACCCGGTCGTCGCGGGCCCGCTCGCCGAGGGCGCGCGGTTCGAGCCGGGCACCGAGCTGTTCGGCGCGGACGTGCCCGCCGACGAGGTCCGTGCGCGGCTCGACCGGTTCCCCGGCACCGAGCGCGGACGGCTGATCGCCCGCGCCCGCGCCGACGCCGGACCGCGGGCCGGCTGACGTAGGGTCGCTGCCGATGGACGAGACCCAGTGGCTCAGCCCGGCCGAGCACCAGGCCTGGCGCGCCTTCATCCGCCTGCACCAGAAGCTCATCGCGACGTTGAGCCGTGACCTGCAGTCGCGGTCCGGGCTGTCCGGGCCCGACTACGAGATCCTGGTGGCGCTGACCGACGTGCCGGAGGGGCGGTTGCGCCCGCAGGACCTGGCGAAGGCCATCGACTGGGAGCAGAGCCGGCTGTCGCACCAGATCGCGCGAATGGCCAAGCGCGGCCTGGTGGCGCGGGAGGAGTGCGCGGAGGACGGCCGCGGGGTCTTCGTGACGATCACCGCGGCGGGCCGGGAGGCCATCGCGGCCGCGGCACCCCGGCACGTCGCCACCGTCCGGCGGCTGGTCATCGACGTCGTCGGCCCCGAGGACCTCGCCACGCTGGAGCGGATCTACGGTCGCATCCTGGCGCGCCTCGACGACGAACCGTCGTGACCGGGCATTGTGGGAAATCGCGCGGCTGAAACTTTCGGAGCGCGTGAATCGTCCACCCGAATTCTCCACGTTCCGTTGAACTTCGAGTCATGAGCCGATACTCTTGGTGATTGCTGGGAGCGCTCCCAATCCGATCACGATTCCCATCAACGGAGATGGAGGCCTCATCCATGCGTATGCGCACGACCTCCAGGCCGACGGCGCCGCGGCGCGCTCTGCTGGTACTGGTCATCGCCGCGCTCGCCAGTGTGTTCATCTGGACCCCGACGGCATCGGCCCACGGCACCATCGTCAATCCCAAGACCCGCGCTTATCACTGCTGGCAGGCATGGGGCAGCGACCACATGAACCCTGCCATGCAGCAAGAGGATCCCATGTGCTGGCAGGCTTACCAGGCCAACCCGGACACCATGTGGAACTGGATGAGCGCGCTGCGGGACGGGCTTGGTGGCAACTTCCAGGGTTCGACGCCCGACGGGCAGTTGTGCAGCAACGGTCTCGCCCGCAACAACTCCCTGAACAACCCGGGCCAGTGGAAGACCACCAACCTCAGCGACAACTTCACGATGCAGCTGTACGACCAGGCCAGTCACGGAGCTGACTTCTTCCGGGTCTATGTCAGCAAGAACGGCTTCGACCCGACAACACAGCGCCTCGGCTGGGGCAACCTCGATTTCATCATGCAGACCGGCAGGTACGCGCCTGCCCAGAACATCTCGTTCAACGTCCAGACGTCCGGCTACACCGGACGCCACATCGTGTTCACGATCTGGCAGGCATCACACCTCGACCAGACGTACATGTGGTGCAGTGACGTGAACTTCGGCTGACAATTCCCTCCGGTATTCCGAGGAAGTGCCCGAGCGCACTTCCTCGGAATCCGCCGGTTCGTCAGTGCCTGCCGAACACCGTTTCCAGCTCGATCCCGATCCCCATCGCGCCGGTGAACCCCGCGGTCCAGCCACCGGCGTGGTTGTACTGACCGCCGAACCCGACCTCGCCGAACAGGTAGATGTTCGAGCGGCGCACCGGGTACTTCACCCCGCCCTGCAGGAAGTCCACGATCCAGGCGTGTTCGGTCGAGTCGTGCCCGAACTGCGCGCCGATGCCCTGTTCGAGGCTGAACTCCAGGTGCGACCCGAACGCGGGCCAGCTCCGCTGGAGCAGCGTCCACCCGAACTTCGCCTGCCAGGAGTAGCCGGTCGAGTAGGAGATCGAGAACGCCGGGTCACCCGGGTTGAGCAACCCGAACAACGGCCGCGGCAACAGGTGGAAGTCCCCGAAGGCGAACTCGAAGGTCATCGTGCCCTCGAAGCCCTCACCGGTGTCGCCCTCGGCGGCGGCCTCGACGGAGATGGCGCCCTGCTGCTCGGTGTCGGTCATGAGACCCTCCTGGCGTTGCCCGGCAGTTCGTCCAGCTCGTCCAGCGTGATCTGCTCGTCCGGCGCGGCGACCTGCACCTGCATGGAGACCGCGATGTCGGTCGGCAGCTCCCCGGACTGCTCGGCCGACGCCGCCTCGCCGGTCAGCGCTGCCCAGGTCGCCTCGTCGCACTGACCGGTCGCGGACAGCCCGTGGTGCTGCTGGAGCGTGCTCACCGCGTACTCGGTGGCCGCGCAGTAGGTGCCGCCCTCGAAGCCGCTGCCCATCTGGTGGTACTCCAGCAGCTGCTGCAGGTAGGTCACCCATTCCCCGGTGTCGCCCGCGCTGAGCGTCGGTTGCTCCGCCATACCTCAGTTGTGCCAGGCCCGCGCGCGGCCGGGTACGGCCCTCCGGGCGCCCCATCGGGCGCCCGGAGGTGCCCCTCAGCCGGCGGGCCGGTCGTCGAACGCACCGGGTGGCGCGGTCACGGCGCCAGCTTGTACGCGCGGATCACCGTCTGCTCGACCGTGTTGCCCGCACCGTCGGTGGCCTTCGCACGCAGGGACACCGACGTCGCGGTGGCCGGGTGGTCGAGCACGACCGCCGAGTTGTGCACCACCACGGCCCTGCGCCAGGTCTGCCCTTCGTCGTAGGAGACGTCCATCGTCAGCCGGCTCGGTGTGTACCGGCTGCCGTCCTGTGCCTGCACGGCGACCGGCACCACGAACGGTGTCCCGGCGGGCGCGGTGTTGTCGGCGGACACGACCGGGCTGAAGCGGACGGCCGACAGCGGCAGCGCCGCGACGTCGTCGGCGTGCCCGGAGCGGAACGTCCACGCGACGGCGAGCCGGGTGCTCACGTCGAACGCCGGGTCCCGTTCGGCTTCGACGACCAGCCGGTAGTCGTCGGCCTCGGCGGGCACGCGCCACACCCCGATGCCCGCGCCCTGGCCCTCGCCGACGAGGGTGCCGTTCCGGTAGAGCCTGGTGCTCGCCGACGACAGCGGCGAGTCGCCGCTGTTGCCCGCCCCGTCCCCGAACACGTGCATCCAGACGTTGACGAGGTCGCCCTGCCGCAACGCGTCGGGCACGCCGTCGACGGGAGTGTTGAACGCCGGCCCGATCACCGGTCCACCGAACCGCGCCCGGTAGGTGCGGCCCGCCTGGTAGACCGCCAGCGGTGAGAAGAGCGACCGGTCCGTGAAACCGGTGTCCGGGTCCAGCGTCTCCAGCGTGCCCTGCCATCGCACGCCGTCGGTCGTGTAGTACTCGGTGTGGTCGGCGGGCGGTTCCGTCAGGTAGGAACCGGACCACGTCGCCGCTCCGTCCACAGGGGACGCGACGGCGCCGCGGATAGCCGGCCGGCCGGGGCGTTCCGCGTGCAGGTGGACATCGACCTTCGCGAGGTCCTGCCTGCGCACGACCTTGGTGAAGCCCGCGGGCACGGTGCCCTTCACGAACCAGGCGAGGAAGTACGTGTCTCCGCCGGGCACCGACAGGTGGGTGCCGATGTGCGTGCTCATCCGGTCGGCGGGCAACGCGGGTCCTACCGGCGCCAGCGAGAAGTCGGCGACGTCGGCCCCGTAGAACTCCGCGGTGACGGGCCTGGGCACGTTCGTGTAGGTCATGTCGATGCCCACACTCGCGCCGTCCGGTGCGGCGGCCGGGTCCGGAGGCGTGACGCGCACCGGGCGTGCCGCCGACGCCGCCGCCACGAACGAGGTGTCCCGGTCCAGTGTCAGTGCCGGGTACGGCAGCAGGTGCTGGTGCCCGGTTCCGTCGACCACCGCGGTCAGCACCGAGTACGCGCCCTTGGGCAGGCGGGCCTCGACGGTGCCGTCCGGGTCGTACAGGTAACGCGGGTGGGTGAGATCGGAGTAGTCGATGCTCTCGGACGCGGGCAGAAGCCGCATCGTGTAGTCGGTCGCCGGGGTGCCGTCAGGGGCGCGGACGTCGACGGTCAGGTCGTAGCTCTCGACCTCCCGTTCGACCGCCACCGGTGTGCTGACCGCGGTGCCGTCGCCGGTCGCGCGGACGTGCGCGGTGAACCGGCCGTCGGTCGCGCCCGCCCGCGTGTCGGCGACGACGGTGACGGCCGCGTCCCCGCCCGCGGGCACGGTGAGCCGGGTGGCGTCGAGCGAGAACATCCCGTCGGGTGCCGGGGCACCGTCGGGGGCAAGCCCGCTCACGGTGAGGTCCAGCGTGACGTCCGCGCCGCCCGCGTTGTGGTAGGTCAGCGGAGCGGTGAGCGGCTGGTCGTCGGTGTGCGGCCATGCCGCCGTGCCGAGGTTGACGCTCGTCGGCGTGGTCGTGACGACCTGGGTGACGGCCCTGGCGACGTCGACCCGGCCCGCGCCCTGCGCGAAGGCGGACGCGCCGGGGGTGGGCGCGGCGGACGCCATCAGCGCGGACTTGAGCTGCTGACCGGTCCAGTCCGGGCGCCGCTGGGCCAGCACGGCGGCGGCGCCGACGACGTGCGGCGTGGCCATCGACGAACCGTTCAACGAGACGTAGCCGTCGCCCGCCGGCGTCCCGATGGTGCCCTCGGCGGCCTTCGCGGCGACGATCCCGACGCCCGGCGCGGTGATCTCGGGCTTGATCGGGCCGTCGTGGATCGACGGGCCCTGGCTGGAGAACGGCGCGACGGCGTCCTGGTCGTCCACCGCGCCGACGGCGAGCGCCGAATCCGCGGACGCGGGCGTCGTGATCGTGCCCGGGGCGCCCGCGTTGCCCGCGGCGCACACGAACAGGATGCCGTACTGGGCCGAGAGCCGTTCGACGGCGGCCTCCAGGAGTCGACCGTCGAAGCCGTCGAGGCTCATGTTCGCGACCGCCGCGCCCTGCTCCGCGGCCCACTCCATGGCGGCGATGGTCCAGGAGTCGCTGCTCCACCCCATGTCGTTGAGCACCTTGCCGTCCAGGATGGCGGCGTCGGGTGCCACACCCCGGTACGTCGCGCCGTTGCCGGCGATCGTCGACGCGATGTGGGTGCCGTGGCCGTACCGGTCGACGGCGTCCGCCGAGTCGGTGAAGTTCCGCTCGGCGACCTCCCGGCCGACGAGGTCCGGGTGGGTCTGGTCGACACCGCTGTCCAGCACGGCGACCTTCACGCCCGCGCCGGTGTAGCCCGCCGCCCACGCCGCGGGCGCGCCGATCTGCGGCACGCTGTGGTCCAGCAGCGGTTTCACCACGCCGTCGAGCCATATCTTCTCGACCCCGGTCCGGCTCGTGCGCAGGCCGTGCCACGCGGTCGTGGCGGTGGCCTTGTCGGCGGTGACGGCCGAACCGTTGACGCTGCGGAGTTCCCGGGTGATGGTCGCCGCGGTAACGGACCGCGGCACCGCGCCGGTGTAGGTGACGATCAGCGGGAGCGTGTCCCGGTTCGCGTCGTCGTAACCGGCGTCGATCAGGCCGGTGACGTCGAACAGCCGCCGGTCGAGGCGGTCGCCGCGCAGCAGCGAGAGGGCGTCGGCGGGCACCACGGACAGCCGTTCCCCCGAGCGGTCGACGGAGAACGTCATGCCGTCCCGCCCCGGTCCCGGCTCGACCCGCCACGCGGTCTCGCCGACGGTCACGCGGTCCCCGGTGATCAGGGTGACCGTGTGGGTCCCTGGCGCCGCGCCCGGTGCGAGCGGCCGCGCGACCGCGGTGGGCGCGAGCCCCGCCGTGACCGCGACTGCCGCGCCCAACGCGACCAGTCTTCTGCCGAGTCTCATGGTTCTCCCCGGGTCCGTCGTCGGAAGCCGGGGCACCACTGTGGTCCTGCCACTTTCATCCCGGTTTCCTCCCGGTTGGTTCGCACCAGGGCACTGCGCCGGATGGCCTAATTCGGTGCGGGCGGTAAACGCGGTACGGCGTTGCGTAGTTCTGAGGATGGGAAGGGATTTCCTGACTTGGAGGAGATGTGGTGCGCCGAAAATTGTGGCGTGGCGGCGCGGTCGTCGCGCTCGCGGTCGCGCTGGCCGCGAGTGTGGTGTCCGGCGTGGAACCGGTGGCGGTGGCGCAACAGGGCGCCCGCGCCGACCGAGGTGAGCCGGTGTCCGTGACGCTGGTCAGCGGGGACCGGGTGGAGCTGTGGGGGAGCGGTGCCTCGGCGCCGCTGCGGATCGAGCCCGTGGTACGCACACACCCGGTGCCGTTCCAGGACTTCTGGCACGACGGCGACCGGTACGTGGTGCCCGGTGACGCGGCTCGGCTGGTGACCAGTGGCGTGCTGGACCGCGAGCTGTTCAACGTCACCGGGTTGATCAGGCAGCGCTACGACGACGCGCACACCTCGGCCGTGCCGCTGCTGGTCGAGCACGCCGACGCCCGGGCGCGGGCCGCCGTGCCCGCGGGCGCGTCGGTGCGGCGGACGCTGCCGGAGCTGAACCTGACCGCGCTGGACCAGAAGAAGTCCGCCACCAAGGCGTTCTACGACGGGCTGACCGGCACGGCCAGGGCCCGAGGAACCGACGGGGTGCGGAAGGTCTGGCTGAACAAGCGGGTCCGGGCCACCCTCGACGAGAGCGTGCCGCAGGTCGGTGCGCCGACCGCCTGGCAGAGTGGGATGACCGGTGCCGGGGTGCGGGTGGCCGTGCTGGACACCGGCATCGACACCGACCACCCCGACCTGACCGGCAAGACCGCCGTCAGCAAGGACTTCACCGGGACCGGCGGGGTCGAGGACGGGCACGGGCACGGCACCCACGTCGCGTCGATCATCACCGGGACGGGTGCCGCGTCGGGCGGGCAGTACCGGGGCGTCGCGCCGGACGTGTCCCTCGCGGTCGGCAAGGTGCTCGACGACAGCGGCTGGGGCACCGACGACGGCGTGCTCGCCGGGATGCGCTGGGCGGCCGCCGAATCCGGCGCGAAGGTCGTCAACATGAGCCTGGGCAGCGAGCCCACTGACGGCCAGGACCCGATGTCGCTGGCGGTCAACGAGCTGAGCCGCCAGTACGGGACGCTGTTCGTGATCTCCGCGGGCAACTACGGGGGTGGACCGGTCCGTGTCCTCCCCGGCGACCGCGGACGACGCGCTCACCGTCGGCAGCGTGTCGAAGCAGGACGAGCTGAGCGACTTCTCCAGCCGCGGTCCCCGGATCGGCGACGGCGCGGCCAAGCCCGAGATCAGCGCACCGGGCGGGGGCATCGTGGCGGCCCGGCCCGCGGACGTGCCGGCGCTGGGCGAACCGGTGGGCGATGGCTACCAGAAACTCGACGGCACCTCGATGGCCGCGCCGCATGTGGCCGGTGCGGCCGCGATCCTCGCCCAGCAGCACCCGGACTGGCGCGGGCCCATGCTGAAGTCGGCGCTGGTCAGCAGCGCGCGGGAGATCCCGGGCGCGGGTGTGTTCGGGGTCGGCGCCGGTCGGCTCGACCTGGCGCGGGCGACCGCGACCCCGGTCGTCGCCACCGCCTCGGTGTCGGCGTACCTGCCGTGGCCGAACACCGGGTCGCAGGAACGCAGGACGGTCACGTGGACCAACACCGGTGACACGCCGGTCACCCTGGCGCTGAGTGCCGACCTCGTCGACGAGAAGGGGCAGCCCGCCCCGGCGGGCCTGGTCACCCTGGCCCAGAACGGCGTGACCGTGCCCGCCGGTGGCAGCGTGCCGGTCGAGGTGCTCGTCACCGGCCAGGAGGGCCGGACCGGGACCTACTCCGGGGTGCTCGTCGCGGCCAACGCCGACGGCACGGTGCGCACCCGTACCGCGATCTCGGTGTACCAGCAGGAACAACGGCACACGTTCACACCGAACCTGTTGGACCGCAACGGCGCCGAACCCGTGGCCGACGGGCGATCGATCGCGTACATCCTCGACCTCGAGGCCGACAAGTGGTACATCGTCCTTTCGGGCGAGACGGTCACCCTGCCCCGCGGCCGGTACGCCGTGCACGCCGCGATCGTCACGGACGAGCCGGGCATGGAGTCGTCCATCACGATGGTCAGTCATCCCGAGCTGAACCTGGACCGGGACGTCACGCAGGTGTTCGACGCCCGGATCGGCCAACCGGTCGTCGCCGAGCCGGACAACGCCGACGCCCGGGGCGGAACCCACTCGCTGTACGCGATGTCCCGGGTCGAGACCTGCGGCTGCCTGACCGCGATCATCTACGACGGCGACGCCCGGTTCGAGCCGATGTACGCGGCGACCCTGCCTGGCACGGCGTCGGACGCGTACGCGCTCGCCCACGCCCGCCGCGCCACCGAACCCGACCTGCAGATGGTGGCCGACGACGGGCAGCCGTTCGACGTCAACCTGCAGGCGCTGTTCAGCACGCCGCCGACCGAGGAGGCCACGCTCACCGCGGTCTACGGCGGGGCGGGCACGCCGGAGGACCTGGCGAAGATCGACGCCACCGGCAAGCTCGTGGTGGTCGAGTTCGACCCGAACCTCGGCCGGGAGGAGTGGCTGCGGCGCGGCGTGAACATCGCCGAGGCGGGCGGCAAGCTGGGCATGTTCCGGTTCGTCGAGCAGGGCGCCACGCCGCTGCCGCCTGGCGAACCGGTCGAAGGTGAGCCGGTGCCGACCTTCTACGGCAGGGACGGCAACGGCACCGTGGACCGGCTGGTCGAGCTGGTCAAGCGCGGCGAGACCACGGTCAGGTACGCCAGCAGAGCGGCCACGGAACTGCGCTACGAGCTGATCCACGGCGTGGAGCGGCAGGTCACCGCCCCGGTGATCTACCGGCCGAGCACCAGCGACCTGGCTTCGATGCGTGCGGCGTACCACGACAACGCGCCGAACCTGGTGGGCTTCGTCGGGTTCGGCAAGCTGTTCGGCCGCTATGTCGGCACCGGCTTGTACGCGCGGACAGCGGCCCAGCAGGAGCGGGTGGAGTACTTCACTCCGACCGAGTGGGAACTGGAGGCGGCCACGCGCCCGACTGTGCTGGTCGACAGCGTGACGCTCGCCACGGGCCACCCGCCTGCCAGGATCGCATGGAACAAGGCGGTCATCGGCCCGACACTGCGTGGCACCACGATCAACAACCTCGGCGAGCAGCCACACCCGTGGTCCTGGCGCTACGACGGCATGCTCAGCGTCAAGCTGCCGGTGTACGGCGACGCCGCGGGCCGCCCTCGCATGGCCGACCCGTTCACCAACGCCACCAGTTCGGTGACCGTGTACCGCGACGACGTCGAACTCGGCACCTCGCCGGTGACCGACGTCGTCGAGTACCCGGTGCCGGACCAGGAGTCGTCCTACCGCGTGGTTGCGGACGCGAAACGGTCCGGCGCGGACTGGACACTGTCCACGGTGGTCACCGCGGAGTGGGTCTTCCGCTCCTCGGCGGCCGGTGACGGCAAGGCACTGCCGATGCTGACCACCCGGTTCGCCCCGGCGGTCGACGTGCGCAACCGGGCACCCGGCGACTGCCGGTTCTCGTTCCCCGCGTACGTGGAGCGGCAGGACGGCCCGGCGCGGATCACCGCGCTGTCGGTGGACGTCTCCTACGACGACGGGACGACGTGGCGCCCGGCCGACGTCAGCCGTACCGACGACCACTGGACGGTGACCGTGCGTCACCCGAAGAGCGGCTACGCCTCGCTGCGGACCCGCACCTCGGACGCGGACGGGAACCGGCTGACGCAAACGATCGTCCGCGCCTACCAGATCGGCTGAACACACCGCGAGTCGCGTTCCCCGGCACACCGAGTTGTGGGGGGGGGGGGGGGGGGGGGGGGGGTTGTAAAACAAAACCACAAGATTGGGGGGGGGGCGTGGGGGGGGGGTGGGTGGTGT